>JBJXHB010000319.1:0-59131 GCA_046160725.1 Aquabacterium sp.
CCGTGGCCTGGCCGCGGAACGCCCCGGCGCGGCTGGCGCCTTGCGTGCGGCATCGACGGCTTCGCCCGCCTCGATCGCCGCCAAGGCCCGGGCCGCGCGCTGCAGCGCCGGCAGCACCGACGCCGCCTGCTGCAGCGGCAGGCGCATCACCGGCGCCTGCACGGCCACGCAGAGATTGGCACGGCGGCCGCCCGCCGGCACCTGCACGGCCACGCACAGCAGGCCGGGCAGGAACTCCTCGTTGTCGATGGCAAAGCCCTGGCGCTTGATGGCCCGGACCTCGGCCTCCAGGCGGTCGAAGTCGGTCAGCGTCTGCGGCGTGTACGGCGCCAGCGGCGCATGGCGCAGCAACTGCCGCCGCTCGGCCGGCGTCATCTGCGCCAGCAGCATTTTGCCGCTGGCCGAGCAGTGCACCGGCACGCGCGAGCCGGGATGCAGGTAGAAGCGCAGCGGCGCCGGCGTCTCCACCCGGTCCAGGTAGATCACCTCGCTGCCGCTGAGCGCGGTGAGGTTGCAGCTCTCGCCGAGCTCGTCCACCAGGTGGCGCAGCACGGCATGGCGCGCGCCGTGGTGCGTGCTGTGGAACAGCAGGCTCTCGGCAAAGCGGCGCAGCCGCGTGCCGGCGCGGTAGTGGCGGCCGTCGGCGCCGCGCTGCAGCAAGGCAGCACCCTCCAGCTGGGCCAGCATGCGGTGCAGCGTGGCCTTGGCCATGCCGGTCTCGTCGACCAGCGCCGGCAGCGACACGCCCTGGTCCCGGGCTGCGATGCGCTCCAGCAGTGCGATCAGGCGCAGCGCCGGCGTCGGGCCGTCGATCTGCGCCGGGCCTGCCTCCGTGCGCCGCTGGGTTGCCATGAATGGATGTTAGTTCGGTTCCGGAAACAAGGACGAATCGTTCCATAAATCGACAGATTCTTTGACAGAATCGCGTGCCTTCCCGACCTGTCCACCGCCTGCCCGCCGCACGACCGCGCCGGCCGCGCGCCGGACCCCACTGCCAGGAGCCAGCCGCATGAGCACCGCCGCCCCCACCTCCCGCCGCACCGTCGTCACCGGCGTGCAGAAGATGACGCCCTCCGAGGCCTTTGTCGAGACCCTGGTGGCCCAGGGCGTGGACACCATGTTCGGCATCATGGGCTCGGCCTTCATGGATGCGATGGACATCTTCGCGCCGGCCGGCATCACGCTGATCCCGGTGGTGCACGAGCAGGGCGCGGGCCACATGGCCGACGGCTATGCACGGGTGTCGGGCCGGCACGGCGTGGTGATCGGCCAGAACGGCCCGGGCATCAGCAACTGCGTCACCGCCATTGCGGCCGCCTATTGGGCCCACAGCCCGGTGGTCATCATCACGCCCGAGACCGGCACCATGGGCATGGGCCTGGGCGGCTTCCAGGAGGCCAACCAGCTGCCGATGTTCCAGGAGTTCACGCGCTACCAGGGCCACGTGGTCAACCCCAAGCGCATGGCCGAGTTCGCCGGCCGCTGCTTCGACCGCGCCATCTCCGAGATGGGGCCGACGCAGCTGAACATCCCGCGCGACTACTTCTACGGCGAGATCACCTGCGAGATCCCCAAGCCGATGCGCGTCGAGCGCGGCAGCGGCGGCGAGAACGGCCTGGCCGCAGCGGCCGAGCTGCTGGCCAGCGCGAAGTTCCCGGCCATCCTGGCCGGCGGCGGTGTGGTCATGGGCGACGCGGTCGAGGAGTGCAAGGCCCTGGCCGAGCGCCTGGGCGCGCCGGTGTGCACCGGCTATCTGCGCAACGACGCCTTCCCGGCCAAGCACCCGCTGTGGGCCGGCCCGCTGGGCTACCAGGGCAGCAAGGCGGCCATGAAGCTGATCGCGCAGGCCGACGTGGTGGTGGCGCTGGGCTCGCGCATGGGCCCCTTCGGCACCCTGCCCCAGCATGGCCTGGACTACTGGCCCAAGGACGCCCGGATCATCCAGATCGAGGCCGACCACACCAACCTGGGCCTGGTCAAGAAGATCACCGTCGGCATCCATGGCGATGCCAAGGCGGTGGCCCGCGCGCTGCTGGCCCGCATCAGCGCCAAGGCGCTGGACTGCGACGCCAGCAAGGCCGAGCGTGCACAGCGTATTGCCGCCGAGAAGGCCGCCTGGGAGCAGGAGCTGGACGGCTGGACGCACGAGCGCGACGCCTACAGCCTGGACATGATCGAGGAGAACGGCAAGGAGACGCCTTTCTCCGGCGGCCAGTACCTGCACCCGCGCCAGGTGCTGCGCGAGCTGGAGAAGGCCATGCCGCCGCGGGTAATGGTGTCCACCGACATCGGCAACATCAACTCGGTGGCCAACAGCTACCTGCGCTTCGACGAGCCGCGCAGCTTCTTCGCGCCGATGAGCTTCGGCAACTGCGGCTATGCGCTGCCCACCATCATCGGCGCCAAGGTCGCGGCGCCGGACCGCCCGGCCATCTCCTATGCCGGCGACGGCGCCTGGGGCATGAGCATGAGCGAGATCATGACCTGCGTGCGCCACGACATCCCGGTCACCGCGGTGGTGTTCCACAACCGGCAATGGGGCGCCGAGAAGAAGAACCAGGTCGACTTCTACAACCGCCGCTTCGTGGCCGGTGAGCTGGACAACCAGAGCTTCGCCGGCATCGCGCAGGCCATGGGTGCCGAGGCCATCGTCGTCGACCGGCTGGAGGATGTCGGCCCGGCGCTGCGCAAGGCCATCGACCTGCAGATGAACCAGCGCAAGACCTGCGTCATCGAGATCATGTGCACCCGCGAGCTGGGCGACCCGTTCCGGCGCGACGCCCTGTCCCGGCCGGTGCGCTTCCTGGACAAGTACAAGGACTACGTCTGATCCCGTGGTGCTGACCACGCACCCGCGGCTGGCGGCGCTGGTCGACGCCGCCCGGGCGCGGGCGGCGCAGCAGGGCCCGCGCCGCGTGGGCCTGGTGTACCCCTGCGATGCAGCGGCGCTGGCCAGCGCCCGCCAAGCCCGCGACGCCGGCATCGCGCTGCCGGTGCTGGTCGGCCCGCGCGAGACCATCCTGCGGGCGGCCGGCGAGGCCGGCATCGCCATCGACGACCTGGAGCTGGTGCCGACGGCCGACAGTGGCCGCGCCGCGGCCGCCCAGGCCGTGGCCGAGGTGCAGCGCGGCGCGCTGGCGGCCCTGATGAAGGGTTCGCTGCACACCGACGAGCTGATGTCCGCGGTGGTTGACCGCCAGCACGGCCTGCGCGGCGAGCGGCGCATCAGCCATGCCTTCGTCTTCGACCTGCCGCGCTATCCCAAGCTGCTGGCGCTGGCCGACTGCGTGGTCAACATCGCGCCCGACCTGCGCACCAAGCAGGACATCTTGCTCAACGCCGTGCAGATGCTGCGCGGCATCGGCGTCATGGCGCCGCAGGTGGGCATCGTGGCCGCGGTCGAGTCGGTCAACCCGGCCATACCGGCGACGCTGGATGCCCAGGCGCTGGTTGCTTGGGCCACCGCCGGCGCCCTGGGCGACGCGCTGGTTGAGGGGCCGTTCGGCTTTGACAATGCCTTCAGCGCCGAGGCCGCGCGCATCAAGAACATGGACTCCCGGGTCGCCGGCAATGCCGACCTGCTGCTGATGCCGGACCTGAATGCGGGCAACATGCTGTACAAGAGCTTTGTCTATGTCGGCGCCGGCGACTGCGCCGGGTTGGTGCTGGGTGCCCGCGTGCCCATCGTGCTGACCTCGCGTGCCGACTCCCTGCAGGCCCGGCTGGCATCGCTGGCCCTGGCGGTGCTGACCTCGGAGAAACTGGCCCCATGAGCGACCCGATCCACGACCCCTGCGCGCCGCCGCAGCCCGGCGCCACGACCGAGGTCAAGACCACGACCTGCTACATGTGCGCCTGCCGCTGCGGCATCCGGGTGCACCTGCGCGACGCGGGCAAGGGCGAGGGGCCACAGGTGCGCTACATCGAGGGCAACCCCGAGCACCCGCTGAACAAGGGCGTGCTGTGTGCCAAAGGCTCCTCCGGCATCATGAAGCAGTACTCGCCGGCGCGGCTGACCCAGCCGCTGCGGCGCAAGGCCGGCAGCGAGCGCGGCAGCGGCGAGTTCGAGCCGATCAGCTGGGACGAGACCTTCCGCATCCTGGAGGACCGGCTGCGCCATCTGCGCAGCACCGACCCGAAGCGCTTTGCGCTGTTCACCGGCCGCGACCAGATGCAGGCCCTGACCGGCCTGTTTGCGCGCCAGTTCGGCACCCCCAACTACGCGGCGCACGGTGGGTTCTGCTCGGTCAACATGGCCGCCGGCATGATCTACACCATCGGCGGCAGCTTCTGGGAATTCGGCGGGCCCGACCTGGACCGGGCCAAGCTTTTCGTGATGATCGGCACCGCCGAGGACCACCACAGCAACCCGATGAAGACGGCGCTGAGCAAGTTCAAGCGCAACGGCGGCCGCTTCATCGCCATCAACCCGATCCGTACCGGCTATGCCGCGATTGCCGACGAGTGGATCCCGATCCGCCCCGGCACCGACGGCGCGCTGTTCATGGCCATCATCCGCGAGTTGATCGCGCTCGGCCTGTACGACCGCGACTTCGTGGCCCGCTACACCAACGGCGGCCAGCTGGTGAACCAGGACCCGGCCAGCGACGACTTCGGCATGATGATGCGCAACCCGGACGGCGACGTCGTCAACCCGCTGCGCCATCACAACTTCTACTGGTGGGACCGCCACGGCGGCCGGCCCGTCGCCGACCATGCCGAGGGCACGGACCCGGCGCTGTTCGGCCGCTTCGACATGCCGGACGGCACGCCGGTCAAGCCCGCGTTCCAGCTGCTGGAGGACCGGGTGCGCGACTGCACGCCGGAATGGGCCGAGGCCATCACCGGCATCCCGGCCGCCACCATCCGCCGTCTGGCGCACGAGATGGGCGTCACGGCGCGTGACCAGACCATCGAGCTGCCGATCGCCTGGACCGACTGGTGGGGCCGCGAGCACAAGTGCGTCAAGGGCAACCCGGTGGCCTTCCATGCCATGCGCGGGCTGGCGGCGCACAGCAACGGCTTCCAGTCGATCCGAGCACTGGCCATCCTGATGAGCCTGCTGGGCACCATCGACCGGCCGGGCGGCTTCCGCCACAAGGCGCCCTACCCGCGCGCCGTGCCGCCAAACGCGCGGCCGCCCAAGGGCCCGGCGTCGATCAAGCCCGACACGCCGCTGGACGCACCGCCTCTGGGCTGGGTCGAGACGCCCGCCGACCTGTGCGTGGACGACGCCGGTGAGCCGGTGCGCATCGACAAGGGCTTCTCCTGGGAGTACCCGTTCTCGGCCCACGGGCTGATGCACAACGTCATCACCAACGCCTGGCGCGGCGACCCCTACCCGATCGACACGCTGATGCTGTTCATGGCCAACATGGCCTGGAACTCCACCATGAACACCTCCGGTGTGCGGCAGATGCTCACCGACAAGGGCGCGGACGGGCAGTACAGGATCCCGTTCATCGTGGTGTGCGACGCCTTCCAGAGCGAGACAACGGCCTTTGCCGACCTGATCCTGCCGGACACCACCTACCTGGAGCGGCACGACGCGATGTCGATGCTGGACCGGCCGATCAGCGAGTTCGACGGCCCCTGCGACTCGGTGCGGGTGCCGGTGGTCGCGCCGCTGGGCCAGTGCAAGCCGTTTCAGGAGGTGCTGGTGGAGCTGGGCTCGCGTCTCAAGCTGCCAGCCTTCACCACCGCCGAGGGCGGGCGCAAGTACAAGGACTATCCGGACTTCGTGGTGCGTTACGAGACCGCCCCCGGCAGCGGCATCGGCTTTCTCACCGGCTGGCGCGGTGCCGACGGGCAGCAGTCCATGCGCGGCGCACCGAACCCCCGCCAGTGGGAGATGTACGCCGCCAACAACTGCGTGCACCACCATGCGATGCCGCCGGAGCACCAGTACATGCGCAACTGGAACCGCGGCTATCTGCACTGGGCGCGCGACGTCGGCCTGCGCCGCGACGTGGACCCGATCACCATCCACCTGTACTCCGAGTTCATGCAGCGCTTCCGGCTGGCGGCCCAGGGCAAGGGCAGCGGGCGCCAGCCGCCGGACCGGCTGCGCGACCGACTGGCCACCTATTTCGACCCGCTGCCGTTCTGGTACGCACCGCTTGAGGTGCAGGCCAGCGACAAACAGGCCTACCCGCTGGCCGCGGTGACCCAGCGGCCGATGGCGATGTACCACTCGTGGGACTCGCAGAACGCCTGGCTGCGCCAGATCCATACCCACAACTACCTGCACGTCAACCCGAAGACGGCCCTGGCCGCCGGCATTGCCGACGACGCCTGGATGTGGGTCGAGTCGGCCTGGGGCCAGGTGCGCTGCCAGTGCCGCCACAGCGAGGCGGTGGAGCCCGGCACGGTCTGGACCTGGAACGCCATCGGCAAGTCCAAGGGCGCGTGGGCGCTGTCGGACACGGCCAACGAGTCCGAACGCGGCTTCCTGCTGAACCACCTCATCAGCGAGGAGTTGCCCGGCGGGCTGTCCAACTCCGACCCCATCACCGGCCAGGCCGGCTGGTACGACGTGCGCGTGCGCATCCGCCCCGCCGGGCTGGACGAGCCGAGGCAGAGCTGGCCGCAGTTCGACAGCGTGCCCGCCCTGCCCGGCACGCGCCCCGCGCCACGCTGGCGCGCCTGGTTCGCGGGGAGAGCCGAATGAGCACCGCACGGCCGGTCCGAAGGTGCTCGCTCCCCCTCTGGGGGGCGGCGCGCAGCGCCAAGGGGGTCATATGAGCAAGCAACTCGCCCTGGTCATCGACCTGAACGTCTGCGTTGGCTGCCATGCCTGCGTCACCAGCTGCAAGCAATGGAACACCTCGGGCAGCGCCGGCCCGCTGCTGGACGACAGCGCCTATGGCGCCGACCCCACGGGCACCTTCTTCAACCGGGTGCTGAGCTTCGAGGTCGGCGCCTACCCGGACACCCAGACGGTCCACTTCCCCAAGAGCTGCCTGCACTGCGAGGACCCGCCCTGCGTGCCGGTGTGCCCGACCGGCGCCAGCTACAAGCGCGCTGAGGACGGCATCGTGCTGGTCGACTACGACAAGTGCATCGGCTGCAAGTACTGCGCCTGGGCCTGCCCCTATGGCGTGCGCGAGATCGACGAGAAACGCCAGGTGATGACGAAGTGCACCCTGTGCGTGGACCGCATCGGCGACAAGACCCTCCCCGAGGCCGAGCGCAAGCCCGCCTGTGTGCTTGCCTGCCCGACGAACGCCCGCCTCTTCGGCGACGTGCATGACCCGGACTCGGAGGTGTCGGTCGCCATCCGCGAGCGCGGCGGCTATGCGCTGATGCCGGAGCTTGGCACCCAGCCAGCCAACCACTACCTGCCGCGTCGCCGCACGCCGGCCAGCACCGACCCGCAGCAGGTGGTGCGCGAGGTCAACCCGCTGCGCGTGGAGGGTCGCGAGCCGGCCACGCCAGGCGCACCGTTGTCGGCCGACTGGGAGCATTGAGCATGCATCCGCCCTGGTCGATGATCTTCTTCACCACCCTGGCCGGCATGGCGCAGGGCCTGATGCTTGCCCTGGTGGGCGCCGAGGTCGCCGAGGCGCTCGGCGTGACACCCCTGCCGGGCTCACTGCGCCTGGCCGGCGCAGCCGCCGTATTGGCGCTGGGCGGCACCGGGTTGGCCGCGGCCGCCTTCCACCTCGGGCATCCATTGCGCGCCTGGCGGGCCGCTGCCATGTGGCGCACCTCCTGGCTGTCGCGCGAGGTCATCGTGCTGCCGCTGTTCCTGGGCCTGACGCTGGCCTGGGCACTGGCACATGTCGCATCGTGGCCCTTGCCGCTGAAGTTGGGGCTGGGCCTGGCGGCCGCGGTGTCGGCCATCGCCTTGTATGTCTGCACCGGCATGATCTACGGCGCGGTCAAGGCCATGCGCGAATGGGCCACGCCGATGACGCCGTTGAACTTCGGCATCCTCGGCGCCGCCTCCGGGCTGCTGCTGGCGGCCACCATGGCCGCCGTGCTGGCGCCGGCCTTCACCACCGCCTTCGCCATGGTCGCGCTGAGTCTGACCATCGTCGGCGCGGCCACCCGCGGCCTGACCGCCTGGCGCAACCATCACCTGGTGCCCAAGACCACGCTGCAGAGCGCCATCGGCGTGCGCCACCCCCGCATCGTGCAGACGTCCCAAGGCACGATGGCGCCCACCTTCAACACCCGCGAGTTCTTCCACGGCCGCAGCGCGGCGGTCGTCACACGCGTGCGCTGGGCCGCCGCCGTGCTCGGCTTTGCCCTGCCCGCCGCCGCATTGGCCGCGCTGCCGCCCAGCGTCGCGCTGCTGGCCCCACTGGCGGTGCTGCAGTGGCTGGGCCTGCTGGCCGAGCGATGGATGTTCTTCGCCGAGGCGCGGCATCCGCAGAACCTGTATCAGCAGCGCGTCGGGTAGGCGGGCGCCAGGCCCGGCGCGACGCCATCTGGCACCCACGGCGCCGGCGCTCAGCGGCGCCCGCAGTCGACTGCCAGCAGCAGTTGCGTCAGGTCGTGGAAGCGCGAGGCATCCAGACCGGTCAGCTCGGCGATGCGCTGCATGCGGGCATAGATCGTGTTGGGGTGCACCCGCAACTGCCGCGCCGCGCCCTGCACATTGAGGTCGGCATCGGCCAGTGCCCGCAGCGTGGCCACCCATTGGCCCCGGGCCTTGGCATCGGCCTCACCCAGTGCCCCCGACCAGGCCGGCAGCGCGGACTGCACATGCTCGATGCCGCGGTGGACCAGCAGACGCCGGATCGACAACGTCTGGAAAGCCACCATGCGATCACCGACATGGGCAAAGTCCAGAGCCACCGTGGCCTCATGTACACCGCGCGGAATAAAGGCGGTAGAGGCCTGGTCGCTGGACAGGCCGATCAGCACGGCTGGGCCCAGGGTCAGCAGCTGGTCCCGGATGCGATCTGCCAGGCTGGCCTGGGCCGCCGTCCAGCCGGATGCGCGACGGGTGTCGGAGAACACCGCCGTCACCAGGTTGCTGCGTACGCCCACCAGCACCCGCACCGACTGCGACGCCACTGCGGCGACCATCGCGTCGGCGATGCGCTGCGCCCGCGCCGGGTTCTCCATTTCCAGAGGGTCGGTGGACTGCGCCAGCGCCACGCAGAAGCTCAGACGCTGCTCCAGGTAGCCGGCGCGCTTCAGCAGCCGCGCGACGCGAGCGTCCGTGGGTTCGTAGCCGCCCGTCAGGATGCCCAGCAGCTCGGCGCGTCGGTCGCCCTCGGCCTCGGCAAAGACCTCGGTATGGGCCACGTACTCGCTGGCAAAGACGATGCTGACCGTGCTCAGGTAGGTCGCCACCAGGTCAGCGGCCTTCTGCGGCCTGGTGTTGCGCACCGACGTGCCTGACGACCGCGGCGTCGAAACGCGGCCCTCCACCCAAGCGGCCAGGCCCGTCTGCATGCAGCGATAGGCCTGCAACGCCGCACCGATGGGCAGCCCCAGTCCCGCCAGCCGGCGCGCATAGGCCTGCACAAAGCCGAAGCCGCCCACCGCGCCACCCGCCAGCAGACGGCCCAGCTCATCGACATGCGCGCCGGCATGTTGCTGCAGGTCCTGTCGGACCGCGGCATCAGCTGCCTCGCTGAAAGCGGGTACCGCCTGGGCCACGGCCGCCGACAGGCCCGCGATAAGGTCCTCGCGCGGCGGCCCCTTGGCGGCGCCGGCGCGGCGGCCACGGCCCGCCAGCGCCTGCAGCGCCCGGACCAGGCTCTCGTCGCCACCCGGCTGGTCGGCCATCTTGTGAACTCCCCACAGTCAGATGGCCAAATTGTGGCGGCACTCGCCATTGCGGTCACTGGATCATGTGAATACTCTCCAGGCCGGACGCGAATCAACGCGGCCCATCCACCGGAGCAACACCATGGCCAAGTACCTGTTTGTCTATCACGGCGGCAAGCCGCCCTCCAACCCCGATGACGTCAAGGCAACGATGGACGCCTGGGGCGCGTGGTTCGGATCGATGGGCGCGGCCGTCATCGACGGCGGCAACCCCGTGGGCAAGTCCAGCACCGTGCGGTCCGACGGCTCGCTGGTCGACGGTGGCGGGGCCAACCCGACCAGCGGCTACAGCCTGATCGAGGCCGCCAACCTGGAGGACGCCCACCGCAAGGCGGCGGGCTGCCCCTTGCTCAAGGCCGGCGGCAGCATCGAGATTGCCCAAGCACTCGACATGTAGCCGCGGCCGGCTGGCCATCTCCATCCGACATAACCTACCAAACAACCGGACGCACCACCATGACCCCAGACCTGCGCTACCTGGCTTTCACCGCGATGCTGACGGGATCGCTCTGGATCCCCTATGTCATCTGCCAGGTGATGACCAACGGCTTTCTCACCCCGACGAACTATGCCGACCCGCAACCGCGCCCGGTGCCGCTATGGGGCAAGCGGGCCGACCGGGCGCTGATGAACGGCATCGAGGTCCTGGGCACCTTCGCGGCCCTGGTCATCGTTGCCCATCTGGCCGGCAAGGCCAATACGACGACGGCCATGTGGGCCGCGGTCTTCTTCTGGGCACGCGCCGCCCATGCCGTCGTCTACTGGCTGGCCGTGCCCTATATCCGCACGGTGCTCTTCACCGTGGGCTATGTGGCGATGCTGGGCATCTTCTGGGAGATCGTCCGCTGACTGCGCCGGCCAGGGCCTACTCTCCCTGAAACCGCGGCTCGCGCCGCGCCGCCATGGCAGCCACGCCCTCGCGGAAGTCGGCGGTCTTGAACTGCGCGTTCTGCTCGGTGCTCTCGCGGGCCACGGCCAGGCGGATCTGCTCGACCAGGCCCTGGCGCAGCGTGTCGCGGGTGGCCTGCACCGCCAGAGGCGCAGAGATGGCGATCTCGCGGGCCAGTTTGGCTGCTTCGGCCCGCACCTGGTCCTGCGGCACCAGCAGGTCGGCCATCCCCATCGCATGTGCCTCAACTCCGCCGATGCGCCGCCCGGTGTAGAACAGCAGGGCCGCCTTCTGCACGCCCACCAGGCGCGGCAGGGTCACAGACAGGCCAAAGCCCGGGTGGAAGCCCAGCCGGTTGAAGTTGGCCGAGAAGCGCGCCTCCGGGCAGGTGACACGGAAATCACCCACCAGCGCCAAGCCCAGCCCGCCGCCGATGGCCGGGCCCTGTACCGCGGCCACCACCGGTTTGCGGCAGGCGAACATGCGCAGCGCCTCGCCGTAGATCGGGTTGACGGCGCGCGGGCTGCGGTGCGGCGGCGTGGCGTCGCGGTTGGTGAAGTCCGCGCCGGCACAGAAGGCCGTGCCCTGCGCCGCCAGCACGATGGCATGGCAGCGGCGGTCGGCCTCCAGGTCCTCGAAGGCGTCGGCCAGGTGCTGGATCAGCGGAATGGTGAAGAAGTTGTGCGGCGGGCGGCACATCTCGACCGTGGCCACGGGGCCGTCGAAAGTGACCTGCACGTCCGGGTTGTCATCGCTCATGGTGGTGGCCTTCAGAAGTGCTTGCGGGTGATGGCGGGCCAGAAGCCACTGGCGCGGGCCAGGATGGCGGCGCGGCCCAGCTCGGCGGCCCAATGGGCGTCGGTGCCGAACTCCTCGCGCCAGGACCACAGGCGCCGGGTCGCGAAGTGCAGCGCATGCTCATGCGTGAAGCCGATGGCGCCATGCACCTGGTGTGCGATGCCGGTGCCGCGGCTGGCGGCCTCACCGGCGCGCACCTTGGCCACGGCGGTGCTGAAGCGCGTGGCGATGGCGTCCCGGGCCTGGCTGTCGGGCGCGTCGGCCATCGCCGCCAGCGTGGCGGTGCGGGCGGCGGCCACGTCGCCGGCCATCAGGGCCAGGTTCTGCTGGATCGCCTGGTTCCGGCCGATGGGCTTGCCGAACTGCACGCGCTCGCCGGCATAGCGCACCGCCTGCTCCAGCGCCGACTCCAGGGCACCGACCATCATGGCGCTGCGGGCCAGGGCGCCCAAGGTCCAGGCCGGCTGGGCCAGCGCCAGCGGGCACGCGGCCATCGCGCTCACCACGGCGCCCTGCAGCACCAGCGTGTCCGAGGGCAACCCGGCCAGGTTGGCATGCGGCCGCAACTGCACACCCGCGGCGCCGCCCAGCGGCAGCAGTCCCAGGCGGCCGTCGGCCAGCGACACCAGCGCCGCCTGCGCGTGCCGGGCCCAGGGCACGGCATGCGCGGTGCCGGTGACGCGCAGGCCGTCGACGACCAGGTCGTTGCCACAGCCCTGTTCGATCAGCGTCAGCGGCCCGGACGGCAGGTCGAAGCCCGCCATGGAAGCCAGCAGGCTGGCGACCATGGTCTCGGCCAGCGGCAGCGGTACCTGCCAGTAGCCCAGGCCGCGCAGCAGCGGGTAGGCCGCCGTCCAGCCCTGGCCGAACCCGCCAGACGCCTCACGGGCCAGCAGCAGCGGAAAGCCGGCGTCCGCCACCTGCTGCCAGAGCGCTGCATCCAGCCCGCCCTGCTCGGCCTGCTCGCGCTGGGCCTTGCCGACCTGCTCGGCGAAGAGCCGGTTGGCGCTGTCTTCGATCAAGGTGTCGGTGCTCATCGCAGGTCCAGCCCCTTGGCAATGATGCCGCGCAGGATCTCGCGCGTGCCGCCACGCAGCGAGAACGACGGCACCGCCAGCGTGGTGTAACGCATCGACTGGGCCAGCGTGCTGTCGGGCGCCACCTGGCCACCGAACAGGTCGTGCGCGATGTCGGGCATGGCCTGCTCGACCAGCGCGCCCTGGTCCTTGACCAGCGCGGCCGCCAGCGCCGGGTTCTCGCCGCGCGCCAGCATCGCGGCCACGCCCAGCGACATCTGCCGCAGCGTGCCGTACTGGGCCACCACCCGGCCCAGGGCCACGGCCTGCCGGTCATTGCCGGCGTCGGCCACGTCCAGCATCTCCAGCAGCAGCTGGCTGCTGCTGAGGTAGCGCTCGGGGCCGCTGTGCTCGAAGGCCAGCTCGGCCCCGACCTGCTTCCAGCCGTCGCCCTCGGTGCCGATCAGGTGGTCGGCGGGCACGAACACGTCGTCGAGGGTGACCTCGTTGAAGTCATGCTCGCCGAGCTGGTTGATGATCGGCCGCACCGTGATGCCGGGCGTGGCCATGTCGATCAGGAACTGCGACATGCCGCCATGGCGGTCGGTATCCCGGCCCTCGGTGCGCACCAGGGCGATCATGTAGTGGACCCGGTGCGCGCCGGAGGTCCAGACCTTGCGCCCGTTGATGACCCAGCCCTCGCCCTGGCGCACCGCCCGGGTGCGGATGGACGCCAGGTCGGAGCCGGAGTCGGGCTCGCTCATGCCGATGCAGAAGAAGGCCTCGCCGCGGGCGATGCGCGGCACGATGCGCGGCGCCAGCACGTCGGGCGAGTAGCGCATCAGCAGCGGGCCGCTCTGCCGCTCGGCGATCCAGTGCGCGCCGACGGGGGCGCCCACGGCCAGCATCTCCTCCAGCACCACATAGCGCTCGAGCATGCTGCGCTCCTGGCCGCCGTAGTGCCGGGGCCAGGTCATGCCCAGCCAGCCACGCTCGCCCATCCGGCGGCTGAAGGCCACGTCCACGCCCGACCAGTTGCGGTTGCGCCGCAGCGGCGGGATGTCCGCCATGGCCTCGGCCAGGAACGCCCGCACCTCGGCCCGCAGGGCGTCGCAGGACGGCGGCAGCGTGCCGGGGTCGATCTTCAAGCCCTGCATCGGACGGCCTCCTGTAGGGGTGGGCCCGGTCGCGACGATGCGCGGCCGGTGCGGGTCATTCTGGATTGAATATGTTGGTCGCTCAACAAACATTGGTGCTGGCTTACCCCAACCCGCCATCCATGAGCACACCTGCGCCGTCGCCCGCATCCGGCACGCCGCCGCGCCGCACCGGGCCGCTGGCCGGCGTTCGGGTGCTGGACCTCACCGCGGTGGTGCTGGGCCCGCTGGCGACACAGATCCTGGGCGACTTCGGCGCCGACGTCATCAAGGTCGAGCCGCCCGAAGGTGACCTGATGCGTGCCAATGGCGTCTCCCGCGTGCGCGGCATGAGTTCCATCTTCCTGGCCATCAACCGCAACAAGCGATCGCTGGCCATCGACCTGAAGCAGCCGGCGGGCGTGGCCGCCCTGCGGCGCCTGCTGCCCACGGTCGACGTGCTGGTACACAACATGCGGACCGCCGCGATCGAGCGCCTCGGGCTCGGCCATGCCGCCTGCGCCGCGGCTAACCCGCGACTGGTGTACTGCGTCGCCACGGGCTTCGGCGAGGACGGGCCGGATGCGGGCAAGCCGGCCTTCGACGACGTGATCCAGGCCGCCTGCGGGCTGGCCGGATTGATCGGGCATGCGTCGGGCACGCCCGACTACGTGCCGTCGCTGATCGCCGACAAGACCACCGGCATGGCCCTGGCCAATGCCGTGATGGCCGCGCTGTACGAGCGCACCGGCAGCGGCCTGGGCCAGTATGTCGAGGTGCCGATGTTCGAGACCATGGTCAGCTTCACCCTGGCCGAGCACCTGGGCGGCCGCACCTATCAGCCGCCGACCGGCCCGGCCGGCTATGCGCGGCTGCTGTCGGGCGGCCGCAAGCCTGCGCCCACCCTGGACGGCCATGTGGCCCTGTTGCCCTACACGGCCGAGCACTGGCGCCGGTTCTTCACCCATGCCGGCCGGGCCGACCTGGCCGCAGTATGGGGCGGCGACGACCGCCATGGCCGCAATGCTCGCATCCACGAGCTGTATGCCGACATGACGGCCATCACGCAGACCATGACCACCGCCGGCCTGCTGGCCATGTGCCAGCAGCTGGATATACCGGCCACCCGCATCACCGCCATCGACGACCTGCCCGACCATCCACACCTGCAGGCCGTCGGCCTGTTCGAGCCGCAGGTGCATCCGACGGTTGGCCCTATGGTGGCGATGCGCCCCGCGACGCGCTTTGCCCGCACACCTGCCGAGCTCGCCCTGCCCGCGCCCACGCTCGGCCAGCACAGCGCGGAGGTGCTGGCCGAGGCCGGCCTGACGCCCGACGAGATCGACGCGCTGCAGGCCCAGGGCGTGGTGGGTGCCGCCGGAGCGCCGGCGTGACGGCAGCGGGCCGTGCGCCGGCCGCAAGCCCGCGGCGCGCGGCGAGCAGCAGGCCGGGCCGTCCCGCCGGTCACGCGGCCCGGCCACGCCGCACCCATGCCGAGCGCCGTGAGGCCGCCGAACAGCGGCTGCTGGAGGCGGCCATGGAGATCGTCGCCCAACGCGGCTCGGTGCGCATGACACTGGCCGAGGTCGGCGCGGCCGCCGGCTACAGCCGCGGCCTGGCGACGCACCGGTTCGGCAGCAAGGCCGGGCTGGTGCATGCCCTGGCCGGCTACATCGGCGAGCGCTTCGGCGAGCAGCGGTCACGTGGCCCCGCCGTCGCACCCGGCCTGGCCGCCATCCTGGCCAACATCCACTTCTACTTCAGCCGCAAGGGCGGCGCCTGGACGGCCACGCGCGCCCTGCTGGTCATGATGACCGAAAGCTGCATGGCGCCCGGCGTCGACCTGCGGCGCGAGGTGGCGGCCTACAACCGGACTGCGCTGGCCTGGTTCGAGCAGCACATCCGCACCGGCATCGAGCAGGGCGAGATCGCGGCCGGCCACGACCCGCGCGTCACCGCCGTCATCCTGCTCGGCGCCATGCGCGGCGTGATGCTGCAGTGGCTGGTGGACGACCGCATCAAGCTGGCCGCGGTGCGCGACCGGCTGTTGCTGCTGGCCGAGCAGATCCTGCGCGGCCGCGGGTAGCCCGCCACACGATCTGCGCCGCCACCAACCTCGGGGTTATCCCCGCATTGCCGCCGCGGCGGTTCACAGATGCGAATAGTGCGTCCGCAAGTGTGGCCCTGGTCGGCGTTCCTCACTAGACTGCGCTGAAGGTCAAGCCGACCCAGGGATCGTCAACGCAGCCGGAGCCCCTATGGCGCGTGTCGTGAAGTCCGCCGTGCGTGTGTTGGAGGTGCTCGAGCTCTTCGACCGCCTGCAGCGCGAAGCCACGGTCAGCGAGATCGCGGCGACCCTGGGCTACCCGATGTCCAGCACATCGATGCTGCTGTGCAACCTGCTGGAGCGCGGCTACCTGCGCCACGGGCCGGACCAGCGCACCTACTTTCCGACACCGCGCGTGGCCCTGCTGGGCAGCTGGATCGAGCCGCTGCTGGCCCCGCAGGGCGAGGTGCTGCAGGTGATGGCCGAACTGGGCGAGGCCACCGGCGAGACCATCATCCTGGCCGCGCCGACACGCGACCAGGCCCAGTACATCCACGTCGTGCCCGCGACCAGCACCATGCGCATGCACGTCGGCCCGGGCACCATGCGGCCGCTGGTGGCATCGGGGCTGGGCCGGGTGCTGCTGTCGGCCTTGCCGGACGAGCGGCTGCGCCACCTGGTGCAGCGCCACAACGATGGCCCGGCGGTGGGCGGCAACCCGGTCAGCCTGTCCGCCCTGCAGCGCGAGCTGGCGGCGATCCGGGTGCGCGGCTACTCGGTGGTGCTGCGCGGGCTCATACCCGGGGCCGGCGTCATCGGCATGCTGCTGCCGCTGGAGGTGGGCGGGTTGCCCCTGGCCCTGGGCGTGGGCGGCTGGGTGCGCGAGATCCGCCAGCGCCAGCAGGAGTATGTCGGCCTGATGCGCGACGCCATCGACCGCCACCTGCGGCCGCGTCCGCGCTCGGTGGCCTGAGCCGCTGGGCCATGACCATGTCGGCCGCCTTCGAGTACGCCAGCGCCCGCAGCCAGCTGGTCAGCGGCCTGGGCTGCCTGCAGTCCCTGCCGGCCCGGGCCGATGCGCTCGGCCTGCGCCGGTTGCTGTTCGTCAGCGGCACACGGTCCGCCGACAGCCAGGCCGCGCAGACCGTGCGCCTGGCGTTGGGTGGGCGCATCGTGGCCTCCGCCAGCGGCGTGCCGCCGCACTCCGGCGTGGAGACCGTGCAGGCGCTGGCCGCCCTGGCGCGCCAGGAGCGCATCGACGGCTTCATCAGCGTGGGCGGCGGCAGTGCGTCCGACAGTGCCAAGGCCTGCGCCATCCTGCTGGCCGAGGGCGGCCGCCTGGCCGACCATGCCAATGTCTTCCACCCACCCGACCGCTATGTCCAGCAGGCGCTGCCGGCGCCCAAGCTGCCGATCATCGCGGTACCGACCACGCTGTCGGCAGCCGAGATCACGCCGGGGCTGGGCATCCGCGACGACCAGGGCCACAAGCTGGTGTTCTGGGACCCACAGGTGGTGCCGCGGTTGATCCTGCTGGACGGGCGGGCGACGCTGGACGTGCCCGCGAGCCTGTTCGCCAGCACCGGCATGAATGCCCTGGCGCATTGCATCGAGGGCCTGTACTCCAAGGTCCGCAATCCGGTGTCCGACGGCCTGGCTCTGCAGGGCCTGCGCCTGTTGAAGCCGGCCCTGGAGCGCGTGGTGGCGCAGCCCGACGACGAAGATGCGCGCGCCGATGCGTTGGTCGGCGCAGCCCTGAGCGGCATGGTCATCAGCAATGCCCGTGTCGGCATCCACCACGGGGTGTGCCATGGCCTGGGTGCCCTGGGCGGCCTGGCCCATGGCGTGGCCAATGCCGTGCTGCTGCCGCATGCCATGCGCTTCAACCGCGCGGTGGCGGCCGACCGGCTGGCCCTGGTGGCGCAGGCGCTGGGCGTGGACATCCAGGGCCTGACCGAACAGCAGGCCGCCGACGCCGCGGTCGCCGAGGTGCAGGCGCTTCAGCAACGCCTGGGCGTGCCGCGCAGCCTGCGCGAGGCGGGGCTGGATCGGGCGCTGGTGCCGCGGCTGGCGGCGGGCGCGATGTCCGACCGTGGCCTGTATTTCAACCCACGCCTGGCCACCCAGGCCGAGGTGCTGTCCCTGCTGGAGGCGGCCTGGTGAGCCCCGAGGCCGACCGCGTCTACCAGGACCTGCGGCAGGGCCGCCCCCGCGCGCTGTCGCGGTCGATCTCGTGGGTCGAGAACGGCGCACCCCAGGCCGCGGCGCTGCTCGAGCAGGTCTATGCGCAGGCGCCCCACCCCTGGGTGATCGGCGTCACCGGGGTGGGCGGCGCCGGCAAGAGCTCGCTGCTGCCGCATCTGGCGCGCCAGCTGGCCGCCAGCGGCCACCGCGTGGCGGTGCTGGCCGTCGACCCGTCCAGCCCGCTCACCGGCGGCGCCCTGCTCGGCGACCGTATCCGCGACAACGGCGGCGAGCAGCCGGCCCGGGTCTTCTTCCGCAGCGTGGCCAGCCGTGGCGGCCAGGGCGGGCTGGCCACCTGCGTGGCCGACCTGGTGCGCGTCGCCGCCGCGGGCGGCCATGACATCGTCGTGATCGAGACCGTGGGCGCCGGCCAGTCCGAGCTGGGCATCCTGCAGGTGGCGCACAGCCTGCTGCTGGTCGCCGCGCCCGGTCTGGGCGATGACGTCCAGGCGCAGAAGGCCGGCGTGATGGAGGTGGCGGACCTGCTGGTGGTCAACAAGGCCGATCGCCCGGGTGCCGATGACGCCATGGCCTCGCTGCGCCAGGGGCTGCAGTTGTCGGACCGGTCGGCCCATCTGCATGACGGAGTGAACCAGCTGCCCGACGGCACGCAGGTCTGGCACCCGCCGGTGCTGCCAACGGTCGCCCTGGCAGGCCAGGGCGTGGATGCCGTGGTCGCATGCCTGCAGGACCACCGGGCCCACCTGTCGCGCCTGGGCCACTTCGAGGCGCTGAACCGGGCCCATGACCTGCGCCGCATGCAGACCCACTTCCAGGCCGTGCTGCAGGCCCGCCTGCAGCAGCGCATCGATGCCCTGGGCCTGCGGCAGCGCCTGGAGGCCCCGCCGGACGCCGACCTGGCCGACCCATTGGGCCTGGCGCGCAGCCTGGCCCAGGCGGTGTTGCCGACCATCGCTTCCCCTTCGCCCGGCCCTGCGGCCGCGGCTTGCGTCAACCCAACGGAGACCACGACATGACACATCCTGCACGCACCGGGCGGACCCGGCGTTTCGCCCTGCAGCTGATGGCCACGGGCCTGCTGGCCGCCACCGCGAGCGGCGCCGCGGCCCAGGGCACCTGGCCGGACAAGCCGGTCAAGATCATCGTGCCGTTCGGTGCCGGGTCCGGCACCGACATCCTGGCCCGCCTGGTGTCGGACCAGCTGAGCAAATCCCTGGGCCAGGCCTTCGTGGTCGAGAACCGCCAGGGCGCGGACGGCATCGTCGGCACCGACCGCATCGCCAAGTCCGCCCCGGACGGCTATACGCTGGGCTTCGTGCCGTCCAGCCCCATCGTGATGAACCCGGCGCTGTATGCCAAGCTGCCGTTCGACCCGCAGAAGGACCTGATACCGGTCGCCAGCATGGCGCTGCTGAGCTGCGTGCTGGGGGTGCAGCCTGAACTGCCGGTCCAGAACGTGCAGGAACTGATCGCCTATGCCAAGGCCAACCCGGGCAAGCTGAACTACGCCGCCGGCTCGACTTTCACCCACCTGGCGGGGGAGATGTTCAAGTACCTCAGCGGCACCAACCTGACCGCCATCCCCTACCAGGGCACGGCGCCGCAGGTGACCGCCATGCTGGGCAAGCAGGTCGACGTGATCTTCGACCCGTTCCTGGCGGTGCAGCACATCAAGGCCGGCAAGATCCGGCCCCTGGCCGTGACCTCGGCCAAGCGCTCCAGCGTGTTCCCGGACGTGCCCACGCTGCAGGAAGCCGGGCTGAAGGACTACCAGGTCGAGACCTGGGTGGCCATGTTCGCGCCTCCGGGCACGCCGACGGCCATCGTCGACCAGTTGCACCGGGAGATGACGCGCATCACCGCCCTGCCGGAGGTGCGCGCTCGGCTGGCCGAGCTGTCCTACGACCCCATCGTCGAGACGCGCGAGCAGTTCGGCCGGCGCATCGTGGCCGACACGGCGCGCTGGGCCAAGACCGTCAAGGACGCCAACTTCCCGCTGAAATGAGACCCACCCTGGCCGGCATCACGCCGGCCTGACCTGGAGCCGCCGATGCAGACCCTTCATCCCCCACCCGCCCTGCACTACGACGACTGGCTGGCCCAGCACCACGTCGCGTTGCAGGACGCGCGAAAGCCGGCCTTCCTCAGCTCGAGCGGCATACCCGTGGAGACGCTCTACACGCCCGAGCACCTGCTGCGCCAGGGCTGGGACTTCCAGCGCGACACCGGCTATGCCGGCCAGGTGCCCTACACCCGCGGCTTCACGCCCGGCGGCTACCGGCGGCAGCTGTGGAAGATGGAGATGTACGCCGGCTTCGGCTCGGCCGAAGAGGCCAATGCCCGCTACCGCTACCTGATGTCCCAGGGCAGCACCGGCGGGGTGTCGATCGCGCTCGACCTGCCGACCCAGGTCGGCTATGACTCCGACCACGAGATGGCGCGCGACGAGGTCGGGCAGATCGGCGTGGCCCTGACCTCGCTGGACGACGTGGAGCGGGTGTTCGACGGCATCCCGCTGGACAAGGTGGGGCACATCTTCTCGACCGCCAATGCCATCGGGCCGATCATGTGCGCCTGGTTGCTGGCGCTGTACGAGAAGCGCGGCACGCCCACCGGCGACTGCATCGTGCAGCTCCAGAACGACCCGATCAAGGAGTACATCGCGCGCGGCACGCAGTTCCTGCCCATCGACGCGTCGGTGCGGCTGGCCACCGACATGATCCAGCACTGCCGCACCGCGGCGCCCGAGTGGCTGCCGATCTCGGTGTCGGGCTCCCACATGAAGCAGGCCGGCGCCAGCTGCGTGCAGGAGGCCGCCTTCACCATCTGCAATGCGATCACCTATGTTGAGAGCTGTCTGCGCCGCGGCATGAAGATCGACGACTTCGGCCATGTGCTGGAGCTGCACTTCTGCACCGAGATGGACTTCTTCGAGGAGGTCGCCAAGTACCGCGCGGTTCGCAAGGTCTGGACACGGCTGGTGCGCGAGCGTTTCGGCGGCACCACGGCGCGGGCGCAGCACTTCCGCCTGCATGCCGCCACGTCGGGCCGGCCGCTGACCGCCCAGCAGCCGCTGAACAACATCGCGCGCATCACGCTGCAGGCGCTGGCCCAGATTCTCGGCGGCTGCGAGCAGACCCGGACCGCGTCCTTCGACGAGGCCTTGGGCATCCCCACCCAGGAGGCGGCACGCACCTCGATCCGTGCCAACCAGATCATCGCCTACGAGAGCGGCGTGCCGGACACGGTCGACCCGCTGGGCGGCTCCTACTACGTCGAGCACCTGACGCTGGAGTACGAGCGCCGCATCGACGCCATCATCGCCGAGGTCGACGCCATGGGCGGCTCGCTGGCCGCGGTGCGCGACGGCTACTTCCAGCGCGCGCTGTCGCAGGGCGCCTACCGCGAGGCCTGTGCCATCGAGAGCGGCGAGCAGGTGGTGGTGGGCGTCAACCGCTTCCAGGCCGACGAGGCGCAGCCGGTGCCCACCTTCCGTGTCGACCCGGGCGCGGCCGAGCGCCAGGTGGCCAAGCTGCAGGCGGTGCGCGCGCGCCGCGACGGCGCTGAAGTGGCCCGCACGCTGGCGCAGCTGCGCCAGGTCTGCGCCACCGACCAGAACGTGATGCCCGCCGTGCTGGCCTGCGTCAAGGCCTACGCCACCATCGGCGAGATCGCCGACGTCTGGCGCGATGCCTTCGGTGTCTATGTCCCCGAATCCGTGAGGTTCTGATGACCCCCGACCAACCCCAGGGCCTGCGCCCGATCCGCGTGGTCCTGACCAAGGTCGGCCTGGACGGCCACGACCGCGGCGTCAAGGTCATCGCCCAGGCCTTGCGCGACGCCGGCATGGAGGTCATCTATGCCGGCCTGCGCCGCACGCCGCAGGACATCGCCCGCATCGTGCTGGAGGAGGACGCCGACGTTCTGGGCCTGTCCATCCTGTCCGGCGCCGTGGTCCCGCTGACCCGCCGGGTGCAGGCGGCCCTGCAGGCCGAGCAGGTGGACGACGTGCTGCTGGTGGTTGGCGGGATCGTGCCCGACCCGGCTCGCGCCGAACTCAATGACATGGGCATCCAGGGCGTGTTCAGCCCCGGCACGCCGCTGAGGGACATCGTGTCCTTCATCCGCAGCGGCGTGTCGCAGGACCGACCCTATCCGGAGTCGCGATGAACGTCGCCGATGCCCTGCACAGGGCGGCGCGGCTGTATGGGGATGCCCCGGCGGCCCGCTGCGGTGATGAGTGGCGCAGTTTTGCCGAGCTGGAGCAGCGCAGCAACCAGCTGGCTCAGGCGCTGCTGGCACACGGCCTGCAGCCTGGGGACCGCGTCGCCATCTGGCTGGAGAACTCCATCCGCTGCGTGGAGCTGGACTATGCGCTGGCCAAGGCCGGCCTGGTGCGGGTCTCGCTGAACCCGCGCCTGACGCCGCGCGAGGCCCAGTACATCCTGGTCGACAGCGACGCGCGGGCCTTTGTCCATGGCGCCTCGTTCGACGACCAGGTGGCGGCAGCGACGCAGGACACGCCCCAGCTGGCCCTGCGCCTGCGCGCCGGCGAAGGCACGGCGCCGCTGCCCGGCGTGGCCGACCTGGAGTCGTTCCTGCAGGGCGGCGATGCCAGCGCGCCGGCCGTCGCCGTCGATGGCGAGGACCTGTACTGCCTGTTCTATACGTCGGGCACCACCGGCCGGCCCAAGGGCGTGATGCTGTCGCACCGGGCCATGCTTCACGTGGCCTGGAACCTGCTGATGGAGCTGGGCCCGCACCAACTGGGCGAGAAGATCCTTCTCATGCAGCCGCTGTCCCACGGCGCCGGCTTCTTCGTGCTGCCGCAGGCGATGAAGGGCGGCTGCAGCATCATCATGCGCCACTTCGATCCGGCCGAGGTGATGCGGCTGGCGGCCCTGCATGCGGTCGAGGTGATCAAGCTGATCCCGACCATGCTGCAGCGCATCCTGCGGCTGCCGGGACTGGAGGCGATGCCGCTGCCGCAGCTGCGCGCCATGGTCTACGGCGCCAGCCCGATGCCGCACGAGCCGCTCAAGCGCGCCATCGAGGTGTTCGGCGCCGGCAGGCTGGTGCAGATCTACGGCCAGAGCGAGTGCCCGGTGACGCTGTCCATCCTGCCTGGCGAGGAACATCGCGCCGACCCGCCGGATCCGGCGCGACTGCTGTCGGCCGGCCGGCCCTGGGCCACGGTGGAGATGCGCGTCGTCGACGAGGCCGGCGCGGATGTGGCGCCCGGCGCCATCGGCGAGGTGCTGGTGCGCGGCCCGCACATGATGTCCGGCTACTGGAAGCGCCCCGACCTGACCGGGCAGACCCTGCGCGACGGCTGGCTGCACACCAAGGACATGGGACGCATCGACGCCCATGGCTATGTCTACCTGCTGGGCCGCAGCGACGAGATGATCATCAGCGGCGGGTACAACATCGCGCCGCGCGAGGTCGAGGACGTGCTGTACCAGCATCCCGCCGTGCAGGAGGCCAGCGTGGTCGGCGAGGCCGATGCCGAATGGGGCCAGGCGGTGGTGGCCTACATCGTGCTGCGCGAGGGCCAGCACGGCCGTGCGGCCGAACTGCTGCGCTTCGGCCATGACCAGCTCGGCTTCAAGATGCCCAAGCGCGTCTACCTGATGGGCGAGTTGCCCAAGAACGCCGCCGGCAAGATCCAGAAGAGCGCACTGTCGCCGGCCCGGTCGACGGCCTGCCTGGGCACACCGGTGGAGGCACCATGATCCAAGATCTCGCCCAGGCCCTGCAAGCCGTGCGCTGGCAGGCGCTGAGCGATGCCGCGCGGCGCAAGCTGCTGCTGTGTCTGCTGGCCAACCTGTCGGTCGCGGTGGCCGGCCGTGCGGCGCTGCGCCTGCCCAGGCCGGCAGCGGGCGTCGGCCATCTGCTGCTGGACGGCGGCCAGACCAGTCAGCCGCGCGACGCCGCGTTCCACAACGCGGCGCTGATGCATGCGCGCACGCAGGACGACTTCCACCCCATCGGCAACCTGCACATCGCCACTGTCGTGCTGCCGGCGCTGTGGGCCCAGGCCGAGACGCAGGGCTGCCGTGGCGAGGCGTTCCTGGACGCCCTGGCCACCGGCTATGCCGCCGCCACGGGCCTGTCACGCCGCTTCTCGCCGCTGACCACGCCGCGCGGCCTGCGGTCCACCTGCCTGTATGCCGGCATGGGCGCAGCCGGCGCCGTGGCACGGCTGCGCGGCCAGGACACGGCCGGCATGGCCAACACCATCGGCCTGGCGTCGCAGTCGGGCTTCGGCACCACGCAGTGCTGGCGCGACGGCAGCGACGAGTACCAGCTGCACGTGGCCAACGGCGCCAGCCAGGCGCTGCTGTGCGCCGCGCTGACCGAGGGCGGTGTGAATGCCGGCGCGCATGCGTTGGACGGCCCTTCTGCGTTCTATCCCGCGTTGACCGGGCAGGTGCCACGCTTCGACGAGATCGCGGGCGACTTCGATGCCGATGCCGCCATCGTCGAGACCGTGCTCAAGCGCTACCCGGTCAGCGGCATCTGCCAGCCAGTGGTGCGGCTGGCCGAGCGCCTGGCGCCGCGCCTGGGCGGCCAGCCGGTCGAGCGCATCCTGGTGCAGATGAACGCCTTCGAGATGAACTACCCCGGCACCCTGAATGCCGGGCCGGTGTTCAGGTCGTTCTCCGACCGGCTGATGAGCGCGCGCTTCTGCGTGGCCTCGGTGCTGGAGCAGGGGCGGTTCGACTTCGACGCCTTCCTGCGGCCGTCCACGCCCGCCGGCGCTGCCTTGGTGGCGGCCACGGATGTCCAGGCCGGCGCCGACCTGGGCACGCTGAGCTGCGCCATCACCATCACGCTACGCAACGGAACCCAGGTGACCGGCGAGCTGCGCGATGGTGGCCGCGAGCTGGCCATCGACTGGGACACCATCGCCGACTGGGGCCGCGACCTGTGGCGGCAAGTCGGCCGCGACGCCGCCTTCGAGCAGGCCCAGGCGGCGGTGCTTTCCCTGCCGGGCGGGGACTTCAGCCACCTGCGCCAGGCCCTGACGGCCGCTCGCTGAGCGGCCCGTCCACTTCAGATCACGCCGTCGCGCCGCAGCGCGGCGATGCGGGCCTCGTCGTAGCCCAGGCGGTCGCGCAGCACCTCGTCGGTGTGCTCGCCCAGGCCCGCGCCCAGCCAGCGCACGCCGCCGGGGGTGGCGCTGAAAGCCGGCACGGCGTTGGGCATGGGCACGTCGCCCAGCTGTGGGTGGGGCAGGCGCACCACGTTGCCGCGCGCCGCGACATGCGGGTCGGCCAGCAGGTCGGCCGGCGTGTAGACCGGGCCGGACACCAGGTCGTGCTGCTCGAAGAGCTGCAGAACCCGCTCCCGGTCGTGGCTGGCGATCCAGCCCCGCAAGGCATCGCCCAGCACACCCGTCTGGCTGAAGTCACCGTCCAGGCCCTCGCTGCGCAGCAGCGCGGCCAGGCGCTGCAGGTGGCTCGGCGTGGCGGCGGAGAAGACGATGGCATCGCCGTCGCGGGTCTGGCACAGCTCGGTGAGAAAGGCCTCGCCGAAGGGAAAGCGCGGGCCGTTGCGCCGCACGACCGTGCCCGCCAGCGTGTGCAACGGCAGCTGCCAGTCGATCAACCGGAACAGCGGCTCGTACAGCGCCAGGTCCACCTGCTGGCCCTGGCCGGTCGCGCCACGGGCGTGAACCGCCGACATGGCGCCAAAGGCCCCCATCAACGCGCAGGCCACGTCGCCCAGCGAGTAGCTCGGATGCACCGGCTCTCGCTGCGGGTCGCCGGTGAGATTGGTGGCGCCCGAGAAGGCCTCGGCCAGCTTGCCGAAGCCCGGCCGGCCGGCACGCGGGCCGGACTGGCCGAAGCCCGAGATGCTCAGCATGATCAGGCGCGGGTTGAGGGCATGCACCGCCTGCCAGCCGAAGCCCAGCCGGTCCAGCACCCCGGGCCGGAAGTTCTCGACCAGGATGTCGGCCTGGGCCAGCAGGCCGCGCAGGATGGCAGCGCCGGCCTCGGTCTTGATGTCGGCCGTGATGCAGCGCTTGTTGCGCCCGGCGACCAGCCACCACAGGCCCACGCCCTGCACCTTGGGGCCCATGTGACGCATGCCGTCGCCGACGCCCGGCTGCTCGACCTTGACGACATCGGCGCCGAGATCGGCCATCAGGGTGCCGGCCAGCGGACCGGCGATGGCGAAGCCGAGCTCGACCACACACAGGCCGGACAAAGGGCCCGTCAAGCCGGGTGGAGCCTCCTCGTTGCCTTCGGTCATCAGAAGTCCAGGCCCAGGGCCTGTGCCTGGGTCAACAGGGCATGGGCATGGCGGGCATGCGCCAGGTCCACCATCTGTCCCTGGGCATTGCGCACCGCGGCGCGGTCGGGGTGGCTCATCAGCAGCCGCAGCACCGCCACGGCGCGGGCCAGCTCTGCCGCCGTTGGCGCGAACAGCTCGTTGACGACCGGCACGTGGCTGGGGTGGATGACCAGCATGCCGGAGTAACCCATGGCCCGGTTGATGCCGCAGAAGGCCCGCAGCACCGCATGCTGCGGATCCAGATCGGTGACGGTGCCTCCGGTCACATGTTGCACGCCGGCGGCCCGGGCATCGATGGCGACCTGGCTGCGCAGCGGCACGGTCTCGGTGCCGGCGGCGTCGTGCATCACCCGCAGGTGCAGCGCTCGCGCCGTGTCGCCCTCCGGCGCCACGACGGCGCCCACGTACTCGATGCGGCGCGAGGCCATGCAGATCTCGTGCGCGCGCCGCACGCCACCGGCCGTCTCCAGGATCGGCGACACCACGACCGAGCCGAACGGCAGCCCCGCACGGCCCTCGTGCCAGCCCAGCGCACGATCCAGCTCCTGCACGGCCCCGGGCGCGAACACCTTGGGCAACTGCACGACATGGATGCCTGGGCGCACCGCGGCCGCCAGGTCCAGCGGCAGGCTGTCGGGCGCCGCATTGACACGCACCCAGACCGAGCCCACCCGCTGCGCCAGCGGACCGATCTCCTCGGCCAGGATGGCGCGCGCGGCCGGACGCTCGTCGGGCGGCACCGAGTCCTCCAGGTCAAGCACGATCGCATCGGCGCCGTAGCGGTGGCACTTGCGGATCCAGTCGCGGCGGTTGCCGGGCACGTACAGCACGGACCGCAGCGGCGGCGCGACCACCCGGCCGGGCAGCACCTCCTCGTCGGGTGGCGCGCCCTCGCTGAGCCTGCGTCCAAAGGCAAGCAGGTCGGCGTGGTGGGCTTGGGCGGGGCTGGACATGGACGACCTGACCGGCGCCCCAACGATGTGACGGGACGCCGGCCTGCTGGCGATCCTATGCAGGCCCGTGCCCACCGCACACGGGCATCCCCTAGTGATAACCCCTGAACTTGAACCGCCTCATCACATCTGTGAACAAGCCACGCCAAGGCGCCCGTTCGGGCGCATGGTCCGGTCTGTGTCGAATCGTCCCGAGTCGACTGTGCAGGAAGCACCCATGCCGAGCCCCACTGGCCATCTGACCCGATCCACCCTGCTGCGCATTGGCGCCGCCGTGCTCCTGGGCGCCGCCAGCGCCGTGGCCCACGCCCAGGCCGCATGGCCGACCAAGCCGATCAGGATCATCGTCCCGCTGGCCGCAGGCGGTGGCAGCGACATTGCCACGCGCATCGTGGCGCAATACCTGGGCGAGGCCCTGGGCCAGACCGTGACGGTGGAGAACAAGGTCGGCGCCAACGGCGTGGTCGGCATCATGGAGGCGTCGCGCGCCGCCCCCGACGGCTACACGCTGGTGTCGGGCTCGTCCACCACGTTGGCCGCCAACAGCTTCCTCTTCAAGAACTTCACGCTCGACCCGCTGCGCGAGTTCGTGCCGCTGGCGATCCTGGGCACCATCGACTTCGGCCTGATGGTGCCGGCCAGCTCCAAGTTCCAGTCGCTGAAGGACCTGCTGGCCGAGGCCAAGGCGAACCCGGGCAAGTTGAGCTACGGGTACGGAACCAGCGCGGCCCTGCTCTGCGGCGAACTGCTCAAGAACATCGCGGGCGTGGACATCGTGAAGATCGCCTACCGGGGATCGCCGCAGTCGCTGACCGACCTGGCGGCCGACCGCGTGCAGCTGGTGTGCGACCCGCTCGGCACCAGCATGCCGCTGATCAAGTCCGGCAAGCTGCGGCCGCTGGCCGTGACCGGCCAGAACCGCAACAACCTGGACCCGTCCGTGCCGACGATGGCCGAGGCCGGCCTGCCGATGGTGCACGAGACCTGGGCCGGCTTCTTCGCGCCGGCCGGCACTCCGCCCCAGGTGGTGCAGCGCCTGAGCGCCGAGATCGTCAGGATCATGGGGCGTGCGGACGTGCAGCCCCGCATCCTGGAGACGGGGTTCATCCCGAAGCAGATCGGAGCGCAGGACTTCGCCACCCTGCACCGCGCCGACTTCGCGCGCATGGAGAAGCTGATCAAGGGTGCCGGCATCGCGCCGGAGTAGACAGCCCCGGCCGGCGACCGCCGCCGGCCGGGCTGGGGACGCGGTTCGGACCCCGAAATCCGCCGCCCGCCGGCGCCATCCGCCTGCTCGTCTGAAGCCGGTCGCCGTCACCGCCGCATCTGGCAGCATGCGCCCCGCTGCCTGCCGCCTGCGTGGGCCCATCCCTGGAGACCCACGTGCCCGTTGCCCGTACCGCTGCCGCTGTTGCAGCCATGACTTGCCCGGCCCGGCCGACCCGTAGCGCCATGGCGGCAGCGCTGGCGCTCATGGCCGGCCCCATGGTCGCCCTGGCCCAGGACGCGCCGGTGCAGAACGACGCGCCGTCGCCGCAGCCCAGCAGCGTGCAGCGCGTGGACATCGTCGGCCGCCAGGGCGCCACCGAGCTGCGCCGGGCGGCCAGCGTGGCCAAGCAGATCTACGGCCGTGATGAGCTGGACCGCTTCGGCGACACCAATGCGCTGGACGTGCTGCGCCGGCTGCCCGGTGTCAATGTCGGCGCGGGCGGCCCACGCATGCGCGGCCTGGGTGCGGGCTACACCCAAATCCTGATCAACGGCGACCCGGCGCCGCAAGGCTTTGCGCTGGACCAGCTGAGCCCGACGCAGATCGAGCGCATCGAGGTGCTGCGCGCGCCCACCGCGGACCAGAGCGCGCAGGCCATCGCCGGCACCATCAACATCATCCTGAAGGACGCGCCGCGCCGCAGCCAGCGCGACCTGCGCCTCGGCCTGGCCAACGGCAGCGAGCGGCCGATGGCCAATGTCAACCTGACGCTGGGTGAGTCCAAGGGGCCGCTGTCGCTGTCGCTGCCGGTGTCGCTGTTCGAATGGCGGCGCGAGAACACCAACACCATCGAGCGGCGCATGCCCGGCACCAACGGCCAACCCGCGGCCTCCGAGCAGGTGGGCCACCAGCAGGTCTGGGGCTGGGGCTACAACCTGGCGCCGCGGGCCAACATCAAGTTCAGCGACGACCAGACGCTGTCGCTGCAGACCTTTGCGCAGAAGGGCTACTGGAACAACCGCACCGACCATGACAACCGGGTGATCGCCGGCTTGCCGGTGCTGGAGGACGACAACCGGCAGAACGGCACCTGGCAAAACCTGCGGGGCAACACCACCTGGGCCTGGCGTTTCCGCGAGGACCAGCGCGTGGAGCTGCGTGGCGGCGTGTCGCAGTCGACATGGCGCTTTGATGTCCAGAACCTGCGCCAGGGCGTCGAGCGGCTTCGTGCCGTCGGCGGCGGCACGGACGAAGGCCTCACCCAGGCCGGCAAGTACAGCCTGCTGCTGGGCCAGGACCACAGCATGACGGTGGGCTGGGACCTGGAGGCCCGCCGCCGCCAGGAGGAGCGCACCGTCACCCAGCAAGGTGTGCCGGTGCTGCCGGATTTCGAGGGACAGCCTTTCGATGCCCGGGTGCGGCGCCAGGCCCTGTACATCCAGGACGAGTGGGAGATCTCGCCGCAGTGGCAGATGTACCTGGGCCTGCGCAACGAGCGCATCCGCAGTGTGAGCAGCGGCGGCAATACGCCGGTGGTCAATGAGAGCGCGGTGCTGTCCCCGCTGTGGCACCTGACCTACAAGCTCGACCCCAAGGGCCGCGACATGGTGCGCGCCAGCCTGACCCGCAGCTACAAGGCGCCCAACCTGGGCACGCTGCTGGCGCGGCCGTCGATCAACAGCCAGTACACCGACACCAACGCCGGCAATACCGAGCTGGCGCCGGACCGCATCGGCAACCCGGCGCTGGCGCCGGAGCTGGCCACCGGCCTGGACATCGCCTTCGAGCGCTATCTGCCGGGTGGCGGGATGTGGAGCGTGGGCATGTTCCACCGCCAGATCAAGGGCCTGGTGCGCAACGTCACCACGCTCGGCCCCGTACCCTGGGCCACCGTGCCGCGCTGGGTGGCACAGCCGGTCAATTTCTCGTCGGCCACGACCAGCGGCATCGAGCTGGAGGTCAAGGGCCGGGCCGCGGAGCTGTTGCCGTCGCTGATGGCGGATTTCAAGACGCTGAACCTGCGCGCCTCGGTCAACCTGTATCGGTCCCGGGTGGCCGCCCTGCCCGGCCCTGACAACCGGCTGGACGGCCAGCAGCCCTGGTCGGCCACGCTCGGCTTTGACAACCGCTTTGCCAGCATGCCGATGCTCAATGTGGGTGGCAGCGTCAGCCTGAACCCGGGCTACGACACCCAGCAGACGCTGGACCAGCTGCAGCGCCGCTCGGCCACCCGCACGGTGGACCTGTTCGGGCAGTGGATCTTCCGACCTGGGCTGGCCATGCGCGTGGCTGCAAGCGCCGGTGTGCAGCCGTTCGGCCCGCCGAACGGCCACACCACCACGGTGCTGGCCAACGGCGACTATTCGCGCTTTGACCGCCGCACCGGCCCGCAGCTCAGCCTGTCGCTGGACATGCGCCTGTAGCGCCCCCGCGAACGGCGGGCGCCGTGCGGCTCAGCCGTCCGCCGCGCGCAGGGCGTCGTATCGATACAGCCGGTCCAGGCTGCGGCCAACGGCCCAGCCCACGACCCGGTCGCGCAGCCAGGCGGGCACGCCGGACAGGTGGAACACGGTGGCATTGCGACGCGATCCGCGCTGTATGGCGGCGGTGCGCGGCCGCCGCAGCCGGGCATAGCGGGCCAGCGCGGCACCGGCATCGCCGCTGGACGACAGGCAGGCCGCCAGCACCGCGGCGTCCTCAATGGCCATGGCCGCCCCCTGGGCCAGGAACGGCAAGGTGGGATGGCAGGCATCACCCAGCAGCGTGATGCGGCCCCTGCCCCAGGCCGGCATCGGCGGGCGGTCGAACAGCGCCCACCTGAACAGCGCGCCGGCCCGAGCGGCGCCGACCAGCTGCTGGATCGTCGGATGCCAGCCCTCGAACGCGGCGCGCAGGTCGGCCGGGTCGCCCGGCTCGGTCCATGACTCGACCGTCCAGCCGGCCTGCTCGACCACGCAGACCAGGTTCACCAGCGTGCCTTGCCGCAGGTTGTAGTGCACCAGGTGCCGGCCCGGGCCCCACCAGACGCCTGTCACCGGCGGCAGCAGGCCGGCCGGCAGCGCGTCGACCGGCAGTGTCAGCCGCCAGGCCACCTGCCCGGTGAAGCGAGCGCGCTCGGGGCCGAAAAGCGCCTCGCGCACCACCGACCGGATGCCATCGGCCCCGATCAGGATGTCGCCGGACACCACGCCGCCATCGACCACCACCGATGCTGACCGCGCATCCTGATGCACGCCGTCGACCTGGGCACCGACCTGAAGCCGGACCCGGGGCTCGGCGCCCAGTGCCTGCTCCAGCAGGTGGACCAGGTCGGCCCGGTGCACATGCAGGTAGGGATGGCCGTAGCGCTCGCGCACGGTCTCGCCCAGCGGCTGCTGGCCGATCAGCCGGCCACTGCGCCAATGGCGCATCTCGGTGCACTGCGGCACGAAGGCCACCGCGCCCAGCGCCTGTTGCAGGCCCAGGTCATGCAGCACGCGTGTCGCATTCGGACTCAGCTGCAGGCCCGCACCGGTCTCGGCAATCGCCGGCGCACGCTCGAACAGCCGAACCGCATGGCCGCGCCGGGCCAGGCACAGCGCCGCCGTCAGGCCGCCGATGCCGCCGCCCGCGATCAGGACGTCAGCCATGGCACGCTGGGTGTGGAACCCGCATGGCTGCGTCAACAAAAAAAGTGACTTGCCGCCTCAACCGGGGTAGTGTGTGGGGCATGGTGGCGACGGTTGATGGACACAGGCGTAAGGTACCAGCCTGCGACGCCGTTGCGCAGCCACCATCAACCCACCCAGTCCCAGCAGCCACAGCACCGTGGTGGCCGGCTCGGGCACCGCCGCGATGCTGCCGTCCACCGCGAGCCGGCTGAAGTCGAGCTGGGCGGCATCGAAGCCCGTCACCACCACCTGCGCCGCACCCAGCCGGCCGCTGAAGCCGTCGAAACCAAACAGCTGGATGCGCTGGCCCTGCACCGGCGCGAAGCCGTTCAGGAAGTTCAGCTCCAGCCGGCCCTCGAAGTGCAGCAGGCCGTTGAGCATGAAGTGGCCGGTCTCGAAGGACGGGTCGGCGCCCGTCAGGTCGATGGCGACGATGCCGCCGGCGGCCACCTGCATCGTGTCGGCCTGCATGCCGCCGTTGTGCAGTTTCAGCGTGCCTCGCGCGCCGATCACCATCTCGCGCGCCGACAGCAACGCGCCGTCGGCCATGCTCACCTCCCCGCTGCCACCCGGCCCGCTGCCCAGCACCGCCTGGCGGGCCGTCAGTTGCGCGCCGGCGCCGGTGAGTTGCAGGCTGCCGGTACCGCCCTCCACCCCGACCGCCAGCAGGCCGGTGGAGGCCGTCTCGCCGGCCTTGCGCTGAAGATGGCCGACTCGGCCAGCGGTGCTGCCGACGTGCAGCTCGGTGAAGTTCTGGATATTCCGGGCCTCCAGTTGCCCGCCATCGACGAAAAGCCGCGAACTCACGAATTGAGGTGCGACGCCGGCACCCGTCATGGCGCCGCTGACCTTCAGCGTTCCGCCCGTCAACCGCACCTCGCCACTGGATCGGCTGTCCTGCGAGAACTCATCCTGGCCGACATTCATCAGCCCGACTTCGACCACACCACCCCGGACTTCCAGCACGGGGTTGCGCAGCGACTGGTTGGGACGCGCGCCCTGGATCGGCCTGCCCACCGTCACCCAGCCGAAGCGCCCGCGGGCGTTGGCACCGGCGACGGTATAGCTGCCATCGTCCACCGACAGCAACTGACTCGTCATCTGCCCGTACTGCGTGAAGTGGCTGGGAAACGCCGCCTGGCCGATGAAGCTCTTGAGCCAGATCACGTGCAGGATCTGGAACGCATGGGACTGGCCCGCGCCCTGGATGGCGTTGTCGCCGCCGAGCATGGCCCATTCGTCCGCACGCGGCAGCCGGCCGGACGGGGCCCCGGTGAACCGGTCCGCCCAGCAGGCCACCTGGCTGATCTGCGAGCACACGACACCGTTGGCCTTGGTCAGCAGGATCAACGGGTTGCCATTGCCCTGGGCCTGGGCCGGGCCGGATGTCAGCGCCGCAATCAGGCCGGCGGTGGCGGCGATGCGGGCGGCGATGGGCTTGCCAATGAGTGGTTTCATGGTGCGGTCCACCGGTTTCACCACGACAGGCTGGCGCCCGCGCCCACGACGTTCTTGCGGCTGCCATTGGTCGCCACGCTGGCCCTGAACGACGCGTTGGGCGACACCCGCAGGCTGCCGGCGATGGCCAGCGACGCCATGCCGTTGAAGTGCCCAACGCCGATGCCCAGCGCCACGGTCTTGCCCTGCTCCAGCGGCGGAATGTTGGCCATCGCCGCCACCGAGGCGATGCCCGACGACATCTTCCGGTCCTGCAACCGCAGTTGACCAAGGTTCACCGCGTCGTTGGGGGCCGTGGCATCGGCCACGCCCGTGACCCTGGCGGGCCCGCCGGTGGTCGAGTCGGCGAACCGCGCGCCGGCATCGTCGAGCTGCAGGGTGGTCGAGGAGGTGCCACCGCTCAGCAGGGTGCGGTCGGCAGACACCACCATGCCATGGCCGGTGGCGTTGACGATGGACGCATGGCTGCCGCTGAGCGCCATGTGCGCACCAGCACCCGCCATCTCGGCACCGCTGGCGCTGACGGTCACCCGGTTGGCGCCGCTCAACAACTGAGCACTGTTGCCATCGACCACGACGCGCCTGTCGCCATGGGCCATGAACGCACCGTCAGCACGGGCCTGGAAGGCTGTACCCGCCGAGAGGCTGCCCCCCACCTCCAGGTTGCCGGCGACCGTTGCATGGGTGCCCACGCTGAGCGTGGTGCCGATCACGGCGCCCGCCGTTGTGGCCAGGGTCGTGGTGATCATGCTGCCGGTGTTCACGATGCCGCTGGTCAGCGACTGCCCGGTCACGCTGAGGCTGTCGGTGGCAATGCGGCCGCTGTTGACGATGCCGACGGTGGCCATGTCGCCCTGGGCAACGAATTTGGTCACGCTCAGACCGGCCGCGTTCAATTGGCCGGTGATCGTCAAGTCGGTGGTCGTCAAATGGCCGTCGTTGACGATGCCCTGGCTGTAGATCGTGTTGGCGCCCATGATGTCGGCGCTGATGGTGTTGGTGGCCACCAGGTTGGTGGTCCGCACCACACCGCCCACATTGACGTTCTCCTCGACACCGAGCGAGTTTCTGAAGTGCGAGTTGCCGGCGGCGATGAGGCCGCCGTTGGTCACCTCCACGGTGCCTGCAAACAGGGTGTCGCATTGCGGCAGCTTGGCGCCCTCCTGGCTGAGGATGGCATTGGCCAGGTCGCTGGACAGCGCGGCGGACACCGTGCCGAGCGCCACAAGGTTGGCGGCCAGGGCCACCCCTTGGGCGGCGATGCCGGGAATCAACGCCGGGGTGGCAAAGGTGGTTGCGCCGGCGGCCTCGAGTGCCAACCCAACGCCGTCCGCTGTGATGGCGACCACCTGAGCGGCTACACCGCCGATCTGAAGGCCCAGGCTGGCGTTGGTGCTTGCATTGATCGCATTCGTGTACTGGCCCGAGCACTTGGCCTGGGACGTCAGGCCGGCAAATTGCGTCTTGCTCGGCGTGACCGGCACCGGTGCCACCGGCTTCGGATTGGCGGGGCCGGCTTGAACCGGCGTGGCGGTCAGGCCCAGGCTGAGCACACCCGCGCTCAGCAGACTGGCGTGCAGCGCGTGCCAGCGCGGGCGAGCTTGATGCGATGCAAGGCGGGCGGCTGCGTTGCTGCCGAATGAGGCGCAGGTCGTGTGCATGGCTTTCCTTTTCGGGTTGCGAGGGGGTCTCGCTTCCATAAAGGCCAGCCGTCTGGCTCGACTGTCACGGCGACATCGGATTCAGGGTTTACACCTACTGACGCACTCAATCCGGGTTCAGGGCGCCTGCAGCGCCAGAGCCTGCACCAAGGGTGCCACGCGTTGGCGCAGCAATGACTCGGCGTGTTGGCCGGCCAGGCGCTCGCGCAAGCCGGGCCAGGCCTGGCGCACCGTGTCCGCCTCGCCCGCCGCGGCCGTTGCCAAAGCCAGTTCGATGTCGACGCTCAAGCGGTAGGCCGCCGGGCCCCCTCCGGGCAGGCGCCCCAGCATGGCCTGCGCCTCGCGCTGGCGCGCCAGGGCCACCGCCGCCTCGCCCCGCGCGCTGGCGATCAGCCCCAGCAGACCCAGCACGCGCGCGCGGCGCACCGGACGCAACTGCGTCTCGATGGCCTGCAAGCGCGCCGCCCTGGCCTCGGCGGCCGCCGGACCGGACGTCGCCAGTTCGGCCAGCGCCAGCTGCACCTGGATGTCCACCCGGTCGTCGTGCGTCACCGGCACCCGCTCGGCGGCGCCCGCCTCGGCCGTTTGCAGCAGGTCGACCGCCCGTTGCCGCTGGCCGGCGCGCAGCAGCCAGCGGCCCAGGTTGAGTTCGGCGCGGCGCACCAGCGCATCGCTCGGCCCGGCGATCTTGCGGCGCAGGGCCAGGCTCTGCTCGAAGCGCTGGCCGGCGCCCGGGTGGCCGATGTTGTCGAGCGCGACCGCCAGGTTGTTCAGCGAAAGGGCCTGTTCGTTCGTGCCCGGCGCTGTACGTTCGATGATCGCCAGAACCTGTTCGTAGGCGGCGATGGCCTCGCCGAACCGACCCAGTTCGCTGAGATGAAAGGCCACCTCGCGCAGCTCCCGGGCGAATCCTGTGGAGTTCTCGCCCGAGAGCCGCCGCTGCTGCTCGGCCACGCGCTGTTGCACCACAAGCGCCTGGTCGGTGTGCCCCAGCTGGCCCAGCACCATGCCGCGGTGCCGGTCGGTGTTGACGCGATCGTGATGCCCCTCGGGCAGGTGCAGGGCCTTGACGGCGGCAGAGCGGTCCAGCAAGGAATTGGCCGCCTCCAGACGCCCGGCATTGCGCTCCAGCAGGCCCATGTTGTGCAGGGTGGAGGCCACCTCCAGCGAATCGCTTCCGCTGTTGCGCAGGCGGATGGCCAGACTCTGGGCATAGGCGGCGCGCGCCTCGTCCAGCTCTTCGCCGCTGCGCAGCGCCAAGCCCAGCGCGTTCCACGACTCGGCGATGGCCGAGGCATCTGCCGGCAGCCGGGCCTGGCGCAGCGCCAGCGACTCGCGGGCGGCCTGGATGGCCGCTGCCGGCGCACTGGCGTTGGCCAGCACCACGGCCAGTTCGGACAGCAGCGCCGCCTCGCGCAGCCGGTTAGGCTGCGGGTTGGCGCGTTCCTGCGCGATGGCCTGCTCGTAGAGCCGGCGCGCCTGTTCCCGCAGCGACAGATTGCCGTACACGCGCGCCAGCACGCCCTGCAGGCGGCCGCGCAGCGCCGGGCGGTCGGCCAGCTTGCCTTCAAGGTCCGCACTGCCCGTCTCCACCAACTCGATGACGGGCAGGTCGGTGCGGCCACCCTTGCGCGGGTCGGCGGCGTCGAACAGGCCCACCAGGAAGTCGCTCACCTCGCGGGTGGTGGTGGCCTCGGCCTGCGCCACCTGTTCGGCCTGCTGCGCCGCCCGTCGCTGGGCCTGTTCGCGGCGCTCGGCCGCGCGGGCCAGGTCGCGCTCGCGGGTGGCCTGGTCGCGGGCGGCCTGGGCTTCGGCCCTCGCGGCGTCGGCGCGGTCGCGCTCGTCGCGCAGCTGCACTTGCGCAGCCTCGGCCAGCCGGGTCTGCGTGCGGGCGCGCTCAGCCTCTTGTCCAGCCTGGGTGGCCGACTCTCGGGCCCGGCCTTCGGCCTGCAACGCGCGGTCGCGCTGCTGCACCAGTTGCAGCGTGAAGCCTCCGGCCATCACCAACGCCCCGGCGCCAGCCAGCGCCCAGGGCCAGCGGCGGCGCAGCCACTTCGCGCCGACGTAGGTGGCGTCCTGCGGCAGCGCCTGCACCGGCTGGTGCAGGCGGTAGTGGTCCAGGTCGGCCAACAGCGCGTCCACGCTGGGATAGCGGCGCTCGGGCTCGTCCACACAGGCGCGCGCGACGATGGCGCGCCACTCGCGCGGGCGCGGGGCAGCGGCGGCTTCCAGCAGCTGCACCAACATCGCACCCAGGCTGTAGATGTCACTCGCCGCGCTGGACGGCCGGCCGGCGCGTTGCTCAGGGCTGGCATAGCGGGGGGTCAGCGCCTGCAGTTCGGCGCCGGGCTCGGCACCTTGCAGTTGCGCGATGCCAAAGTCCAGCAGCATCGCCCTGCCGTCGCTGCCGACCAGCACGTTGGCGGGCTTCAGGTCGCAGTGCACCACCAGCTGCCGGTGGGCATAGGCCACCGCGGCGCCAACCTGCGCGAACAAGGCCAGCGCCTCGGCCGGGCCACGGCCAGCCAGGTAGAGGTCGATGCGCTGCCCCTCGACGTAATCCAGCACCAGGTAGGGCTGGCCTTGGGGCGTGCTGCCGCCGTCGATCAGGCGGGCAATGTGCGGATGCTGCAGCCCGGCCAGGATCTGCCGCTCACGGGCCAGCTGGGCCAGCGCCGAGTCGCCGCTCCAGCCGCGCAGCAACTTGATCGCGGCGCGCTGCTGATAGTGGCCGTCGCTGCGCTCGGCCAGAAAGACCTGGCCCATACCACCGTGCCCCAACGGGCGGACCAGCGTCCAGGCGCCGAGCCGGTCTCCAGGGTGCAGTTCCTGGGTGGCGTCCCGCAGCAGCTGCGCCACCGGGCGCGAGAAGTGGGTGGTCTGGCTGGCTTCCAGGTCCAGCAGCGTGCGCACCCGCTGCTGAATGCCCGCATCGGCTGCGCTGGCGGCCAGCGCTGCCAGCGGGTCCGGCAGGTCACAGACGGCATTGAACAGTGCCTTGACGGCAGCGAAGTCAGGATCGGCGGTGGGCAGCGTCGAGGACGACATCAAGCCTCGAGATCACGGCCCAGTTGCTCGGCCAGCCAGGCCCGCGAGAAACGCAACTCTCTGTCCACCGTGGCCAGCGAGATGTCCAGCACTTCGGCAATGTCGGCACGCGCCAGGCCGGTGAAATAGGTCATCTCCAGGATGCGCGCGCCGCGAGGGTCGTTTGCCTCCAGCTGTGTCAGCAGCGCATCGAGCGTCAGCAGGTCGGCCGCCATTGAGTCTTCGCCCATCTGCAGGCCGGTGAGCGTGAGCTGCACGCGCTGGCCGCCTCGCTTGTCCGCCACGCGAGCCCGCGCGTGCTCGCGCAGCACCGCGCGCATGACCAGCGAGACGGTGGCAAAGAAGTGTGCCCGGTTGGCCCACTCGATTGGCGCGCGCATGAGGCGCAGCATGGCCTCGTTGACCACGTCGCCCTGGTCCAGGGTGCCACTGTCGTGCCCGCGCAGCCGCGATGCCGCCATGCGCAGGAACTGGCCGTGCAGCGAACCCACCAGCCGAGCGAAGGCCTGGTCGTTGCCGGCCTTCCATGCGTGCAGCAGCAGCGTCATGTCGGCCTCGGTCTGGCCTGGGCCGGGCTGAGGGAGGGGAGCAGTCATGCCCAGGATTATTGCGAGCGGCGGCCTGCCTTGCTCCAGCCGTTTCCACCCATCGCCGCCACTGTTGCTGGCGGACCGTCTTGTCGGCGCGCCTGCTCGTCTGGGGCTGTGCGTCCGGCCAAACATCACGCCGGTGGCATTCGGGTATAGCTGCAGGCTGGCACCGGTCTCGGCAATGGCCGGCACACGTTCAATCAGCCGCACTGCATAGCCGCGCCGGGCCGGACTTATCACCGATGTCAGGCTGGCGATGCCGCCGCCTGCAACCAGGACCTCAGCCGTGGGCAACAGGGCAACGCAGGCGATGCAGCCGCATCACGACGCCGCCGGCGCCACGATGGCATAGGTCTTGGTCACCGTCTCCAGCACCTCGAACGAGCCGCGAAACCCGGCCGGGATGAACACGGCCTCGCCCGGGCCTGCGGCCTGATGGGTGCCGTCCTCGGCATGCACCCGGCAGTGGCCAGCCAGCACGGTGAACAGCTCATGCTCACCGGCGCCCATCTCGATACGCCAATGGCCCGGCTCGCAGCGCCAGACGCCGCAGTACAGACGGCTGCCGCCGACAGCGGTGTCGACGCTGTTCCAGGTCTCGCGCTGCGGGCTGCCCGCAATGCGCCGGTCCGGCCGCGGCTGGTCGACCTCGGGCGCGCCGGGCATCTGGGCTTGCAGTTTGAGCAGGGGCAGCGTTTCGGACATAGCGTTGGCGGTTATTGGACGCAGGCGGACGGTAACAGCCCTCGGAGCAGAACCAAAGGTCCCGGACGGCCGTCGTCTGGCGCGGTGCCTTCTTGGAGCGGCCTGTTGCGTTTGCCTCGCCTTGCAGAGTTGCAGTGCGCTAGTGCCGAACCGTCCACCAGTTGTCGCCCATCTGGGCCTGCAACCATTCGACAAAACCGCGCACCTTCGCAGGCACCAGGCGCGGCGATGGATACACCGCATGAATCTCTTGCCTCGGCAACGCCCAGCCCGATAGCAGCTTGACAAGCGCTCCCGCCTCGACCGACTCATGCACCACGTAGGTCGGAAGTGCGGCCACACCCAGCCCGGCGCAGGCACCGGTCAGCAGCGCCGACTTGTTGTTGGACCTCAGCGGGCCGCGCAGCTGAACCGTCAGCTCTTCTCCGTTGGCGCCATGAAAGTGCCAGCGCGAGTCGTTTTGCACGGTGCTGATGATCAGGGCATCGTGTGTCACCAGATCGATCGGCGTCTTGGGCTCGCCGCGCCGAGCGATGTAGTCCGGCGCGGCCACCACGGACCAGGGGTTTCGACCCAGGTACTTCGCTCCCAACGTGGAGCTGATCAGACGCCCCATGCGAATCGCCACATCGATGCCCTGCTCGACGAGGTCCACCATGTCATCGTTGAACAGCAGCTCGATCTGTACCTTCGGGTTGTCCTGCAGAAAGCGCGATACCAGGGGCGCCAGCACCCGCCTGCCGAAGTCCATCGTCGTGCTGATGCGGATGGCACCCTGCACCTGCGATTGCATCAGCGCCGCCACCGTCTCCGCCTCTTCCAGGTGGTGGGCAATCTGCTTGCACTTCTCGTAGTAGACGGCGCCCACCTCCGTCGGCTTCACACCATGCGTGCTGCGAAACAGCAGACGCGCGCCGAGGCGCTTTTCCAGCTGTGCGACCTGCTTGGTCGCCGAAGGCTGGCCGATCCCCAGATCGGCAGCGGCCTTGCTGAACGAACTCAGGTCCACCACGCGGACAAAGAGCTTCATCGCCTGAAAGCTGGACGCGTTCATAGGACTCCCTTTTGCGCAAAGTAAACCGCACCGTGCCGGCTGTGGGCCATTCCAAACCAGCATAACCAAGATTCCATTTTCTGGTCTTCCGCAGCACGGGCGAGTGCACCGAACATCACCGTCCAGCAACCCGAAGTGGCCCGCCCTCCTGGCGACAAGCCCACCAGGTTCGACATCGACGAACGAGAAAGCGCGTGGTGAGTGTGAAAAATTTCTCCCGGGTGGCGATGCTCCTCTTGATGGCGACAGCCAGCGGGATGGCCATGGCACAGGCATTCCCTGCGAAGCAGCCGGTGCGTCTGGTGGTGCCCTTTCCGCCGGGCGGCACGACCGACTTGCTGGCCCGGGCGATCTCCGGGTCCATGGGTACCGCTCTCGGCCAGACCGTGGTGGTCGAGAACAAGGGCGGCGGCGGTGGGTCGATCGGCGCGGCCGACGTGGCGCGCGCGGCCCCTGACGGCTACACGCTGCTGATGTCGTCGGTCTCGACCATGGCGACCAACCCCGCCATCAACCCGAAGACGCCGTACGACCCCAACACCGACTTCGTTCATGTCATCAATGTGGCCGCGACGCCCAATGTCATCGCGGTCAGTGCATCCTTTCAAGCCAAGGACTACCCGGGCTTCGTCGCGCTGCTGCGCAAGGAGCCCGGCCGGCACAGCTACGCGTCTGCAGGCGTCGGCAGCGTTGGCCACCTGTTGGCCGAGGTCTACAAGAGCACGGCGGGTGTCTTCATGACCCACATCCCGTACCGCGGCTCCGGGCCGGCCCTGACCGATGTGGTGGCCGGACAGCTGGGCGTGGTGGTCGACAACCTGCCCACAGCGCTGCCCTTCATCCTGGACAAGCGCCTGGTGGCCATCGCTGTCGCTGCGCCAACGCGACTGGCCCAGCTGCCCAACGTCCCCACGTTCGCCGACCTGGGGTTGCCGGACGTCAACCGCATGTCGTTTCTGGGAGTGTCTGCGCCCAAGGGCACACCCAAGGATGTGGTCGACAAGCTGAACGCCGCCGTGAGAGCGGCGCTGTCGGATACCGGCGTGAAGCAGCGCATCGAGTCCACGGGCGCGATCGTCGTGGGCAACACCCCTGCCGCGTTCCAGCAGCAAATCAGGGACGAGTTCGAGGTCTACCGCAACGCCGTGAAACGGCAGGGGCTCAAGCCGGACTAGACCACTTCTCGGGAGGCTGCATCCAAGGAGCCCAGGCACCACTTGCAGCCGACTGAAACCCCGGCGCCGAGGCGCGCCATTGATCAAACAGGAGACAACATGAAGCGGTTTCTGATGTGCGCGGTGGCCGCCGCGGTGACCCTGTCGGCTCTGATGGTGCCTACGCCGGCACAGGCGCAGGAAAAGAAGGTTCGCGCCCAGATGGGATGGGTGTTTCCGAGCACCTTCGGGCTGCTGGGCCCCGCCCAGGCCAGCCTTGTGGAAGAACTGCGCAAGGTCAGTGGGGGCAGCATCGATGTCAAGGGCTTCGAGCCTGGCGCGCTGGTTCCCGCCGGGCAATACCTGGATGCCGTGGCCAGCGGGTCCTTGGACATGGCGTCCACCGTGGCTGGCTTCTTCACCGGCAAGGACATTGCTTTTGCGCTGTACGCGTCGATGCCTTTCGGTCCTGATGCGGGCGAATACATGGCCTGGATCAAGTACGGCGGCGGCGAGAAGCTGATGAAAGAGCTGCATGCCAAGTACAACGTGGAGGCCATCCCCTGCGGGATGATCGCGCCGGAAGCCTCGGGTTGGTTCCGCAAGGAAATCAAGACGCTGGATGACCTCAAGGGCTTGAAGATGCGCTTCTTTGGCCTGGGCGCCAACGTGATGCAGAAGATGGGCGTCAGCACGCAGACCCTGGCACCCGGCGATATCTTCCAGTCGTTGCAGCTGGGCACCATCGACGCCACCGAGTTTTCGATGCCCGTGGCCGATCTGACGCTGGGTTTGCACCAGGTGGCCAAGTTCTACTACTTCCCTGGCTGGCATCAGCAGGCGACGATCATTTCGCTCTACATCAACCCGAAGAAGTGGGCTGAGTTCAGCGCGACCCAGAAGGCCCAGATCCAGTCGGTCTGCGACGCCAACATCCTGAAGATGTTCGCCGAGGGCGAGGCGGTGAACTTCAAGGCCATGAAGGAGATCCAGGCCAAGGGCGTGGCACTGAAGAAGTGGCCCAAGCCGTTCATGGACGCCTACGAGAAGGCCTGGGACGAAGTGGCTGCAGAGCAGTCGGCCAAGAGCCCCGAGTTCAAGAAGGGGTGGGACAGCTACACCGCCTTCCGCAAGGACTACGCCATCTGGAAGGACATGCAGACCCTGAAGTAGCCGGCACGGCTTGACCTGACCCGTCCAGACGACCTGACCACCGCTTCAAATGCAGCTCCTTCTCCGGTTCGCAGACGCCATCGAGCGTCTGCTCAAGCGCATCGCCGACGCGGGCGCCTGGGCCTTCATTGCCTGCATTGCCGTCATTACGCTGGACGTGGTGACGCGCAAGTTCGGCTTTCAGTTTCCCGGCCTGGGCTCCACGCGCCTGCAGGAACTGGAGTGGCATCTGCACGGTGTGCTCTTCTGCACCTGGCTGGGCTATGCCTACATCCGCAACGCGCATGTGCGCATCGATGTCTTTATCGGCGGCGTCAGTCCGCGAGGCAAGCTGTGGTTGGAGTTCTGGTGCTGCATTCTGTTTGCACTGCCCTACCTGGCCGTGGCCCTGCCCTATGCACACGAGTTTTTCCTCGTCTCCTGGCGTCAAGGCGAGTCGTCAGACTCGACGGTGGGGCTGGGCTACCGCTGGGTGATCAAGGGCTTTCTGTACCTGAGCTTTCTCACGGTGACCGCGGCGGTGCTGGCCGTCCTGGCCCGCTGTTCGGTGGCGCTGTTCGGCACCGAGGAACAGGCCGCAAGGGCCTACACGCCATTCGCCCTGCACAAGGGCTGAGATGCGAAACGTCGGCTTGGCCTGAGGAGACCTCGGCATGAATTGGTTGATCGACCACCTGGCGGTGGTGATGTTCTTCGCCCTCATCTTCATCATGTTTCTGGGCTTCCCAGTTGCATTCCTGCTGGGGGCGTTGGGTGTCGGGTTCGGTCTTCTCGGGATGGCCTTCGATACCTTCAATCTCGCGCAGTTCGCCAACCTGCTGCCGCGGATCTATGGCCAGACGGTGCAGAACCAGGTGCTGGTGGCGATACCGATGTTCATCTTCATGGGCACCATGCTCGAGAAGAGCGGCGTGGCCGAGGACCTGCTGCACATGCTGCAGCTGATGCTGCGTCGCTTGCCCGGCGGGCTGGCCATCGCCGTCACCGTGCTGGGCACCATCATGGCGGCCACCACCGGCATCGTGGGCGCTTCGGTGGTCATGCTCACGCTGATCGCGCTGCCGGTGATGCTGGCGCGGGGCTACGACAAGTCACTCTCTGTCGGTACGATCGCCAGCGCGGGCACGTTGGGCATTCTCATTCCACCGTCGATCATGTTGGTGATCATGGGTGACCTGATGGGTGTCCCCGTGGGCACGCTGTTCACCGGCGCCATCCTTCCCGGGCTGTTGATGAGCCTGCTGTACGTGATCTTCATCGTGGTGGTCTGCTTCTTCTGGCCCCGGCTTGCACCACCGATGCGGTCGGTCGCCGACGGCGGCGAGGTCCTCACCGCGCGCATGGTGATCCGTGGTTTCGTGCCACCGGCTGCACTGATCGGCCTGGTGCTCGGCAGCATCTTCGCCGGCTGGGCCACGCCCACCGAGGCCTCGGGTGTGGGCGCACTGGGTGCGATCCTGTTGGCTGCAGCGAACAAGCGGCTGAGCATGGCGGTGTTGCGCGAGGTGATGACCAACTCGGCGCTCACCAATGCCATGGTGTTCTTCATCTTCTTCGGCGCGACGCTGTTCTCCTAGGTGTTCCGCGCCCTCGGTGGCGACGACGTGGTGTTCGAGATCCTCAAGGCCACCGGTATCGACACGGGCTGGGAGGTGATGATCTTCGTGATGGTGCTCGTCTTCATCATGGGCTTTTTCTTCGACTGGATCGAGATCTGCCTGATCGTGCTGCCGATCTTCACGCCCATCATCGGCAAGCTGGACTTCGGCACTGCGGTGCAAGGGCAACAAGTCATCCTCGCGTGGTTCGCCATCCTGCTGGCGGTCAACATGCAGACCGCCTTCCTCACGCCGCCGTTCGGCTTCGCGCTGTTCTACATGAAGGGCTCGGTGCCGCCCGGCGTGACCATGATGGACATCTACAAGGGCATCACGCCTTTCGTGCTGGTGCAGCTGGTTGCACTGGTGCTGTGCATCATCTTCCCGGAAGTCGTGCTCCACCTGCCGCGCCGCTTTGGGTTCATCGACTGAGAACCCGTTGCCTGGTTGCTGCGGGGGACTGGACCTGCGACGACAAGCGGTCCACCTCGACTTGAGAAAGAGAATCCCATGCCGAAATTCGCAGCCAACCTGACGATGCTGTTCCCGGAGCTGCCCTTTCTGGACCGGTTCGAAGCCGCAGCCCGGTCTGGTTTCGAGGCCGTGGAGTTCTTGTTCCCGTATGCCTTCTCGATCGACGACATCCGCTCCCGCCTGAAGACCAACGGTCTGCAGCTGGTGCTGCACAACCTGCCGGCGGGTCAGTGGGACGCCGGTGAGCGCGGCATCGCCTGCCTGCCGGACCGCACCGCGGAGTTCCGGGCCGGCATCGCCGAGGCCATCCGCTATGCCACGGGCCTGGGGGTGTCACAACTCAACTGCCTGGTCGGCAAGACGCCTGCAGGACTGCCGGCAGAAGAGGTGCACCGGACCTTGGTCAACAACCTGCGCTACGCCGCCGGCGAGTTGAAGGCGGCCGGCTTGCGGCTGCTGGTGGAGCCGATCAACACTTTCGACATCCCGGGCTTCCATCTCAACCGCACCGCCCAGGCCGCAAGCATCCTGCACGAGGTGGGCGCCGACAACGCGTTCATCCAGTACGACATCTACCACGCCCAACGCATGGAGGGCGAGCTGGCCGCCTCGGTGCAGAAGTACTTGCCACTGATCGGTCACATCCAGCTGGCGGACAACCCCGGGCGCAACGAGCCCGGCACCGGGGAGATCAACTACCCCTTTCTGTTTGCGCACCTCGACCGCCTCGGCTACGAAGGCTGGATCGGCTGTGAATACAAGCCAGCCTCATCGACCGAGGCCGGCCTGGGCTGGCGCCAGGCGATGAGTCCGGCCGCCACATCTTGCTGAGCACGACCTCTGGAACATCACTCATGACCATGCCATCACGCAAGCTCGGCTTCATCGGCCTGGGCATCATGGGCACGCCCATGGCCCGTCACCTGATCGACGCCGGGCATCAGCTGTACCTGCACTCGCGATCGTCGGTGCCGGCCGATCTTGTCCAAGCGGGTGCCACGGCCTGCGGCAACGGCCGCGAGGTGGCATCGCAAGCCGACATCATCTTCATCATGGTGCCCGACACGCCGCATGTCGGCGAGGTGCTGTTCGGCGAGCACGGTGTCGCTTCGGGCATCAGCGCGGGCAAGACCGTGGTCGACATGAGCAGCATTTCGCCGATCGAGACCAAGGCCTTCGCGCGCAAGCTCAATGCACTCGGCTGCGACTACCTGGACGCGCCGGTCTCTGGCGGTCAGGTGGGTGCAAAGAACGCCACGCTGTCCATCATGGTCGGCGGCTCCGAGGCGACCTTCGAGAAGGTCAGGCCACTATTCGAGCTGATGGGCAGGAACATCACGCTGGTCGGTGGCAACGGCGACGGCCAGACCGCCAAGGTGGCCAACCAGATCGTCGTGGCGCTGAACATCGAGGCGGTGGCCGAGGCGCTGCTGTTCGCCGCCAAGGCCGGCGCGGACCCGGCGCGCGTGCGGCAGGCGCTGATGGGCGGCTTTGCATCGTCGAAGATTCTCGAAGTGCATGGCGAACGCATGATCAAGCGGACCTTCGACCCCGGGTTCCGCATCGAGCTGCACCAGAAGGACCTGAACCTGGCGCTCGGCAGCGCGCGCGCGCTGGGCGTGTCGCTGCCCAACACGGCCATGGCGCAGGAACTGTTCAACAGTTGTGTGGCGCATGGCGGCAAGGCCTGGGACCATTCGGCCATGATCAAGGCCCTGGAGAGGCTGGCAGACTTCGAGATCGGCCAACAGGCCGCATGAGGCGCCATCCCGGCGCTCAGGTAGCGGGCTTGCTCAAGCCCATCCGTCATCACTGGAGACACCCAGCATGCCCATTTCCCTGCAGCGTCGGTCGCTGTTGATCGCCAGTCTTGCACTGCCAGCCACCCAGGCGCGATCGAACGCTTATCCGAGCAAGCCCATCAAGATCGTGGTGCCCTCCCCGCCAGGTGGCAGCACCGACCAACTGGGTCGGCTGGTGGGCCAGCATCTTCAGAAGGCATGGGGACAAAGCGTCAGTATCGACAACAAGCCAGGTGCGGGCTTGCGTCTGGGCGCCGACTTTGTGGCCAAGTCACCCGCCGACGGCTACACGCTGCTGGTGGGCGCGATTCACCACTCCATTGCACAGGCCGTGTACAGCAAGCGCAGCTACGACCTGCTGAACGATCTGACGCCCATCACCGTGATCGGCATTGTTCCCAACGTGCTGATCGTGCCGGCGTCCATGCCGGTGAACTCCGTGGCCGACTTGATCGCCCTGTCCAAGAAGGAGAAGGGCAAGTTGAGCTACGGCAGCACGGGGCTGGGCACCGCGCACCACTTGATTGGCGAGCAGTTCAATGACATGACGGGTGCGGACCTGTTGCATGTCCCGTACAAGGGCAGTGCCCCGGCCTTGGTCGACCTCATGAGCGGGCAGATTCAGGTCATGTTCGATACGGTCGCTTCTTGCCTGCCGCACATCCAAAGCGGCAAGCTGCGGGCGCTGGCCGTGGCCACCGCCAAGCGGTCTTCGGCATTGCCCAATGTGCCGACACTGCAGGAGGCGGGACTGATCGGCTTTGACATTGCCTCGTGGTTCGGGCTGATGGCACCGGCCGCCACGGCGCCAGAGATCGTGAGCAAGATCCAGCAAGAGGTCAGCAAGATGCTCAGCCTGCCGGAGACCCGCCAACAACTCAGCGCGATGGGTGCGGAGCCGGGTGGCAACACGCCGGCCCAGATGAAACTGCAGATTGCATCGGAGGTGAGCCGCTTTGGCGCTCTGGCAAGCAAGCTCAAGCTTCAATTGGACTAGTGGGCACCCGTCCTTGCTCGCCAAAGCGGCGGGACCCCTCAGCACGGGACTTGCTGCGGCGCATGTTCGACGCCGCTGTCGCGAGTGCGCAGCCCGCGCTGTGCATCCCGGCCCACCTGCCGCCACCACCCGCGGGCCGTCTCATCGTCGTCGGCGCGGGCAAGGCATCGGCAGCGATGGCCCGGGCGGTCGAGTCCAACTGGCCGGGGCACCTGTCGGGCCTGGTGGTCACACGGTATGGCTACGCCGCGCCCTGCGAGCGCATCGAGATCGTCGAGGCGTCGCACCCCGTGCCGGATGCCGCTGGCCAGGCCGCCGCAATACGCATGCTGGAGCTGGTATCGGACCTGACCGAGGACGACCTTGTGCTGTGCCTGATCTCCGGCGGCGGCTCAGCGCTGCTGCCGTTTCCCGCAGCCGGCGTGACACTGGCAGACAAGCAGGTGCTGAGTCGTCAGCTGCTGACGTCGGGCGCCACGATCAACGAGATGAACTGCGTGCGCCGCCATCTGTCGGCCATCAAGGGCGGCCGGCTGGCCGCCGCCTGTCACCCGGCGCGTGTGCTGACACTCATGATGTCGGATGTACCGGGTGACGACCCGATCAACATCGCGTCCGGCCCCACCGTGGCCGACCCGACCACCTGTGCCGACGCGCTGGCGATCCTGCGGCGCTACGGCATCGACGTGCCGACGTCTGTGCGCGCTGTGCTGGAGAGTGGCACCGGCGAGTCCATCAAACCGGCCGATCCCCGCCTGGCGCGTGCCGACATCCGCGTGATCGCCACGCCTCAGATGGCATTGGAAGCGGCCGCGGCCGTCGCACGGTCAAGTGGCTACTCGGCGCACATCCTGGGCGATGCGCTGGAGGGCGAAGCCCGCGACCTGGGCAAGGTGCTGGGCGGCCTGGCGTTGCAGACCGCCAATCGCGGCCAGCCGTTCGTCCCACCCTGTGTGCTGCTGTCCGGCGGCGAGACCACGGTGACGGTGCGCGGCAACGGCCAGGGTGGGCGCAACGTCGAGTACCTGCTGTCGCTCGGCCTGACCCTTGACGGCCACCCCCGCATCCACGCCCTGGCGGCCGACACCGACGGTGTCGACGGCCAGGTGGAGGTCGCCGGTGCCCTGCTGGCACCCGACTCGCTCTCGCGCGCCTGGCGACTGGGCCTCAAGCCGCAGGACAGCCTGGCCAACAACGATGGCCACGGCTTCTTCGGCGCGTTGGGCGACGCCTTGGTCACCGGACCGACGCTGACCAACGTCAACGACTTCCGCGCCATCCTGATCGAGCCCGAGAACATCGAATCGAGCTGACCCTCTGAGAACGCTGACTCGGCCGCACATAGCCATCAAGGAATGCGTCTTCATCGCCGACGCGCTGGCGTCCGACTCAGGCTTGATGCTGCTGGCCGGCGCGGCCGGCGTGGTCAGTGCAGCCAGCGCAACAAGGCCGCAAAGGCGTCGGGGCTGCTGAGCAACTGCATGTGGTTGACGCCTCGCAGCTGCAGCTGCCGGTCGGCCTGGAAGTGCAAGGTGCGCGCCGGGTCGCGGTGGCGGCCCAGCGCACTGTCCACCGGCACCAGGCCATCACCCAGCAGCCGGCCCTTCAGCCCGTGCACCTGCGCGCCAGTGCTGGCGGCCACCGCATAGCAGCGCGGCTGGTCGGGCAAGGGCACCGGCTCGCTGCCCGCGCCGCCGGGGCCGGCCAGCAGGCGGCCGTGGCGCAAGTCGGTGATGCCGGCGCTGCGCACACGGCCCAGGCGCGCCAAAGGTGCGGCATAGGGCGCGGCACCGAGGACGATGTCCAGCCCGTGTCCCGCACGCTCCAGCGGCGCACCGTGGTGCGGTGTGCCCAGAAAGACCGCATCGTCCACCCGTCGCACCCACGCCTGCTGCGCCAGCGCGCCCTGGTGCAGTGCGCTGCGGGCCACCAGTCCACCCATGCTGTGGCACAGCATCACCACGCGCTGCAACGGATGGGGCCATGCGGTCAGCAGCTGGTCCATCAAGCCTGCGAACTCAGCACCATTCATGTGCACCGGACGGCCTGTGTTGTAGCGCAGGTAGACCGGCGTGTAGCCGGCCTCACGGGCCAATGCGGCACCATGGTCGTGGCCATCACGCGACCACTGCTGGTCGTTCATGCACAGGCCGTGCAGCAACACCAGCAGCCTTCCGTTGCCCTGGGGCAGGGCCTGTTGCAGGGCCGGGCCACGCAACGGCAGCACGTCGCCGCCAATGCAAAAAACCATGTCGGTGGCCAAGGGGTTGCCACTGGCATGCAGGTGGTCACCCAGGACGCCATTCAAGGCGGCCCGCACGGCCTCTCGCTCACGGCTGCTCGCATTGGCAGTGTCTGTGGCACTGGTGTCGCTCGGGGCCAGCAGTGGCGTCAGTGCGGCCAGCAGGGCATCCACACTGCCACCCACCAGCCGCGTCACGCCCTTCACCGCGCGGTAGGTCAGCCCGGTGATGCCTCGGGTCTGGTCGGGGCCCTTCAGGCCGGGCAGGCTGGCAATGCGCGCGTGCATGGCTTCAACCAAAGCGGTCAGACCCAGTGTGGCGTCAATTGCCAGACGCGCCGCGCCGCGAACATCAGCAACCACGATATGCCGCTTGCCTTGACGGGGTGCGTTCATCGCAGCGACATGAATGGCGGCATCAGACCAGTGTAGGGGTGTGCGTCAGCCGCCAGAGCGCGGCCGGTCGAGTCATGTCCGCTGTCCGAGCGGCACACGCTGGTATATTTCCTCGCGTTGGTGCTCGCCGCCCATGTCTTGGGCGGCAGTTCAACGGGAATCAGGAAGAGTGGTACCACCACCCCAACCTGAGCTGCACCCGCAACGGTAAGCGGACGGGAGCTCACCCTCCCCGCTTGTGTCGATATCCCACTGGGCCGCTGCTGACAACAGCACCCGGGAAGGGCACACAGGTTGTCTCCGCCAGCCCGGATACCGGCCAACGCAGGGGTGTGCTGCTTCGCCGCGGTGCGCCATGAGGTGCGGGCTTGCGGGGTAGCTGGCCGGCACGATTGTCTCGGGTTGATCTTCATGTCTTCTTCCTTCACGCCTTGCCGTGCGCGGCTGCGGCCTTGCTATGCCTTTTCATTCCTAGCGATCGCCATCGGCAGCATGGCCGCGCCCTTCTCAGCCGTGGCGCAGACGCCGGCGACCACCACCGCGGACAGCGTCGTCGTCACCGGCACCCGCACACCTCAGCGCGTCGACCGCGCGCTGGCCGAGGTCACGGTGATCGAGCGCGCACAGATCGAGGCCGCCGCCGGCCGCACCCTGTCCGAGCTGCTGGGCGCCGAGCCCGGCGTGCAGTTCTGGAGCAACGGCGGCCTGGGCAAGAGCGCGTCGGTGTCGCTGCGTGGCCTGGAGGCACGGCACACGCTGCTGCTGGTCGACGGCGTGCGCCTGGGCTCGGCCACGCTGGGCACACCGAGCTGGGACAACGTACCCCTGGACGCCATCGAGCGCATCGAGATCGTCCGCGGGCCGTTGTCGGGCCTGTATGGCTCCGACGCTGTGGCCGGCGTGGTCCAGATCTTCACGCGCCGCGGCCAGGCCGGTTTCAGGCCCGACGCCAGCGCCACGCTGGGCAGCCGCGGCTACGGCGAGTTGGCCACCGGCGCGCGCTTCGGCAGTGGTGTGGTCGATGGTCATCTGCGCCTGCAACACCGGCGCACCAGCGGCTTCTCGGCCACCAACGCGCGCGAGCCCTTCGGCAGCTTCAACCCGGACGACGATGGCTTCCGGCAGACCAGCATCAGCGGCCGGCTCGGCCTGCGCGTCGGCACCTGGCGCGCCGAGCTGGCCCTGCTGCGGGCCGAAGGCCTGAACCACTACGACGACGGCCCGGGCGCGGACGCCCGTGCCGAGCTGCGCAACGATGTGGTCTCGGCCCAACTCGCCGGGCCACTGGCCGCGGGCTGGCGCACCGCCCTGCGGCTGGCGCGCTCCACCGACGAGCTCGACACCCTGGCCAGCCCCTCGGTCTTCGCGAGCCTGGGCACCATCGGCACCACCCAGCGGCAGTTGAGCTGGGAGCACCAGGTCGACACCGCGCTGGGCCAGGCGCTGCTGCTGGCCGAGCGCATCGAGCAGGCGGTCGAGCGACCGGGCGACCCTTTCGCCGTCAGCGACCGCACCATCAACGGCATCGGGCTGGGCCTGAACGGCGAGGCCGGCGCGCATGGCTGGCAGGCCAGCCTGCGCCGGGACCGCAACTCGCAGTTCGGCAACCAGACCACGGGCTCGCTGGCCTATGGCTTGCAGCTGGCGCCGGGGCTGCGTGGCACGGCGTCCTTTGGCACCAGCTTCAACGCGCCCAGCTTCAACCAGCTGTACTTCCCGAACTTCGGCAATCCGCTGCTGCAGCCCGAAAAGGGCCGCCACCGCGAGATCGGCCTGCGCTGGTCGACCGGTGTGCACGAGGTCCGCGCGGCCGCCTTCTCCAGCTTCATTCGCGGCTACATCACGCCCGGCGCCAACCCGACCAATGTCGATGCCGACGTGACTGGTCTGACGCTGTCGGTGCGCACCGAGTGGCAGGGCTGGCGCCTGCACGGCAGTGGCGAGCTGCTGGAGCCGCGCAACCGCAACCCGAACAACGTCAACTTCGGCCGCCAGCTGCCGCGCCGCGCGACAGAAACCCTGCGCCTGGGTGCCGAGCGCCGCATGGGCGCCTGGACCTATGCGGTGTCGATGCTGCACAGCGGCCCGCGCTTCGAGAATGCCAGCAACACCATCGAGCTGCCCGGCTACACGGTGTGGGACCTGCGCGCCGATTGGGCGCTGGCCCCCGACTGGACCCTGGGTCTGAAGCTGCACAACCTGGCTGGCCGGCGTTACGAGACGACCCTGGGCTACAACCAGCCCGGGCGCGAGGCCTATCTGACGCTGCGTTGGGCGCCGCGCTGAGGTGATGGCGGTGCGGGCGGCCATGGCGACGGGGTCTCGGATGAGTTGGTGGGCACTAGGCGGCCTGCGCCGGCTGCGGCTGGCCTGTGGCATGGCCTGCCTGCTGGCGCTGGGCAGCGCCTGGTCCCAAGCGATCGTCGTGCGCGACGACCGCGGCACCGAGCACCGCCTGGCCGCGCCGCCGCAACGCATCGTGTCGATGGTGCCGTCGGTCACCGAGGCCGCCTGGGTGCTGGGCATCGGCAAGCGCCTGGTCGGCGTGGACCGCTATTCCAACTGGCCGGCCGAGATCGCTGGGCTGCCGCGCCTGGGCGGCCTGGACGACGCGCAGGTCGAGGCCATCGCGCGGCTCAAGCCCGACCTGGTGCTGGCCTCGATCTCGGCACGCTCGCTCGACAAGCTGGAGGCGCTCGGCTTCACCGTCGTGCGTCTTCGGTCCGACAGCCATGCCGACGTGCAGCGCACGCTGGGCCTGGTGGCGCGGCTGCTCGGCACGCCGCAGGCCGGCGAGCAGGTGTGGGCGCGGCTGCAGGCCGAGCTCGCTGCCGCCGCGGCCCGCGTGCCGGCCGCGCTGCAAGGCCGCCGGGTGTACTTCGAGATCGGCGGCGGGCCGTATGCCGCGGGCACCACATCCTTCATCGGCGAGACCCTGGCGACGCTGGGCCTGGCCAATGTCGTGCCGCCGGCACTGGGGCCCTTCCCCAAGCTCAACCCGGAGTTCGTGGTGCGCGCGCGGCCGGAGCTGATCATGGGCGGCCAGCGCGACCAGTCCGCACTGCTGGCGCGGCCCGGCTGGCAGGCCATTCCGGCGGTGCGGGACCGGCGGCTGTGCGGCTTCGACGATGCCCAGTACGAGATGCTGGTCCGCCCGGGCCCGCGCCTGGGCGAGGCGGCCGCGGTGCTGGCCGATTGCCTGGTGCGCATCGACCTGCCACGATGACCGTCATGGGCGCAGCACAGCCCTCCCCCACCGCAACCGCCACGCCAGATGTGCGGCGGCGCCGACGCCTGGCCATCGGGCTGCTGGCGGCACTGTTGCTGGGCCTGGCGGCCGGCCTGGCCACGGGCTCGGACGGCTTCTCGCCACGTGAGCTGTGGGCCGACCTGCAAGGGCCTGATGCCGGCCTGTTGATCGGCCATATCCGGGCCCCGCGCACGCTGGGCGCGGTGCTGGTCGGTGCGTTGCTGGGGCTGTCGGGCGCGCTGGCGCAGGGCCTGTTCCGCAACCCCCTGGCCGACCCCTACCTGCTGGGCTGCGCCGCCGGCGCCGGCCTGGGCGTGGTGCTGGTGCTGGCGGCAGCGGCGCTTGGCGGTGCGGCCATCAGCCTGGCCACGGCGGCCTGGATCGAGCGGGTCGGGCTGGTCGCTGCGGCCTTTGTCGGCGCGCTGGCCGGCGTCGCGCTCACCCTGATGCTGGCGCGCGGCGCCGCGCACACCCTGCGGCTGCTGCTGGCCGGCGTGGTGGTGGGCGTGATGCTGGGCGCCGTCAGCGATCTGATCACGGTGGCCTCGCCCGCCGCGCTGCGCGGCAAGCAAGCCTTCATGCTGGGCAGTACCAGCTTTCTGGGCTGGGGCGCGCTGGCCACGATGGGTGCCGGCCTGGCGCTGCTGCTGACGCTGGTGCGGCGCTACGCCCGGGCGCTGGATGCGTTGACGCTGGGCGAGGACAGCGCGGTCAGCCTGGGCCTGGACCTGGGCCGCACACGGCTGGCGCTGGTGCTGATGCTGAGCCTGGGCACCGGACTGGCCGTGGCCCAGGCCGGGCTGGTGGCCTTTGTCGGCCTGGTGGCGCCGCACCTGGTGCGCCGCGCCGCACCCGGGCCACACGGCTGGCTGCTGGCGGCCAGCGCGGCCATGGGCGCTGCGCTGCTGCTGGGCGCTGACGTGATCGCGCGCGCCCTCATTGCACCCGAGGAGCTGCCGGTGGGCGTGGTCACCGCGGTGCTGGGCGGCCTGTACCTGGTCTGGCTGCTGAAGCAGCGCACGGCGCCATGACCGCCCGCCTGCAGGCCGATGCGCTGCACGTGCGTTTGGGATCGCAGCCGGTGCTGCAGGGCGTGAGCCTGTCCATCTCGGCCGGCTGGACGGCGCTGGTGGGCCCCAACGGCGCCGGCAAGTCGACGCTGCTTCGGGCACTGGCGGGCCTGCTGCAGCCGGCCGCCGGACAGGTGCGCCTGGACGGCCGGCCGCTGCACGACATGCCCGCCGCCGAGCGCGCGCGGCATCTGGCCTGGCTGGCCCAGCAGGGCGAGGTCACCGGCGAGCTGACCGTGCGCGAGACGGTCGAGCTGGGTCGCATCGCGCGGCTGGGGCTGCTGGGCACGCCGGGGCCCGCCGACGGCCAGGCGGTCGACCTGGCGATGGCGCTGACCGAGTGCGTGCCCTGGCAGCACCGGCGGCTGCACGAGCTGTCCGGCGGCGAGCGCCAGCGCGTGCTGCTGGCCCGTGTGCTGGCCACCGAGGCGCCGCTGCTGCTGCTGGACGAACCCACCACCCATCTGGACGCGCCGCACCAGGTCGCATTGGCCCGGCTGTTCCGCCGCTTGGCGCACGACCGCGCGGCACCGCGCGCGGTGCTGACGGTGCTGCACGACCTGCCCATCGCGCTGCAGGCCGACCGGTTGCTGGTGCTGGACGCCGGCCGCCTGCAGGCCGATGGCCCGCCCACCGACGCCGGCGTTCAGGCGACGCTGATCCGCACCTTTGGCGGTGCGATCCGCATTGACACCGGCGCCGATGGTCGGCCGCGGGTGGCGTTGGCGCTGGACGAGACCTGATCGGCCCTGGGTGTGGAAGACTCGCGCTGGCAGCTGAGACACCATGCGATACCACCTGAACGGCTTCCATCCCGGCGACCCGGACATCCAGCCGGCCGCGCCCGGCCACCGCCGTCCCGGCGACCCCTTGCCCGAGACGGTGGATGTGCTGATCGCCGGGTCGGGGCCGGCCGGGCTGTGCCTGGCCGCCCAGCTGGCACGGATACCCCAGATCCGCACCATGCTGGTCGAGCCCAAGCTCGCACCAATGGAAAAGGGCCAGGCCGACGGCATCAGCGTGCGGACGATGGAGATGTTCCAGGCCTTCGGCTTTGCCGAGAAGGTCATGCGCGAGTCGGTCTGGATCAACGAGACCACGTTCTGGGCGCCTGCTGCCGACCGGACACTCATACGGGCCGCGCGGGTGCAGGACGTGCCCGACGGCTTGTCGGAGATGCCCCATGTGCTGATCAACCAGGCGCGGGTGCACGACCTGTTCCTGGATGTCATGCGCCATGCGCCGACGCGCCTGCGGCCGGACTACGGCCTGAAGGTTGCCGACCTGTCCATCGACACCGGCGCCAGCGACCACCCCGTCACGGTCACGCTGGCCCACACCGAGCCCGGCCGCGAGGGCGAGACCAGCACGGTGCGGGCCCGCTATGTGATCGGCTGCGACGGCGCCCGCTCGGCCGTGCGTGGCGCCATCGGCGGCGCCCTGCATGGCGACGCGGCGCACCAGGCCTGGGGCGTGATCGACCTGCTGGCCGTGACCGACTTTCCGGACTGGCGCATGAAGTCCTTCGTGCGCTCGCCGGACGACGGCATCCTGATGGTGCTTCCCCGCGAGGGTGGGCACCTGGTGCGCCTGTATGTCGAGCTGGACAACCTGGGCGAACACGAGCGTGTGGCCGACCGGGGCCTGGGTGCGGACGCCATCGTCGCCAAGGCGCAGCGCATCCTGAGCCCCTTCAAGCTCGACGTGAAGGAGGTCGTGTGGTGGTCCATCTACGAAATCGGGCACCGGCTGACCGACAAGTTCGACGACGTGCCCGCAGCCGAGCTGGAGAACCGTGCGCCGCGCGTGATGCTGGCCGGCGACGCCTGCCACACCCACAGCCCCAAGGCCGGACAGGGCATGAACGTGTCGATGGGCGACACCTTCAACCTGGGATGGAAGCTCATCGCCGTGCTGACCGGGCGCGCCGACCCGGCGCTGCTGCACAGCTACTCCGGCGAGCGGCGCGCCGCAGCACAGGGCCTGGTGGCCTTCGACCACAAGTGGGCCCGCGTGGTTGGCGCCAGCGCCGCCGAGGACAGCCTGCCGGGGCTGCCGCGCGTGGCGCGCGAGTTCGTCAACAACCTGCCCTTCACCTGCGGGCTGACCATCCAGTACGAGCCCAGTGCCCTCACCGGCCTGCCGACCCACCAGGCGCTGGCAACGGGCTGGCCCGTCGGCAAGCGCTTTCACTCGGCCCCGGTCATCCGCCTGGCCGACGCCCGGCCCATGCAGCTGGGCCACTGCATCGAGGCCGATGCGCGGTTCCGCCTGTTCATCTTCGCGCCGGCCGGCGACGACGGCCGGCCCGGCTCTGCCGTCGCGGCGCTGTGCGACTGGCTGGAGCACGACCCGGACTCACCCCTGCGCCGCCACACGGCGCCAGGCGAGGACATCGACGCCGTCATCGACACCCGCGCGGTGTTCCAGCAGGGTTTCCGCACGCTGGAGCATGCCGCCATGCCCACGTTGCTGCGCCCCCGGGTCGGCCAGTACCGGCTGCACGACTACGAGAAGGTCTTCTGTGCCGACCGACAGCGCGACGACGACATCTTTGAGCTGCGCGGTGTTGACCGCGCCGCCGGCTGCGTGGTCATCGTGCGCCCGGACCAGCATGTCGCCGATGTCTGCACGCTCACGGCCAGGCAGCGTCTGACGGCCTACTTCGGCAGCTTCCTGCGGGCGCGGGGCAGCTGATGCCGGGCGGGCAGGACGGGGACCGGCCGATCGGGTAACGAAGACTGGCCCATGCGATTGCTCGGTAGCTGGACCTGTTCGTGCTGCCGGTTTGGGTGGACATTCCATGCTGCGCACTGACGCCGTTTGATCACCGCCTGACCGCCAACCCACCGGAACCCGCGATGTACATCCCACCTCACTTTGCCCTGGCCCAGCCCGAGCAGCTGCAACGCATCATCCATGCGCACCCGTTGGGCGTGCTGGTCACGTCGGGGCCAGGCGGCCTGGACGCGGACCATGTTCCCTTCGAGTTCGACCCGGCCAGCGGGCAGCTGGGCAAGCTCACCGCTCACGTCGCACGCGCCAACACGCTGTGGCAACGCTGCCCCACCGGAACGGACGTGATGGTCATCTTCCGTGGCGCCGAGTCCTACATCTCGCCCAACTGGTACCCCAGCAAGCACGAGGCGCACCGGCAGGTGCCGACCTGGAACTACGAGGTCGTGCATGCCCATGGCCGCATCACCATACGGGACGACGAACGCTTTGTGCGTGGGCTGGTGGCCCGCCTGACCAAGCGCCATGAGGCCGCCGAGCCCAAGCCGTGGAAGATGGGCGACTCAGCGCCCGCCTACATCGACGAGATGCTGACCAAGATCGTGGGCATCGAGGTCGAGCTCACATCACTTGTCGGCAAGTCCAAGCTCAGCCAGAACAAGGAAGCGCGCGACCGGCTGAACGCCGCCGACAAGCTGGACGAGAGGGGTCAGGTCGAACTGGCGCAGGCCATGCGAAACGCGTAAGCCCATTTGAGGGCATCGGCCCAACCGAGCCCGCCGACAGGAATGTGGAAGCACCACTCGACGATCAGCGCACAGCGCTCCCGCGCTTCATCGCCCAATGCGCTTTGCCTGTGCCGCCAGGAAGCGGCGATCGCCGTCATTTGAGGCCAGGGCGATGGCGTTGGCATAGGCGCGCTGCGCCGCCGCCGTGTCGCCCGCCTGGGCCAGCACGGATGCATATGCCGCATGAAACGGCTGAAAGTCGGCCAGCGCGTCGCACTGGCCATCCAGGGTGGCCAGTGCTGCACCCAGGTGGCCCGTCTCTGCCAGCGCCACGGCGTGGTTGACCTGCACCACCGGCGTGGGCTCCATGGTCAGCAGCACGGTGTACAGCTGCAGGATCTGTGGCCAGTCCGGACCCGGCTCGGCCATCTGGCAGGCGCTGATGGCCGCCTTGATCTGAAACGGCCCTGCCCGCTTGCGCCGCAGCGCGGTTTCCAGCAGCTGTCGGCCTTCGGCCCACTTGGCATGGTCCCAGAGGCTTCGGTCCTGCAGGGCCGGCGGCATGGTCGCACCGCCCGGTCCCACACGGGCCCCGCGCCGCGCATCGGTCAGCAGCATCAACGCCAGCGCGCCCTCGATCTCCGGTTGATCGGGCCGCAGCACCCGCAACAGGCGCATCAGGTACAGCGCCTCGCCGCATAGGTCACGCGTCGCTTCGGCCTGGATATTGCCGTAGCCGGTGGTGAAGATCAGGTAGACCGTGGTCAGCACGGCCTGCAGCCGGTCGTCCCATTGGTCGGGCTCCGGCACGGCATAGGCAATGCCCGCGCCGGCGATCTTGGCTTTGGCCCGGCTCAGCCGCTGGCCCATGGCGGGCTCGTTGTCCAGGAAAAGGCGGGCGATCTCGCCGGTGGACAGGCCGCAGACGGTGCGCAGTGTCAGAGAGACGCGCGACTTGATCTCCAGCGCCGGGTGGCAGCAGGTAAAGATCAAGCGCA
>JBJXHB010000320.1:0-4965 GCA_046160725.1 Aquabacterium sp.
GACGTGGCAACGCGCGCGCGCAAGGGTTGGAAACTGGTCTGGTCCGACGAGTTCGACGGCCGCGAAGTCGACCGTAGCAAGTGGGACTTCGACATCGGCAACGGCTTCTACGACTACCAGAACCAGGCCTGGGTGGCCGGCTGGGGCAACGAGGAACTGCAGTACTACACCCATGAGCCGGAGAACGTGGTGCTGCGCGACAGCTGCCTGGTGATCCGGGCGGTGAAGGCGCCGTTGCATGGCTGCGGCTACACCTCCGCGCGCCTGAAGACCAAGAGGCGCGACGGCACGGTGCTGTTCGCCACCACGTACGGGCGCATCGAGTTCCGCGCCCGGGTGCCCTGGGGCAAGGGCCTGTGGCCGGCGCTGTGGATGCTGCCCGTGGACGACAAGTACGGTGGCTGGGCGGCCAGCGGCGAGATCGACCTGATGGAGATCGTCGGCGAGAAGCCGCACGAGGTGCTGAACAGCATCCACTTCGGCTCCACCCATCCGGGACGCGAGCTGATCACCACGGTGCATGCGCTGCCCGGGGGCAGCCTGGTCTCGGACTGGCACACCTACGCCGTGGAGTGGGAGCCGGGCGAGATCTGCTTCTTCGTCGACGATGTGCAGACCTGCACCTATGACCACTGGTGGAGCTGCAGCCGGCTGCAGGACGGTGCCGGCGTTGCCGCCCGCAAGGAGGCCGACCTGAACCCCTGGCCGGCGCCTTTCGACCAGCCCTTCTACCTGGTGATGAACGTCGCGGTGGGCGGCAACTTCCCCGGCGCGCCCAACGCGCAAACGGCCTTTCCGGCCGAGCTCGTCATCGACTACGTGCGGGTGTACCAGAAGACCGGTGGGCCCGCCGCCCTCAAGCCGCGCGGCACAGGCCGCATGCCCTGGCAGAAGAAGAAGCGCTGACAGCGCCCGATACCCACAGCCTGATCGGAGACAGCCATGAACGCGCAATCGAACGACGGCCAGCCCCCTGGGCGGCCCGCATCCGCTCCGCTGCAACCGGCCTTTGCGCCGGGCGGGGGACCTGGCGCAGGACATGGCAGCGCCCATGCCAGCGGGCCCGTGAGCGGCCCTGGCGGCGACGGCCGCTCGGATGTGCCACGCCCGCCGCCGCTCTCGCCCGAGCAGCGGGCATCGTTGTCCGCGGAGTTCCGGGCCGCCCTCGATGCCGGTGTCCACGGCTTCTGCTTCAGCCCGTACCTGGAGGGCCAGGCGCCCGGCTCCCAGGTCAGCGCCGAACAGATCCAGGCTCGGCTGGCGGTCATCCGCCCGACCACCGGCTGGGTGCGCACCTTCTCCTGCACTGACGGCCATGAGCAGACACCGGCCCTGGCGCATGCGCTGGGCATGAAGACGCTGGTCGGCGCCTGGCTCGGCACCGATGCAGCCATCAACGAGCGCGAGATCGAAGGCGTGATCGCCGTGGCGCGCGCCGGCCATGCCGATATCGTCGCGGTCGGCAACGAGGTGCTGCTGCGCGAGGACATGGGCGAGGACGAACTGATCCGCCTGATCGAGCGGGTCAAGCAGGCCCTGCCCGGCGTGCCGGTCGGCTATGTCGATGCCTACTACCTGTTCGAGAAGCACCCGCGCGTCACCGCCGCCTGCGACGTGGTGATGACCAACTGCTACCCGTTCTGGGAGGGTTGCCCGCGCGAGCAGGCGCTGGCCTACATGCAGACCATGGTGCAGCGCACGCGCGCGGCCGCCGGCGCCAAGCGCGTGCTGATCAGCGAGACGGGCTGGCCCGACCAGGGCAGCGCGTTCCATGGTGCGGTGCCCAGCGTGGAGGGCGCCATGCGCTATTTCATCGACACCATGCGCTGGGCGCGCGAGGACGGCATCGAGGTCTTCTATTTCGCGGCCTTCGATGAGGCCTGGAAGGTTGGCGCCGAAGGCGACGTGGGTGCTTATTGGGGCCTGTGGGACAAGGACGCCCGGCCCAAGTTCGCGTGAACGACGGCCGGCTGAACACGACACGATGACACTGCAACTGCCCCGCGGCAACGCGATCTGCTATTCCGGCTACCGGCACGGACAGGACCCGAACCGCAAGCTCTACCCCTCGGTGGACGAGATCCGGGAGGACCTGCACATCCTTCAGAAGCACTGGCGGCTGCTGCGCCTGTACGACTGCAGCCTGCATGCCGAGCGCGTGCTGCAGGTGATCCGGGAAGACAGGCTGCCGGTGCAGGTGATGCTGGGGGCCTATCTCGGCGCCGAGATGAACAACTTCGGCTGCCCCTGGGGCGGCACCTATGCCGAGGAGGATCTCGATGCCAACCGCATCGAGAACGACGCCGAGGTCGGCCGACTGATCGCCCTGGCCCGGCGCTACGAGGACATCGTGTTCTCGGTGGCCGTCGGCAACGAGGCCACGGTCGACTGGACCGACCACTTCGTGCCGGTGTCGCGGATGATCGAACATGTCCGGCGGGTCAAGGCCGCGGTCGCCCAGCCGGTCACCTTCTGCGAGAACTACGTGCCCTGGCAGCACAAGCTGCGCGACCTGGTGGCCGAGCTGGACTTCATCTCGCTGCACACCTACCCGGTGTGGGAATACAAGCACATCCACGAGGCACTGGACTACACCAAGGCCAACGTCGCCAGCGTGGCCGCGCTCTACCCGGACAAGCCGATCGTCATCACCGAGGCCGGCTGGTGCACCGCCAGCAACGGACGCGGCATGAACGCCGAACACGCCGTGCAGGAGCTGCAGGCCATCTACTACCAGGACCTGATGGAATGGACCCGGCGGGAAGGCCTTCTGTGCTTCGTGTTCGAGGCCTTCGACGAGCCCTGGAAGGGGTCACCCGACCCGCTGGAGCCCGAGAAGCACTGGGGCCTGTTCACCGTCGACCGCCGGCCCAAGCTGGTGATGGAGCCGCTGTTCCCCGAACGCATGGCCAGCGCCGCCGCCGTCTGAGCGGCCGCCACCAGACGCGGAGCCCGCATGCACACCCACCGTACCCCCGATGTCGCGCTCTGGGACCAATACCGCGCCCTGCGCGAGCAGTGGACCCATGAGGACATGCTGATCGGCCACCGCATCACCTGGCTGATCCTCTCGGAGGGCCTGCTGTTCAACGCCTACGTGGCGCTGTCGGCCAAGGCATCGGGCTGGCTGGCCTACGGCTTCCCGCTGTTCGGCATCGTCGTGGCCGCGCTGATCGGCGTGGGCGTGTTCACCGCCCTGCGCGCGTCCGAGCAGGTGCGCCGCGAGTACGAGCGCAGCGGCCTGGCGGACCTGTGCCCGCTGGCACCGGAGGTGCACCTGGCCCGCCGCGGCCGCTGGGCCCCGAAGGCGCTGCCATTCGTTTTCGGCGCGATGTGGGTGTTGGCGCTGGCCGGGGCGATGAGCCGTCCGACCTGAGGGCCGGGCGGGGAGGCCTGGGCCGGGGGCATCCAGCGGCCCGGAGCCCACGGCCTCGCGCGGATGGACGCCTATGCAGCGTACTTGCGCTGCTCGTCCTTGTCCCACAGCCCCCACTGCGTGCCCACCTCGCCCTCCTGCGGCCGCTTCCAGGGCTCGTCGAAGGACGAGAAATAGAACAGCTTGACGCCCTCGCCGCGGGCCCATTGCTGCACGTCGACGAAGTACCGCATGGCGTTCTCGGCCGACGGCACGGCGCCGGCCACGGGCTCGCCATTGCTGGGCCAGCCGGTCTCGGCCACGATGACGGGCTTTTCGCCGCCCGCGGCCTTGACCAGGCCATGCATGCGCCGCAGGTACTGCCCTGCCAAGGCGATGTCGGCGCCCTCCCAGAACGGATAGCAGTTGGGCAGCAGCACGTCGCAGGCCGCCGTCAGTGCCGGCCGCTCCAGGAACTGGTAGTAGGCATCGACGCAGCCCACCGGCACATCCGGGGGCATCGCGGCCTTGACGCGCTGGATACAGGCCAGCAGCTCCGGCTCCGGCAGTTCGCCGCGCAGCATCACTTCGTTGCCGACCACGGCGAGGTCGACCATGCCCTCACCGGCCAGCTTGATCAGCGCCTGGATCTCGCGCTCGTTGCGCTCCCGGTCGTGGCTGATCCAGGCGCCCACCATCGTCTTGAGGCCCTTGGTGCGGGCCAGCCGCGGGATGGCCTCATGGCCCTCGGTGCAGGCGAACGAGCGCACCCACCGGGTATGGGGCGCGATCAGGTCGATGCGCCGCCCGACGTGGGACGCCAGCAGCTGGTCGCCCGCACGTTGCCCGTCGGCATAGGCGCTGAAGCACAGGCCATACAGGCCGGCCTGGAACTGGCTCTGGTACAGCGCCTGGATCTCCGGCCCCGTCTTGCCCGCGAGCGGTGACGCCTCGACCCCCGGCAGGAGCAGGCCGCGCTCCGCCAGCCAGGCCCGGCCGCCCGTGCCCTGGGACCCCAGGCCGGCTCGAAGCTTGCGCCGTTCGAGCTCGCCGTGCACCTCGAGGGCACGTTTCTCGTCGAGGTCGTAGTCGCGCATGAACCACAGCGCCAGCAGCGTGCCGAGGATGGGGACGCCGGAGTAGAAGAGGCGCAGGCCGTCCACCGCGCCCGCAGGCTGCACGGCGGCGCCCGGCGTGAAGGCCACGAAAGCCATGATCGCGCCGCTCAGCAGGCCGGCGACGGCAAAGCCGAGCTTCACCATCCACCAGTAGATGGCCCCGAAGATGCCTTCGCGCCGCTTGCCGGTGGCCAGCTCGTCCAGGTCGCAGACGTCGGCCGTCATCGACATCATCAGCGTGAACAGGCCACCGATGCCAAAGGAGAAGAACGGCAGTGCCAACATGAACATCCAGGGCTTGCCGGGCACCATCAGGAACCACAGCAGCACGTACCCGAGCAACGAGATGCCCTGCGAGAGCATGAAGGCGACCTTCTTGCCTGTCTTGCGCGACATCCAGGCCACGGTGGGGATGACCGCGAAGGTGGTCACGAGCGCGCCGATGCTGCCGAACAGGGTCGGCCAGATGCCGGCCGCTGCCGTGTCGCCGTT
>JBJXHB010000321.1:0-5672 GCA_046160725.1 Aquabacterium sp.
AGACCTCGTTGGTCGTCGTCGTGGCGACGAACATCACCTCCTGGCCGTTGGCCAGGGTCTTGATCTGCAGGTCCTCCGGGCGCTGATAGTCGGTGCCCTTGAAGTCCACCAGGTTGGTGGTGGCGCGGCCATCGACCGACGTGACGCCGTTCGGATCCGTGACCGTGACGGCGCCAGCCAGCCCCGTGCCGGTTGCATCGGTGAACGCCACCCAGCTGAAGGAGCCGACGGCGTTCGCCGTGTTGCCGTTGCCGACGCGCAGGACCGAGTTGGTGCCACCCGCGAAGTAGTCCGCCGTGCCGGCCTTGACGTCGGCGAAGCTTGCTGCCGACGAGTAGCGGTAGATGCTGCCGCCGTTCAGCTCGTCGATGTAGTACATATTGCCCTTGCGGTCCCATTGCACGCCCTCGTGCGAGACGCGCGACACGGCGTTGGCATGGCGGAAGTCGGCGTTGGCGTTGTTGGTGGCGGCCAGCGGGTTGCGCAGCTCGAACATGCGGCCGTAGGGCTGTGGCTGGGTGCCCCAGCTCTCCTCGGCGGTGACGAACGTGCCCCAGGGCGTCCAGTAGGACGCATCGAAGGCCACATGCGCCTGCGGCGACGGCGCCACCGCCGGGCTCTGCCAGATCGTGGTGGCGATGCCGGTGGCCAGGTCGTGGCGCTGGATGCCGGAGGAACCGGTCTCGAACACGGTGAACAGGTAGCGGCCGCGGTTGGCGCCGGTCTCGTTCAACGTGATCATGTCCCACGAGCCGCTGTTGGCCTGGCCGGCGTTCAGCTGGGCCGCGCGGTCGGCGATCGACCGCTGGAAGAAGTTGGGGCTGGACAGTGTCATCGGCGTCGCCTCGCCTGCACCGCCGATCGGGATGGGGCCGGCCGAGGACGCCAACGGCGTGAACTGGCTGAAGTAGGTGCTCGCAGCCATGGCTGGCGCGGCGATGACAAAAGCCGCAGCAGCGGCGATACGCGTGATCTTGTACAAGTGTCTCTCCTGATCGGACGGGGCGAACGGGCCGGACGACCCGTTGGTCCGGAATATGGCGGCCGCATGTGACGGCCCGATGGCAATGCCGCCGCAGGGCATGGTCGGTCCAGGCGCCACTGCGGCATCAGGCGCCCGAGGGCTCGGGCGCAACGCCCGCAAGGCGGTCAAGTCGAGCCCTGGGGGCGATCCCATGCGCAACAGACAGCCCGGTGGCAATTGACCACACAATCCCCAGTCACCTGGCCCAGGATGGCCTCGCCACCTTCCGCGAGCGGGGCGAGGCGGTGCATCTCAGCCCCAACGCGGTGGCCGAGCGCTACCGCCGGCTGCTGCTGCGCGAGGTGCAGTTGGCCGGCCCTTGACCGGCCGGCTACGGCAGGTTCTGGCTGCGCATCGCTTGGCCCATCGCCGGCGGCCAGCCGGGGCCCGGTACCGGGTCAACCGGTAGATGAGACCACCCCAGCAGCGTCGACGGGCTGAGTCGCCTCGCCCGCGGCCTTCCACGCTGCGATGCCACCGTCCAGGTGGCGGGCGTCCGCACCCATGGCGCGCAGGGCCGCCGTCAGACCTTGGCTGATCTCGTGCCCGAAGGCGCAGTACACGACCACGGGCTGGTCCTTCTCGATCCCGTCCTTCCAGTCCAGCCAGAGGCTGGGATCCAGCCAACGCGCGCCGGACAGCGTCGTGCCGTCGGCCGCACGCGCCTGGCGCCGACGCACGTCCAGAAGGCGATGGCCGAAACCAGTGTGCCGCCACAGGGCCAGCTCGGCCACGGTGATGGGGATCATGATCATGTCTCCAGCTGTCAACGCGCCAGATGCAGCACCAGCCCGACCGCGGCGCAGGCGATCAGGGTCTCGATCACACCCCGCTTGAAGCGCAGCAGGGCCAGGGCGGCGGCGGCCGCCAGCACCGCAGCGACGGCGTCGAAAGCGCCGCCCCGCCCCTGCGGCCATAGCACATGCGCGCCGAAGAACAGCGCCAGGTTGACGATCACGCCCACCACCGCGGCGGTGATCGCCGACAGCGGTGCAGTCAGGCGCCGCTGTCCATGGCTGTGCTCGATGACCGGCGCGCCGGCCAGGATGAAGATGAAGGACGGCAGGAAGGTAAACCAGGTCACCACGATCGCGGCCAGCGCACCGGCCAGCCAGGCGTTGCCCGGGCCCAACGCCGCGGCGATGTCACCAGCGCCCCATCCGCCCACAAAGGCAACGAATGCCACCACCATGATCAGCGGCCCCGGTGTGGTCTCGCCCAGCGCCAGGCCGTCCATCATCTGGGGCGCACTCAACCAGCCGTGCTGCAGCACGGCGCCCTGGTGGACATAAGGCAGCACCGCATAGGCACCGCCAAAGGTCAGCAACGCGGCCTTGGTGAAGAACCAGCCCATCTGGGTCAGGGTGCCGCCGCTGCCGCCCCAGGCCCACAGCGCGGCCATGGGCAGCAGCCATAGCGCCAGGCCGGCCAGCACAACGCCGGCCAGCCGCCGCACCGACGGCCGCGCATGGGCGGGCGGCGCATCGTCGTCATCCAGCACCGCCGGTCCGTAGCCCGCCCTGGCCGCGGCGTGCGCTCCGCCCACCGCAAAGACCTCAGGCCACCAGCGGCCACCCAACGCCCCGATGGCCGCGGCACCGAGCACGATGGCCGGGAATGGCAGCTGCCCTACGAACAGCGCCAGGAATGACGCGGCCGCGATGGCCCACATCCAGCCGTTGCGCAAGGTCCGTGAGCCGATGCGCCAGGCCGCCTGCAGCACGATCGCCGTGACCGCCGGCTTGATGCCGTAGAACACGCCGGCCACCACCGGGTGCTGGCCCAAAGCCATGTAGACCGCGCTCAGCCCGATCAGCAGCACCAGCGATGGCAACACGAACAGCGCACCGGCTACGACACCACCCCAGGTGCGGTGCAGCAGCCAGCCCAGGTAGGTGGCCAGCTGCTGGGCCTCCGGACCGGGCAGCAACATGCAGTAGTTCAGGGCATGCAGGAAGCGCCGCGCGCTGATCCCGCGCCGGCGCGCGACCCGCTCGCGGTGCATGGTCGCGCTCTGACCCGCCGGCCCGCCGAAGCTGATGCAGCCCAGCCTGGCCCAGAACCGCAACGCCTGCACAAACGAAGGCGCCGGTGGCCTTGCCTGCGGCGCTCCCGTGGGGCTGCCGTTCGTTTCAGCAGCGGCAGCATCGCTCAATCGGCACCCCGTCAGCAGCAGTCCGCGCCCATTGCGTGCGGACGGTCAACGGCCCTTGCCGCCCACTCGGGCGTGGCGGCCGCCGGGCGGACGACAGCCGGATGGCAAGGGGGGGTTGGCGGTGCGTCCATGGGCCACCACTTTCGCCTGTCTGCCGATACTGCCTTGTCCATGCGAGCCCTCATTCTGCAAGCCTCCACCAATCGCTGGGCGGTCGATGCCGTGGCCTCTGGTGGCCTCGTGGTGGCCCTGATCCTGGACTTGACTGTGCCCGAGGGCGCATCGAATTTCTGCCCAGATCTTGCGATCGATCAAATGCATATGAGAACGATTCGCGTTATCATGAACCATGTCGTTCCTGGTCGCACATCTCAGTCGCTGCCGACGTCACCCTCTTGCAGAAGTGGGGCTCAGCCCCACGCCTCGAACCCCTCGGGACTTGAACCGGACGCCCTCACCATGCCGAACCCGCACCTGACCGCACCCGCCACCGGCGCCCGCCGCCGATGGACCCCGTCGCTGGGCGCCACCCTTCTGCTGGCCGCCAGCGGCCTTGCCCTTGCCCAGTCCGGCACGGTGCTCAACCTGTACAGCGCCCGTCACTACCAGACCGACGAGGCCTTGTATGCCCAGTTCACCAAGGCCACGGGCATCCGCATCAACCGCATCGAGGGTCGCGAGGAGGAACTGGTCGAGCGCATCCGCAACGAGGGCAGCGCCAGCCCGGCCGACGTGCTGATCACGGTGGATGTCGCGCGCCTGGCAGCAGCCGATGCGATGGGACTGTTTCAGCCGTTGCGCTCGGCGGTGATCGACCAGCGCGTGCCCGCACACCTGCGCACCCCGAACTGGTCCGCCTTCTCCACCCGTGCCCGGGTCATCGTCTACAACAAGGCGGCGGTCAAGCCGGAACAGGCCCGCAGCTATGCCGACCTCGCTGCACCGGCGCTGAAAGGCCAGGTCTGCGTGCGGTCGGGCTCGCATCCCTACAACCTGTCGCTGGGTGCGTCCATCGTCGCCCGGCAGGGCGAGGCCGCGGCCGAGGCCTGGGCGCGCGGCCTGGTGGCCAACTTCGCGCGCAAGCCCCAGGGCGGCGATACCGACCAGATAAAGGCCGTGGCCGCCGGCGAATGCGGCGTCACCATCTCCAACACCTACTACGTCGCCCGGCTGATGCGCTCGACCAAACCTGAGGACCAGAAGGTGATGGCCGCGGTCAACGTGGTCTGGCCCGACCAGGCCCTGCAGGGCACGCACATCAACGTGTCCGGTGCTGGAATCGTCAAGACGGCTCCCAATGCCGATGCGGCGCGCCGCTTTCTGGAGTACCTGACCAGCGACGACGCCCAGCGCTATTTCGCCGACGGCAACAACGAGTGGCCGGTCGTGGCGTCGGTGCAGGTGGCCAACCCTGCGTTGGCGGCACTCGGTACGTTCAAGGCCGATGCGTTGCCGATGGTCGAACTGGCCCGCCATAGCGTGGTGGCACAGAAGGCCTTTGACCGCGCGGGCTGGCGTTGAGCGACTGACGTCGCCCAGTCGCGCCGAAAGCGCCGGCGTCCTCCGGCACTCAGGCGCCGCTGGGCGCACGCTCGCGCGCGATCTGCCGGCTCAACAGCACCACCGGCAGCAGGCCCACCAGGACGATGGCCAGGGCCGGCAGTGACGCCTCGGCCAGGCGCTCGTCCGAGGCCAGGGTGTAGACCCGGGTGGCCAGGGTGTCGAAGTTGAAGGGGCGCATCACCAGGGTGGCCGGCAGTTCCTTCATCACGTCGATGAACACCAGCAGCGTCGCGGTCAGGGCGCTGCCGCGCAGCAGCGGCAGGTGCACCCGCGTCAGCACCTGGACCGGCCGCAGGCCCAGGCTGCGCGCGGCCTGGTCCATGCTGGGCGTGATGCGCGAAAGGCCAGAGTCCACGGCGTTCTGCGCCGCCGCCAGGTAACGCGCCACGCAGGCATAGACCAGGGCGGCGATGCTGCCCGTCAACAGCAGGGGTACCTGCCAGCCAAAGCCGTCGCGCAGCAGCGCGGCCACCGCATGGTCCAGCCGCGTCACCGGGATCAGCACGCCAACCGCGATCACCGCACCGGGCACGGCATAGCCCAGCGATGCCACGCGGTGCGCCACCCGAACCGCGCTGCCGGCATGCACCCGGGCCGCATAGCCGATCACCAGCGCCAGCAGCGTGGCCAGCAACGCGGCACAACCGGCCACGGTGATGCTGTTCAGCGCCAGCCGGCCGAAGCCATGGGCCAGTGCCGACAGGTCGGGCTCGGCCAGCGCCAGTTGCGCCATGCGGCCGGCCGGCAGCACGAAACCCAGGACCAGCGGCAGGGCGCAGCCGGCCATGGCGAGCGCCGCGGCGACACCCTGCAGGACCAGACGCGGCGCGCCTTGGCGCCGCAGCGAGGTCTCATGGAAGCGCCGCCCGCCGCGCGACACCCGCTCCAGCACGAGCAGCGTGGCCAGCAACGCGGCACAACCGGCCACGG
>JBJXHB010000322.1:0-5253 GCA_046160725.1 Aquabacterium sp.
GGCTGCCCCCGCCTCGCTGCGGTGCGCGGCGCCTCACCACAGGCCGCCCAGCCCGTCGGCCCCAGCCTTGTGGGTGCGCAGTCGGCATTTGGACCGTCGAATACCATCGTCCCCAATCGCGCCTTGCAACGGCAACGTCCACCACTGCTTCAGCAAGGCCGGGACTGGCCGCCCAGCCCGTCGGCCCCGGCCTTGCCGCACGCAAGTACAGAGAGTGGCGGCGTTCCAAAGACCGCAAAGAGCCCAACGGCGACACCGGAGTGGGTACCCTTGAAGGCAATCATCGGGTATCAGCCCGCCACGAAGCCCGCCAGCCGCTGGCGGATGATGCGCTCGGCGTCGGCCATGATGGTGTCGATCAGCTGCTGCACCGTCGGGATGTCGTGGATCAGCCCGGCCACCATGCCGCAGCTCCAGGCGCCGGCTTCCATGTCGCCCTCCAACATGATGCGGGGGTAGACGCCGGCGACCTCGTTGATGATGTCCTCGAACTTGAGATCGGCGCCCTTCTCGCGCTCCTTGGCCAGCAGGCGCTCGACCGCGGCGTTGGTCAGCACTCGCTCGGTGTTGCGCAGCGGGCGCATCACCAGGCGCGTGTCCAGCTCGCTGGCCGCGACGATGGCCTCCTTGACCCGCTGGTGCACCGGCGCCTCCTGCGTGGCGATGAAGCGCGTGCCCATGTTGATGCCGTCGGCGCCGAGCGCCAGCGCGGCCACCAGCGAGCGGCCGTCGACCATGCCGCCGGAGGCGACGAAAGGGATCTTCAGCTCGTCCGCGGCCCGGGGCAGCAGGATGAAGTTCGGCACGTCGTCCTCGCCGGGGTGGCCGCCACACTCGAAGCCGTCGACGCTGACCGCGTCGCAGCCGATGGCCTGGGCCTTCAGCGAGTGGCGCACCGACGTGCACTTGTGGATCACCTTGACGCCGGCCTCGTGCAGCCCGGGCAGCCACTTTTGCGGGTTGTTGCCCGCGGTCTCGACGATGCGCACGCCGCCTTCGAGGATGGCCTTGATGTAGCCCGGGTAGTCCGGGCTGGTCACCGTCGGCAGGAAGGTCAGGTTCACGCCGATGGGCTTGTCCGTCATCTCGCGGCAGCGGCGGATCTCCTGGGCCAGCAGCTCCGGCGTCTTCTGCGTCAGCCCGGTGATGATGCCCAGCCCGCCGGCATTGCTGACGGCCGCGGCCAGCTCGGCGAAGCCGACATAGTGCATGCCGCCCTGGATGATCGGGTGGCGGATGCCGAGCAGCTCGGTGATGCGGGTCTTCATGGTGGGTATGTCCGTGGGTTCGGGTTGAGGACAGCGGGCAGGGTCAATCCAGCCGGTAAACGCGCGCCGCAGTGTCATGCAGCAGCGCGCGCCGGTCTGTCGCCGGCAGGTCAGCACAGAAGCGCTGCATGGCGTTCCAGTAGGTGCCATAGGGCAGGGACAGCCGGTCGACCGGGAAGTTGCTCTCGGCCATGCAGCGCGCCGCACCAAAACAGTCCAGCGCATGCCGCCACCAGCGGCCATGGGCGGCCAGCACCGCCTGCGAGTCGGGCGGCCTGGGCTGCCGGTGCCAGCCGTAGCCGTTGTCGGGCATGGCCAGGCCACCCAGCTTGATGCAGACGTTGGGGCACAGGGCCAGGGCGTCCATGTCGTGCCGCCAGGCGTCGAAGATGGCGTCGCGCTGCCCCGCATAGGGGCCCACGCCGAGCGGCGTGCCCAGGTGGTCCAGCACCAGCGTCGTGCCGGGCACGGCCCGCGCCAGGTCGGTGAAGGCCGCGTTCTGGTGGTGGTAGTGCCAGGCATCGAAGCTCAGGCCCCGCCCGCCCAGCCGGGCCAGGCCGGCACGGAAGCCGGCATCGGCATACAGGCCCGGGTCGGCCCGGCCGGGGATGTACAGCGCCTCATACGCCGGCTCGCTGGCGCCACCCTGGCGGATGCCGCGGAACAGGCCGTCGCCGGCCGCCTCGTGCGCATCCAGCAGATGGTCCAGCTTGCTGTCCAGCCGCAGGTCGGCATGGGCCACGATGCCGGCGATCAGCGGCCCGCCGCCGCCCTCACGCGAGGCGCGGGCCATGGCCGCGACGAAGGCCGTCTCGCCGACCGGGCGCAAGTGCTCCGGGCCGTCCTCGCGGTAGCCGCTGCGGCACTCCACGAACACCGTCTTGACGATGCGATGGCCACGGCCCATGCCGGTGCCGGTGTCGGCCCACAGGTCGCCCAGGCGGTAGCGGCCGCGCCAGGCATTGGCATCCCACAGGTGGTGGTGCGGGTCGACGATGGGCTCGTCGGCATCCACCGGCGGCTCGGCGCCCTGGGCCAGCCAGGCATCGAGTTCGGGCGTGCAGCCCGGGGCATGGCCCGGCGGTGGGCGCTGGGGGGTCCAGGTATGCGGGGGTGGGCTTGGCGTCGGTGGCATCGGGCCACGATAGCAGGGCCGCCAAGCGGCTGCCGCCGGGCGTGGCCCGTCCGCCGGGCCGGCCGGCGCCGTCGGTCAGGGCGTCCCGGGCGGCGGCGTCGCAGTCGGCACGAAGGCGTCCGAGAAGCAGGCCTGCTCCGGCAGGCCATGGGCCAGGAAGTCCGGCACCGCGGCCTGCACCATGCGCACCGAGCCGCAGGCATAGACGTCGTAGCCCTGCAGGTCCGGATGGTCGGCCAGCAGCGTCTCGTGCACCAGGCCGCGGCGGCCGGTCCAGCCGGGGCTGGCATCGTCGCGCGACACCACCGGCACATACCGGAACTGCGGATGCTCGCGCTGCCAGCCCTGCAGCAGGTCCTGCAGGTACAGGTCGTCGGCCGTCTGCACGCCCCAGTACAGCGTCATCGGCCGGCGGATGCCGCGCCGGAACGCATCCTCCAGGATGCTCTTGACCGGCGCGAAGCCCGTCGCCCCGGCCACGAACAGGATCGGCCGCGGGCTGTCGTGCAGCGCGAAGCGGCCCAGCGGCCCCTCGATCTCCAGCGTGTCGCCGACCGCCATCGACTCGAACACCCAGGTGGTGAAGCGTCCGCCGGGGATCCAGCGCACATGCAGCTCGATGCGGTCGCCGGCGGTGGACGGCGCCTGCGTCTCATCCGCCGGCGCCTGCGCGAACGAGAACGCGCGCCGGGCGCCGTCGTCCAGCACGACGTTGATGTACTGCCCGGCGGTGAAGGGCAGGTGCACGCCCTCGGGCAGCTGCAGGAACATCCGCATCAGGTCCGGCGACAGCCGCTCCATTGCGGCCACGCGGGCCGGCAGCCGGCGCAGCGTCAGCGCCGCATCGGCCCGCAACGTCGCCACACCGGGCACCTCCAGCTCCACATCCTCCAGCGCCACCGCGCAGCACATCAGGGCCTGGCCGCGGGCCCGCATCGCCGGCGTCAGGGCGCTGTCCTGGACCGGGCCGTGGTCGACGCGGCCGTTGAGCACCGTGCACACGCACAGGCCACAGCCGCCGGCCCGGCAGTCGAAGGGCAGCAGCGCACCGCCGCGCAGGCCCGCCTCCAGCAGGGTCTCGCCGGGCCGCGCCGCCACCCGCAGCGCACCGGGGTGCAGCGTCAGCTGGGTGCCCTGCCCGGCGCGGCGCGGCGGCAGCCAGGGCAGCAGCGCCAGCACCATGGTGGCGCCGCCCACCAGCAGCCCCACCTGCACCGCCGACCACGGCCCCAGCAGCGCCAGCACCGGCAGGATGAACCAGTCCAGGCGCAGCAGACCGGGCACGCGGTCCAGGTGGGCCGGCGCATGGCTGGCCACCGGCGCCAGCAGGGCCAGCACCAGCAGCATGGCCAGCAGCGCCAGGGCGATGCCGCGCGGCGGCTGCGTCGCCGCCTTGGGCACGCGCTGCACATGCACCCAGATCAGCAGCAGCATGCCCAGCGGCACGCCGATGTGGATGAACACCAGCAGCGAGAACAGCCGGTCGCTGACATGGGCGTCGCCGATGAAATTGCGGCTGAGCGTGCCGCCGAAGCCGGGAATGGCGTCGAACCATTCGAAGCTGGTCTGGGTGACGAACTGCGCCAGCTCGTCCCACGGCAGCATGTAGCCGTTGGCGCCGGCGATGTAGGCCAGCCACAGCAGCCCCACGCCGGTCAACCACGACAGGGCGCGGAAGCCGCGCAGCTTGTCGAAGGCCCAGCAGCGGGCCAGGTGCAGCAGCATGGTCACCAGCATGGCGTCGCTGGCATGGCGGTGCACGGTGCGCAGCACGCGGCCACTGCCAAAGCCGCCCTCGGTGATGCGCTGCACCGACAGCCAGGCCCCGGTCACGCTGGTGTCGAAGAAGGCATACAGCACCACGCCAGTGGCGCCCACCACCCAGAACAGGAAGAAGCTGATCGCGCCCAGGTGGTACAGCGGGTTCAGCCGGTCGCCGAAGGCCCGGTTGAAGAACGCCTCGGCCCGCAGCCAACCGGCCCGCAGCACACCCTGCGCGCGGCCGATCATGGCGCCGTCCCAGCGCCCGGGCGCATCGCTCGCAGCAGCACCACGACGAACAGCAGGCCGCCGACGATGGCCAGCAGCCCGCCCAGGCCCATCAGCGCCATGCCGGCGATCTCGCCGCTGCTGCGCAGCACCTGCTCGGCGCCGGCCACCGTGCGCTGCACGCCGTAGCCGCCGGACCAGACCAGGCCGATGATGTGCAGCAGCTGCCCGCCGCCGTAGGCCCAGGGCTGCAGCACCGCCAGCCGGCCCGTTGGCGCGCGCCAGCCCAGCGCCGGCATCAGGTGCAGCACCAGGCCCATCAGCGCCAGCGTCACACCGACGATGCAGCCGTGGTAGTGGGCCGGAATCTTGACGTTGCTGCCCTGGATGGTCAGGCCGATCAGGCCGCCGGCGACGAACAGCAGCATCGACGCGCCCAGTGCCGCGCGCAGCGGCCGCAGCGCCGGTGCCAGAGGCCGGCCGCGCCCGGCCTGGCCGCGCCACAGCGACACCGCCACGGCCAGGATCACCGGCGCGATGGCCACCCCGCCGCCGTAGCGCATGGCCCAGGTGTGCATCTCGCGGTGCTCGACCGCGGCCACGTCGTGCATCAGGTAGGCCAGCGGCGTCATGAACACGCTGGCCACCGCCACCAGGAACAGCAGCACCGCCAGGCGCGGGCTCAGCGGCACCGGGCCGCCGCAGGCCTGGGCCAGCACCAGCCAGGACACCAGCATCAGCAGCGTCCAGGTGAACTGCAGCGCATGGCCGCCGCCCCACCAGACGATCTCATACCAGGCCTTGGGCGGCAGCTCCCGCGGCACCACCGCCAGCGACCAGCCGAAGGCCAGCAGCGCCACC
>JBJXHB010000323.1:0-3962 GCA_046160725.1 Aquabacterium sp.
GGCGCACGCGCGACAGGCCTTCGAATTCGGGCGAGACGATGGTGGCAAAGAAATGCCGGCCGTCGCCTTCAACGTCGAGGTGCGTGCAAGGCAGGCCGGCTTCGATGTACTGGCGCACCAGCGCCGGTGTGGGGTCGCTCACGGTGTCAGCCCAGTTCCTTCTGATTCACGATGACGCGCGACGCAATGCCGTAGGCAATGGCTTCGTCGGCCGACATCCAGTAGTCGCGTTCCATGTCGATGCGCACCTTCTCGATCGGCTGGCCGGTTTCCAGCGCAATCACCTGCGAGATGCGCTCGCGCACCTTGATGATTTCCTTGGCCTGGATGGCGATGTCGGTGGCGCGTCCACCGGCGCCGCCGGCCGGCTGGTGGATCATGAAGCGCGTGTTGGGCAGGCACACGCGGCGCTCTTTGGGTGCGGCCAGGAACAGGTGCGTGGCCGCACTGGCGACCCAGCCGGTGCCGATGACGGTGACCGGCGCGCGCACGAAGCGGATCATGTCGTGGATGGCGTCACCCGATTCCACGTGCCCGCCGGGCGACGACACCAGCAAGTTGATCGGCGCGTCAGAGTCCTGCGACAGCAGGATCAGCCGTTCGCACACGCCGCGCGCCATCTTGTCGTCGATTTCACCGAACACCAGCACGAAGCGCGACTTGAAGGCCAGCTGCTCGGCCAGGCCCGAGCCGCGGTCGTTCTTCTCGGGTTTGTCGCCTTTGGCGGGTTTGTCTTCGGCGGCGGCAAGGGGGATTGGGAACGGGTTCATGGCTTCACTCCAGCAAGCTGCGGATTGTCTCTCATGCCACCGTGCTCGCCAGGCCGATGGGTATGCCGCCGCGCGTGGCAGCATGCCGGCACGCCGCCGTGCTGACCGCCATGATCCTGACCCGCCTGCCCGACCTGCCGCCGCGCCCGGAAAGTGCTGCCAACGCGCTGTTTCGCCGCCAGTTCTATGCCCGCTGGGGACGCGAGAACGCGGTGGTGTGCGGACGAAGCACGCTTGCCGAGTACGCGGCCATGGCGCAGACGCTGTCGATCAAGATGGCGCTGGGCGGCCGCGAGCGCTACCTGCTGCCCCGGCGCGAGCTGGTGGTCGATGACGACACCTTGCTGGTGCTGAACGAAGGCGCGCGCTACGGCAGCGTGCTGCAGTCCGAACGGCCGGCCTGGAGTTTTGCCGTCTTCTTCCGGCCGGGCATGCAGCACGAAGTGGCCGCGCAACAGGCCCGCGGTCTGCAGGCGGCGCTGGACGACCCAGGACCACCTGGGCCGGCGCAGCCGGTGCGACCCATCGGCTTTGCCGAGCACCTGCGCCCGCGCCAAGGCCCGGTGGGCGCGCGGCTGCAGCAGATGGCGCAGCAGATCGCGGCCGGTGAGCGCAGCGAGGCCTGGCTGGAAGAGCAGTTGACGCTGCTGCTGGCCGATCTTCTGAAGCAGGAACACGCGCCGCCGCCGGCGGGCTCGACCCGGCCTGCGCTGCGGGCCGAGCTTCGCCGGCGCTTGCTGCTGGCCGCCGACCTGATCCAAAGCCACGACCCGCAAGCCTTGACGCTGGATCGCCTGGCCGCTGAAGCCAGCCTGTCGCGCTTTCACTTCGTGCGCGAGTTTTCGCGTCTGTTCGGCGCATCGCCTCATGCCTACCTGACCCGCAAGCGGGCGCGCGTGGCGCAGCGGCTGCTGGCCGCTGGCGCCACCGACCCCGACCGCGTGGCGCAGGCCTGCGGCCTGGGCAGCCGCTGGTCGCTGCGGCGCGCACTGGCCCGGCATGGCAACGAGCCGGCCCCTTGAATCGACCGTTGCGGGCGATCGAAGTCCGCAAGATCTGCTCGCCGCTGGCGCCAGCCTCCTTCTAGCATCCGCCCGGCTTGGCAACGTGGCGAGGGCAAGGGTCATGAGGCTGTTTGGGATGGGGTTGAGCGGGTTGATCGGACCGGTCGGGCTGTTGGGACTGTTGGGACTGTTGGGACTCGGGGCGGTCAGCCCAGGCGCGGCGCAAGCACCGCCGATGGCACCCTGCTCTGCGCCGGAACACCGCCAGCTGGACTTCTGGCTCGGCCGGTGGGACGTGCGCTGGGACGCCCAGGCCGGCATGCCCGCGGGCAGCGGCAGCAACAGCATCACGCGCGAACTCGGGGCCTGTGTGGTGCAGGAAGCCTTCACCGGCGGCCCCAGCACCGGTGGCCTGGTGGGGCATTCGGTGTCGGGCTTTCATGCGCCGTCCAAGCGCTGGCGGCAAACCTGGGTCGACAACCAGGGCGGCCACTTCGTGCTGGTGGGCGGCCCGCAGGGCGAGCGTTTCGTGCTGGTGGCGTCGCGCCTGAGCGACGGGGCGCCGGCGCAGCGCATGGTGTTCGAAGACATCACAGGCAGCAGCCTCACCTGGCGCTGGCAGGTCACGGCCGACGCCGGGTCCAACTGGGCCGACCAATGGGTCATTCGCTACACCCGGGTCGCAAAGCCCGCAGCTGACCCGGCGTTGGCCGAGACCCAGGCCCAGGCCCAGGCCCAGGCCGACCAGATGCTGGCTGCCCTGGGCGGCCGCGCGGCCTGGGCCGCGGTGCGCAACACGGTCAACGACTCGCAGCAGTTCCGCGCCGCCGGGCCGCCCGAGGTACGGGCGGTCATCACAATGGACTTCACCCAGCCGCGCTGGCGCGTCGACACCAGCGCGCCCGGGCTGCAGTTGTCGCGCGTGGTCGACGGCCCACGCGACTGGCGGCGCACCCGTGACGGGCAGGTGACAGCGCTGCCGCCGGCCACCCGGCAGGAAGACCTGCAGTGGTACGCCGGGCATGTTTACCGCACGCTGGCCCGCCTGGCGCGGCGCGACCCGCTGTTGCGCCTGAGCATGGGCACCGACGGCCGCCTGGAGGTGCACGAAGGCGCGATACGCATCGCCTGGTTCAGGCTCACGTCGACAGGCCAGCCCTATGCTTTTGGCGGTGTGGGCGACACCCCGGGCTCGATCAGCGGCCCGTGGATCGCGACAGACCAGGGCATCCTGCACCCGGCCTGGGTCGCGTCGACCGACGGCCAATGGCGGTCCAGCCTGAACCGGCTGCAAGTCAACGTGGACTTGCCTGACGGCCTGTTCGAATCAACCCGATCACCTTGAAAGTCAACCGATGAATCCTCTGACCACGGGCGCACGGCGCAGCATGACAACCTTGGCCCTGCTGGCGCCGGTGTGGGTACTGGCCCAAACAGCAACAACGTCAACAACGCCACCACCGCCCGCTGCACCCGCTGCCTCTGCTGCCGCCCCAGCCTCGCTGCTGTTTGCGGTGGAGATTCGCACCGGGCCGGCGTGGGACGCGAGCAAGCCGCCGCAAGACCAGGCGCACTTTCGCGCGCACTCACAACACCTGCGCCACCTGCGCGAACAAGGGGTGCTGGTGATGGGCGCACGCTATGCCGACAAGGGCCTGCTGGTGCTGCGTGCGGCCAGCCTGGCCCAGGCCCAGGCCTTGCTGAAGGATGACCCGTCGATGCAGGCCGGCGTGTTCAGCCACGAGGTGCACGAGTTCCGTGTCTTCTACAGCGGCGCGGTGGCCGTGCCGGCGCGGCCGTGATGGGGGGCCCGATTGGGGCGACTCCACAGTGGTGGCCCGACACACACGACAGAGCCCGGCGCAGTCTGTTTGGGCCTTCTCAAGTTTCGCTTGTTCTCTCGGGCAACATCGCCTAATATGACCTCATGTGGTCACAAAAGGAGTGGTCGTGGACATCGTGCAGATTCGTGAAGCCAAGGCCGGCTTTTCAGCGCTCGTGACCGCCGCCGAGAACGGGCGTCCAACACTGGTCAGCCGCCATGGCCGGCCCTGCGCGATGATCGTTCCAGTGGCCGATGGCGCGCGCCTTTACCCGCTGGAGATGCCCAACCTCGCCAACTACCTGTTGGCGCTGCCCGAGCCGCTGGAGACGGAGCGCGACACCACGCCGCTGCGAGGCATCGACT
>JBJXHB010000324.1:0-3895 GCA_046160725.1 Aquabacterium sp.
ATGCCGGTGCCCGCCGGTGCGGAAGCCGCCGCCGGCGGGGCCGATCCGGCCGGCGCGGCTGCTGACGCGGCCTGCACCGCGCCACTGGCCGCCGCGCCGCGTCCGCCCGAGCGGCCGGACAGCGGTGCATTCGGGTCCCAGTTCTTGTTGCGTTCGGCCTCGGCGGCGTCCTGCTCGGCCGTGCGCTGCGGCACCTTGTTGACGAAGGGGATCGGCACCTTGGTGACATACAGCGCCACGCCCAGAGCCAGCACCAGGCCCAGCAACAGGCCAACGATCAGCCCGAGTGCAAAGCCGCCGCGCTGGGCGCCGGCGTCGCCCGCGGGCTTCATGCCGGCACCTCGGGTGCGACGTCGGCCGGCGCCTCGCGCTGCATCGACACCGGTGCCGACACGCCGATCAGCGCCAGCCCGTTGCGCAGCACCAGCCGCACGGCCGACAGCAGCGCCATGCGGGCGGCCGCCAGTGCCGCATCGTCGACCCGGAAGCGCTCGGCGTTGTAGTAGCCGTGCAGCGCCGCGGCCAGGTCGCGCAGGTAGAAGGCGACGTCATGCGGCGCCATCTCGGCCGCCGCGCCGGCCAGCACCTGGGGCCAGGCGGCGAGCTTGTTCATCAGCGTCAGCTCGGACGGCGCCGTCAATCGGGACAGGTCGGCACGGCCCAGCGCGGACTCGTCGCCGCCGTCCTGGTCCTGCCACAGCCCCATCACCGAGCAGATGCGGGCATGCGCGTACTGGATGTAGAAGACCGGGTTGTCATCGCTGGCCTTCAGCGCCAGGTCGATGTCGAAGACGAACTCGGTGTCGGCCTTGCGGCTGATCAGGAAGAAGCGCACCGCGTCACGGCTGGTCCAGTCGATCAGGTCGCGCAGGGTGACGTAGTCGCCGGCGCGCTTGGACAGCTTCACCTCCTGGCCGCCCTTCATCACCATCACCATCTTGTGCAGCACGTAGTCGGGCCAGCCCTGCGGCACACCCTCCGCCACGGCCTGCAGGCCGGCCCGCACCCGGGCGATGGTGCCGTGGTGGTCGGTGCCCTGGACGTTGATGGCCTTGTCGAAGCCGCGCCGCCACTTGTCGCGGTGGTAGGCGACGTCGGGCAGGAAGTAGGTGTACGAGCCGTCGGACTTGCGCATGACGCGGTCCTTGTCGTCACCATAGTCCGTGGTGCGCAGCCACAGCGCACCATCCTGCTCATAGGTACGGCCGCTGGCCGCCAACCGCTGCACCGTGTCCTCGACCGCGCCACCGCTGTACAGCCCGGACTCCAGGAAGTAGTGGTCGAAGCGCACGCCGAAGGCACGCAGGTCCAGGTCCTGCTCATGCCGCAGGTAGGCCACCGCGAACTGCCGGATGCTGTCCAGGTCGGCAGCGTCGCCGCTGGCCGTGTACTGCCGGTCGTCGGCCTGCACGGTCTTGTGCGCCAGGAAGTCGGCCGCGATATCGGCGATGTAGTCGCCGTTGTAGGCCGAGGCCGGCCACTGCGCATCGCCCGGCTTCAGGCCCTGGATGCGGCACTGGGTGGACAAGGCCAGGTTCTCGATCTGCACGCCCGCGTCGTTGTAGTAGAACTCGCGGTGCACCTGCCAGCCCTGGGTCTCGAACAGCCGGCACATCGAGTCGCCCAGGGCCGCCTGGCGGCCGTGGCCGACATGCAACGGGCCGGTCGGGTTGGCGGAGACGAACTCCACCATCAGGCGCCGACCATGGGCGGGCTGGTGGCCGAAGTGCTCGCCGTCCCGCCGCACCTCGCTCACGACGGCCTGCAACGCTGCCGGCTGAAGCCTGAGGTTGATGAAGCCGGGCCCGGCGATGTCCAGCGCCGACACCCAGCGCTGGAACGCCGGCCGCGCCTGCAGCAGGGCCACCAGCTGCGCGGCCAGCTCGCGCGGCGGCTTCTTCAAGGCGCGCGACAGCGCCATGGCGGCGGTAATGGCCAGATCGCCATGCGCCGGCTGGCGTGGCGCCTCAAAGCTCGCGGCCAGCCCGGCATCGGGTGCCAATTGGCCGAGGGCCTCGGCCAGGGCCGACTGCAGTTCACGCTGGGCCTGGATCATGCGCGGGATTCTAGGTTGGCCCCTTGGGTGGCAGGCTGCCAACGCGCCGGGCCCTGCCGACCATGGCGCTGTGCGGGCCAAGGCGGGCTGGCCGATGAAGTGGCATGCCAACCGCTTGCAGTTCTGCCGCTGCCCGCGCCGACCGGTCCGCAGAATCGGCGCACCTGCACCCACGGCTGGCAAGCCTACCCATGTCTGCCCGCGACGCCTTCCAACCCACACCTGCCGCAGCCGCCGCCGGCCTGCCGGAGCGTATCGGCCGTTATCGGGTGCAGGCCCGCATCGGCGAAGGCGCCACCAGCGAGGTGTTCCTCGGCCACGACGACTTCCGTGACCGGCCGGTGGCCATCAAGCGGGTGCGGCAGGACCTGCTGGCCGACAGCTTCGACCTGCGCTACCAGGAGCACTTCTTCGCGGCCGAGGCGGCCTTGGCCGGGCGCCTGCAGCATCCCAACGTGGTGCAGATCCTGGACGCGGTGGCCGACGACCCGCTGCCCTACATCGTCATGGAATATGTGCCGGGCGACTCACTGCGGCGCTTCTGCCGGCCCGACAGCCTGCTCGGCCTGGCGCAGGTGGTGGAGATCGGCTTCAAGTGCGCGATGGCGCTGGGCTACATGTTCCGCCAGGGCCTGATCCACCGCGACGTCAAGCCGGCCAACATCCTGGCCGTATTCGACGAGCACGACGCGCTGTCGGAGGTCAAGCTCAGCGAGATCAAGGTGTCGGACTTTGGCAGCGTGTTCGACCTGCGCGCCGAGCGCACGCAGGTGTTCCGGGTCGGCTCCCTGGCCTACATGTCGCCGCAGCAGCTGGACGGCGATACCGCCGATGCGCGGTCCGACATCTACTCGCTGTCGGCGGTGCTGTATCACCTGGTGGCCGGGCGGCCACCCTTCGACGCCGAGCAGCCCGCCGTGCTGATGAACCAGATCTGCGTACAGCCGCCGCCGCCGCTGTCGGCGCTGCGAGAAGGTGTGCCGCCGGCGCTGGAGCGGCTGATCCTGTCGGGGCTGGAGAAGGAGCTGTCGGCACGGCCGGCCAACTGGGATGCCTTCGCGGCCGCGCTGTCCGACCTGGCGGCCAGCCCCGACCTGCCGCGCGGCAACATGCATGCGCTGCTGGACGCCGAGCGATTCGCACTGTTGCGAGGGCTGGACTTCTTTGCCGGCTTTGGCGATGTCGAGCTCTGGGAGGTGGTGCACCGCGCCCTTTGGCAGCGCTGGCGCTTCGGCGATGCGCTGTACCGCAAGGGCGAGCTGGGCAACACCTTCCACATCCTGTGCGCCGGGGGCGTGGACATCTACCGGGACGGCACCCGGGTGGCGCAGCTGGGCGCGGGCACGTCGGTGGGTGAAATGGCCTATCTGGCGCCCAACCCGCTGCTGCGCAGCCACGCCGCCGACGTGATCGTGCGCGACCCCGCCGTGACGGTGGCCTTCACGCCCGAGGCGCTGGACCGGCTCAGCCCGACCACCCGCCACCGCTTCGACAAGGCGTTCATCCAGGTCCTGGTGCGCCGCCTGCATGCCGCGCATGAGGCGCTGCACCACCCGCAGCGCATCCTGTAGGCGCCGCACCAGGCGAGGTGCCACAGGTCGGGTTGTCCCGGTCCTCCAGCTGCGCGGCCCGGGCGTTTCCACGCATGCCGATTGGCCGCGATATGGGTCCAATCGTTCTGCCCAACCTGTGCCCCTCGTGGGCCATCAATGAAAGAGGAGAACCCATGAAGCTGCTTTCCACCGTTGCCGCTCTTGCCCTGGCGGCCTTTGCCGTGTCTTCCCAGGCGGCCAGCCACGCCGCCTCGGGCCCGAGCGCCCAGCAAAACAAGATGGGCGA
>JBJXHB010000325.1:0-10210 GCA_046160725.1 Aquabacterium sp.
GCCACAGCATGAGCGCGCCGTGCACGGTGTGGCTGCCCAGCCGCAGCGGCCAGGCCCAGGGCTCGCTGCCGGCGGCGCGGCGGCGTGCATCCCAGGCCTGCAGGCGGCGGGCGGCTGCGGCCGGCAGCAGGCCGGCCAGCTCCGGCACGCCGGGCTTGAAATGGTCGTAGACGCGCAGGACCTCGTCGTCGCGGGCGCCGACCTCGCGCCGCACCCGGGCAATCCGCGGCGCCGCCAGCTTGCGCGCGGCCACCGCGACGATGTCGTCGAAGCACATCCACAGCGCCAGCCAGCGCGCTGCCTCGTGGCGCACTGCGCCACGGTTGTCCAGGCGGGCCAGCCGCTGGTCGTACAGGCGGGCATAGGCCTCGTCCTGGTAGCCGGCCACGCGGGCGCGGCCCAGCACGGCCCAGTCATGGTCGACGGCGGATGGGGCGGCCGGCGCTTGTGAAGCCGCCGCCGCAGGACCAGCGTCTCTCAAAGCCAGGGCCAGCAGCGCCTGGCCCTGGTCGCGCTGCGCTCTCAGCGCGGCCGCTGCGTCAAAGGCGCGCACAAAACCGCGCAGGCTGGACTCGACACCCTTGCCGCCGGCACGGATGGTGTCCTCGCACACCTGGCGCGGCCAGGGCAGGGCACCGCTGCCGCTGATGGCGCCGAACATCACCGCGCTGATGGCGCTGCCGGATGCCTGGGCCAGCGCCTGCAGGTCCAGCCAGTCCACCTGGCGGGCCTGGGCCTGCACGGCGGCACGCAGCACGGCTTCGTCCAGGCGCCCGTCGGCCGGGGCCATCTTCTCGGCCACGGTCAATGCGCGCGTGGTGGCGCTGATGACCTGGGTGCGGCCCGGGCTGGCCAGGCCGGCGGCCACCTGCCGGGTGGTCTCCAGCAACTCCGACGACACCAGCAGGTCCAGTGCGCCCGGCACCGGGTTGAGGCTGAACACCGCCGCGGCGCTGTCGGCGCTGCCGGGCCGCGGGTCGATCTCGACGTAGTACGTGGTGGCGCCGGTGCGCTGGGCCACGCCGGGGATGGAGGTTGCCTGCGCCGCATGGCCGGCCCGCACCGCGGCGGCATACAGCCACTCGGCCAGCACGCCGCCGCCCTCGCCGCCGAGCGCGCACAGCAGGATGCTCAGCGGCGGGCTCACTCGACCTTCAGCCCGATCTCGCGGATGAAGGCGCCGAAGCGCTCGCGGTCCCGTTGCTGGCTGGCGATGAAGTCGGCCCGCGTGCTGGTCGCCGGCTCACCGCCGATGGACCGCACCACGTCGGCCACCCGCGGCGTGGCCAGCGCCTTGTTGATCTCGTCATGCAGCTGGGTCACCAACGCCGCCGGCGTGCCGCCCGGCGCATAGATGCCGAACACCGTGTCCATGTCGAAGCCGGCCATGCCGACCTCGGCCAGCGTCGGCACCTCCGGCACCTGCGACGACCGGCGCGGGCTGCCCACCGCCAGCAGCTTGAGCTTGCCCTCCTTGGCATGGCGCAGGCCCGGGCCGGGGTCGAACATGAACTGCAGCTGGCCCGACAGCAGGTCGGTCAGGGCTGGCGCCGCGCCCTTGTAGGGCACATGGGTGGCCTCGAACTTCGCCATCCGCTTGAACATCTCGCCGGCCAGGTGCGGGCTGCTGCCATTGCCCGGCGAGCCGAAGCTGAGCTTGCCCGGGTTGGTCCTCGCATGGGCGATGAAGTCCTGTGCGCTGGACACCGGCAGCGACGGGTGCGCCACCAGGAACACCAGCACCCGGGCCGCTGCCGCCACCGGCACCAGATCGCGCTCGGCATCGAACGGCATCCTGGTGTAGAGCACCGGGTTGACGGTGACGGCGCCGCCGCTGCTCATCAGCAGCGTGTAGCCGTCGGCCGGCGATTTGGCCACCGCCTCGGCGCCGATGTTGCCGTTGGCACCGGGGCGGTTCTCCACCACCACGGTCTGCTTCAGCTGGTCGCCCAGTTGCTGCGCCAGTGCCCGGCCGATGACGTCGGCCGCGCCGCCGGGCGGAAAGTTGACGATCAGCTTCAGCGGCTTGCTGGGGAAGGCCTGCGCCACGGCGGCGGGCATGGCCAGCGGGCCCAGGGCTGCCAGCGCGGCGGCGGCCAGCCACAGGCGACGGGGCAGGGATGGGGTCATCGGTGTCTCCTCGGGTGCAGGCGGATGATGTCGGGCGTCAGGGCCGGCTTCGGTCAGGTCGGCAGGGTCTTGCGATCGGACTGGGCAGCCACGGCGCGGCTCAGGCCGTGCGCAGCGGCGCGGTCAGGCTGCGGCGCAAGGCCGCGAGCAGCCGCTCGTGCCAGCGCGGATGGCGCACCACCTCGGCGCGGTAGAAGCTGGGGCACAGCGTGGCGGCATGGGCGTTCTCGCCGCACAGGCCGCAGCCCACGCAGCCGTCGATGACCGTGGCCACCGGCGTGTCGCGCATTGGGTCTGGGTTGTCCTTGAGTGTCAGGGTGGGGCAGCCGGACAGCCGGATGCAGGCATGGTCGCCGGTGCAGATGTCCTCGTCCACACCGTAGCGCACGCGCTCCACCCGCTCGCCGCGCGCCAGCAGCCCGGCGATCCAGGGCCGGATGCGGCGCTGCCGCTCCAACTGGCACTCGCCTTCGGCGACGATCACCTTCAGGCCGTTGAACGGGCTGGTCAGCGCGTCCTGCAGGGTGCGGCGCATCTGGTCCACCTCGTAGGTGTGCACCACGCGCATCCATTGCACGCCCATGCCCTGCAGCGTGGACTCGATGGTCATGTTCTTGTGGGCCAGGCTCTGGTGCAACGCGCCGCGCGCCGCAGCGTCGGCCTTGGCCTCGTCGTCCGGCGTGTTCAGGATGTCCTGCGTGCCGGTGGCGCTGGTGTAGCCGTTCTTCATGATCAGCAGCACCGCGTCGTCGCCGTTGAACAGCGCCGCCTGCACGCCGGTCAGCAGGCCGTTGTGCCAGAAGCCGCCGTCGCCCATGATGGCCAGACTGCGCCGCTGCATCATCGGCGACACACCGGCGCGGCTGGCCAGGCTCATGCCGTAGCCCAGGATGGAATGGCCGGAACTGAAGGGCTCGAAGGTGGCCAGCGCATGGCAGCCGATGTCGGCGGCGATATGCACCGGCCCGACGTTGTCCTGGGCCAGGCGCAGCGCAGCGAACACCGGCCGCTCCGGGCAGCCGACGCAGAAGCCCGGTGGCCGTGCCGGCAGCGTGCCGACCGCGCGGGCCACGTCGGCGCGACTTTGCTGCAGCCCGGCCAGCCAGGCCCGGGCGGGCGCCAGGTCGTGGCCGGGCCGGTAGCGCTCCACGAAGGGCAGCAGCCCGCCGGCCATGGCCTCCACCGTGTACTCGCCGGCAGCCGGCAGTAGGTCCTTGCCGTGGATGCGCGCGCTGCCTGGCGTGCCGGCGGCCGCGCACTGGGACAGCGCCAGCACGATGTCCTTCTCGATGTACTCGGGGCTGCCTTCCTCCACCACCAGCACGCCGCGCTTGCCGGCGCAGAACGTGGCGATCTCGTCGGGCACCAGCGGATAGGTGACGTTCAGGCACAGGATGGGCAGGCGGCTGCCCCCGGCCTCGTCCACCAGGCCCAGCTGCGCCAGGGTGCGCAGCGTGGCATTGAACAGGCCGCCCTGGCAGATCAGGCCCAGCTCCTGCAGCGGGCCGTCGAAGTGCTCGTTCAGCCGGTGCGCTGCGATGTAGGCGCGGGCGGCCGGAATGCGCTGCTCCAGCTTGAGTTTCTCGTGGCGGAAGGTCACCGGCGGGTGGGCCAGCCGCATGTAGTCGAAGCCGGCTGGCTCGTCGATCAGGTTGCGGGTGGACAGCGCCGGCGCGCGGTTGTCCTGCGCGACAAAGCTGCCGCGCACATGGCAGGCCCGGATGCGCAGCTCCAGGATGGCCGGCATGTGGCTGGCCTCGCTCAGCGCAAAGCCGTGCCGCACCATGCGCACCAGGGTGGGCAGGTGCGGCCGCGGGTCCAGCAGCGCCAGCGTGCTCTTGGCGGCATAGGCATGGGTGCGCTCCTGGATCACGCTGGCGCCCTCGCCGTAGTCCTCGCCGACGATGATCAGCGCGCCGCCGATCACGCCGGGCGAGGCCAGGTTGCTCAGCGCGTCGGCGGCGACATTGGTGCCGACGATGCTCTTCCAGGTGACGGCGCCGCGCAGCGGATAGTGGATGGACGCGCCCAGCATGGCCGCCGCGCTGGCCTCGTTGGAGCAGGGCTCGACATGCACGCCCAGCGTGCGCATGTAGGGCTCGGCCTGCACCAGCACGTCCAGCAGATGCGACACCGGCGCGCCCTGGTAGCCGCCGACATAGGCCACGCCGGACTCCAGCAGGGCCTTGGTCACCGCCAGGATGCCCTCGCCGTGAAAGCGCTGGCCGGCGCCCAGCTGCAGCTGGGCGATCTGGTCGGTGAACTGGACTTCCATCGTGGCCGGACTCTACGGGCCGGGCGCGGCCCGGTCCATGGGGGCCGGCCCGGTGCTGGCTGGTCCGGCATCCGGGCGTCTCCCTGACCGTTGGGGGGGTGGTTTGGTTGACGACGGCAGCGCCTTTCGCCAAAGTCGGCGCCGCGACCAGCCACCCACAACCGCCACGCTCACCGAGGCCGCCGCCATGCCGGAAAAGTTCGTCACGTATTCAGAGTTCTCAGACACCCTGACCATGGTGAACCAGTTGGAGTCGCGGGTGGACCGACATGCCGCCGACATGAACAAGGCCCTGATGCATGCGAAGAACTTCGACGGCAACCTGGACAAGCGCCTGACGGATCTCGAAACCCGGTTGAACCAGACCCGCGACCACATGAACGTCATCCTGCAAAAGGCCAAGGACTACGACAGCGGCCTGGACAAGCGCCTGGGCGCGGTGGAGAAGCGCCTGGACGAAACCCGCGACCACCTGAACACCATCCTGCAGAAGGCCAAGGACTATGACTCGGGCCTGGACCGGCGGCTGACCAGCGTGGAGGCCTCGGTCAAGGATCTGAACAAGGCCAGTGCCAACAGCGACGGACTGAACAAGCGTGAGGTCACAACGCTGATCGAGTCCAAGACCAGCGCCCTGGAGCGCGACCTCAACAGCGACATCAAGGACCTGCGCAAGCAGGTGGACACGTTGGCGCGCGCGGCCAAGCGTTGAGCACCGCACCGCCTGCCGGACCGCTGGACGCGGCGGCCCTGCGCCAGCGCCTGCGCGACGGCCCACATGCCTGGGTGCCGCTGGAAGACTTCGTGCCGCTGCCGCAGTGTCTGGAGTGGCGCCTGTCGCGCGCCTACTGGGACCAGCGTGGCAGCGCCGCCTTCTTCGGCGGCGAGGTGCCGTATACGGCGATCAACGACGGCCGCTTGTCCTGCGACACGGCGCGCCTGCTGGTGGAGCTGTGCCAGGGCGATGCCGGCCGCCGCCTGCGGGTGCTGGAGGTGGGCGGCGGCAGCGGCCTGTTTGCCCGCCTGCTGCTGGACGAGCTGCGCGACACCGCACCGGGCCTGCATGCCCGCACCACCTATGTCTGGACCGACGGTGCGGCGGCCATGGTCGACCAGGTGCGCGCGAACGGCATGTTCAGCGGCCATGCCGGACAGGTCACTACCCTGCAGCTTGCCATGCCCGAAATGGACGCACTGGACGCGGCGCTGCGAGGCGATGGCTTCGACCTGGTGATCGCCAACTATGCGGTGGACAACCTGCCGGCCACGATGCTGCGCCTGGGGTCCGATGGTCCGCATGAGCTGCAGGTCCGCGCAGCGCTGCGGGCCGACGTGCCGCCACAGCGCCTGGGCGGCCGCACCCCTTCGCAATGGGCCGAGGCCTTGCAACAGGGCCGGGTGACCGTGGTCGACGCGGTCGAGCTGTATCCCTGGTTCTCCCTGGACTGCCGGTACCAGCCGGTGGACCCAAGCGACTGGCCGCATGGTCTCCTGCTGGGTCAGCCGCCCCAGGGCGCCACCTGGCACTGGATGCACCATGCCGTGGCCTGGGGCTGGCTGGGCCGGGTCCTGCCGATGCTGCGTCCGGGTGGCGGTGTGCTGATCAACGACTACGGCTATCGGCCAAGCCTGGGCGCACCGCGCCATGATGCGTTCCAGCACTTCGGGCCGTCGCTGGCCAACGGCCTGAACCTGGACGAGTTGCAGGCCTGGGTGCAGGCGCAGCCCGGATGGGCCGTGGCCGCACCGCCGCAGGACTCCCGCCAGGTCAGCAGCCGCTGGATCGGGCGCGCGGACGACCCGTTGTCGGCCGGCATCTTCGGCCTGGTCTTCGACGGCCCGCGCCGCGACCTGGCCATGGACCTGCTGGCCGACGCCGAGGCCGCTGCACAGGCGCGCCATCTTGAGCAGGCGCGCTGGCTGTTCTGGCGCGCGCGCGAGTCGGCGCCGCGCTGCTGGCATGTGCTCGAGCGTTGGGCGGCCTTCTGCCGGACGCGGCTACAGGACGCATCGGCCGCCATCGGCCTGGCCGAGGCCGGCCTGGCCCTGCACCCGCACCATCCGGGCCTGCTGAACACCCTGGGCGATGCCCACTACGACCTGGGCCAGCTCGACGCCGCCCAGGCCGCCTACCGGCGGGCGCTCGCGGCCAGCCCGCGCGACATCCGGGCGCGTCTGAACCTGGCCTTCGTGTGCCAGGACCACGGCCGGCACCAGGAGGCGCTGCAGCATTTGGCCGAAGGCCTGGCCCTGGACGCCCCCGGCGACTGGCGCGACGCCTTGCTGGAGAAGCAGCGCCAGGTGCTGCTGAGCCTGTCGCTGCAGACCCGCGATGCCATCGTCCAGCAGATGAACCGCTTCCGCAACCTGGACGCGCCGACGACTTGAGCGGGCGGTGGCGCGGCGGCCCGTACCGCCATCCGGGCATGCGCCGATCAACGCCGCCGCCGGCACTGGCCACAATGGCCGACCATGCTGGCGTTGAGTGGTGTCTCCAAGGGCTTCGGCCAACTGCGTGCGGTCGACGGCGTCAGCCTCACCGTGCCGGCGGGCCGCATCACCGGCCTGATCGGGCCCAACGGCGCCGGCAAGACCACGCTGTTCAACCTGATCGCCGGCACGCTGCGGCCCGATGCCGGTGAGATCCGCTTCGAGCGCGAGCGCATCGACGGCCTGGCGCCGGACCGCATCTTCCAGCGCGGGCTGGCCCGCACCTTCCAGGTGCCGCGGCCGTTTCCACAGATGACGGTGCTGGAGAACCTGATGCTGGTGCCGCAGCAACAGGCCGGCGAGCGCTTCTGGAACAACTGGGTGCGCGCCGGCCATGTGGCGCGCCAGGAGCGTGCGGCGCGCGAGCGCGCCATGGCGCAGTTGGAAGTCTGCGGCCTGGCCGACAAGGCGGGCGACCTGGCCGGGCGCCTGTCGGGCGGGCAACACAAGCTGCTGGAGCTGGCGCGGGTGCTGATGGCCGAACCGCGGTTGATCTTGCTGGACGAGCCGGCCGCGGGTGTGAACCCGACGCTGCTGGAGACGCTGGTGCAGCGCATCGCCGCGCTGCATGCGCAGGGCATCGCCTTCCTGGTGATCGAGCACCACATGGACCTGGTGATGCGGCTGTGCGACCCGATCATCGTGATGGTGCAGGGCCAGGTGGTGTGCCAGGGCACCCCCGCACAGGTGCAGGCCGACCCGCGCGTGCTGGACGCCTACCTGGGCGAGGTGCCGACATGACGCCGCTGCTGGTGGCCGACGATGTCGTCGCCGGCTATGTGCCCGGCCTGCCCATCGTGCAGGGCGCGTCGGTGCAGGTGGCCGCGCGCGAGGTGGCCTGCATCATCGGCCCCAACGGCGCCGGCAAGAGCACGCTGCTGAAGGCCCTGGTCGGCCTGGTCGGGCTGGAGGGCGGGCGCATCAGCCTGGGCGGGCGCGCGCTGGCCGGCCTGCCACCGCACGAGATCATCGCGGCCGGCCTGGGTTTCGTGCCGCAGACGGCCAATGTCTTCACCACGCTGACCATCGCCGAGAACCTGGCCGCCGGTGCCCACCTGCTGCACGGCGCGGCGTCCCGCGGCGAGCGCGCAGCCCGGCTGGAGCGGGCCTATGCGCTGTTTCCGGACCTGGCGGCCAAGCGCCAGCACCGGGCACGCACGCTGTCCGGCGGCCAGCGCCAGATGCTGGCCATGGCGCGCGCGCTGATGACCAACCCGGCCGTGCTGCTGCTGGACGAGCCGACGGCCGGGCTGGCGCCGAAGGTGGTGCAGGAGGTCTTCGAGCGCCTGCGCGGACTGGCCGATGGCGGCGTCGCCGTGCTGATGGTGGAGCAGAACGCCAAGGCCGCGCTGCGCATGGCCGACCGTGGCTATGTGCTGGTGCAGGGCCGCAACCATGTGGCGGGCAGTGCCCAGGCGCTGCTGGGCGACCCAGCCGTTGCGGCGGCTTTCCTGGGTGGCGCCAGTGCCCATGCGGCGCCGGCCGGAGCGGCCGCATGATCGGCCAGGCCATTGCCGACGGCATCTTCACCGGCGCCGTGATCGCGCTCGGCGCCATCGGCGTCAGCTTCACCATGCAGATCATGCGGTTTGCGAACTTCGCACACAGCGAACTGCTGACCTGGGGCGCCTACCTCGCGCTGGTGTTCGTCGCCTTCGCCGGGCCGGGCACGCCGACCGCGGGCCTGAGCTTCGGCTGGCCCTTGCTGGCGGCCGCGCTGCTGGCCGCGGCGCTGACCGGGCTGCTGGCCTGGGGCGTGGACCGGCTGGTCTATCAGCGGCTGCGGCGCCAGGGCGCCCACCACCTGACGCTGGTGTTCGCGGCCTTCGGTGCCGCGCTGGTCATGCGCCACCTGGTGGTGCTGATCTGGGGCCACGAGTCGCGCTTCTACACCCGCGAGCTGCAGATGGCGGTGGAGGTGCTGCCCGGCATCCGGGTGCTGCCGGACCAGGTCTTCATCCTCGGGCTGGCACTGCTGGCGGTGGTGGTGTTGTGGGCCTTCCTGACCTTCAGCCGCACCGGTATCGCCATGCGCGCGGTGGCCGAGAACCCGGCGCTGGCCCAGGCCTGCGGCATCGAGGTGGCACGGGTCATCCGGGCCACCTGGATCATCGGCGGCGCGCTGGCCGCCATGGCGGGCGTCTTCACCGGCCTGACGCCCCAGGTCAACCCGGAGATCGGCGCCAACCTGCTGCTGGCGCTGTTTGCCGCCGCCATCCTGGGTGGCGTGGGCAGCCTGCCCGGGGCCGTGGTCGGCGGGCTGTTGGTGGGCCTGGCCGAGAACGTGGCGCTGCTGTGGGTGGACCCGGGCTACAAGCCGGCCATGAGCTTCGCGGTGCTGCTGCTGGTGCTGCTGGCACGGCCGCAGGGCCTGTTCGGCCAGCGCACGGAGGGCGACCGGTGAGCGGCATCGCGGCCTACGGCGTGTTTTTTGCCTGCGTGGTGCTGATCCTCGGCCTGGTCACGCTGGGGCTGAACCTGCAATGGGGCTCCACCGGGCTGTTCAATGCCGGCGTGGTGGGCTTCTATGCCATCGGCGGCTATACCCAGGCCATCCTGACCGCCGAGCCGGCCGCCGGCCACCTGGGCAACCTGGGCTGGCCCTGGGCCGCCGGGCTGGTCGCGGCCATGGCGGTGACGGCGCTGGCCGCCTGGGCCATCGGCGCACTGACGGTGCGGCTGCGCGGCGACTACCTGGCCATCACCTCCTTCGGCATCGCGGTGGCCATCCAGCTTGTGACGCTGAACGCGCAGGCGCTGACCGGCGGACCGAACGGCCTGACCCGCCTGGCCAAGCCCATGGCCGGCCTGGCCGACACGCCCTGGGCCTTCAACCTGGTCTATCTGGGGCTGCTGGTGCTGATTGTCGGCACGGTGTATGTGGCGCTCGAGCGCATGCTGCGTTCGCCCTGGGGCCGGGTGCTGCGCGCCATCCGCGAGGACGAACTGGCCGCGGTGGCCCTGGGCAAGAGCGCCACGCGATTCCGGCTGGAGGCCTTTGTCATCGGCAGCACGCTGATGGGCCTGGCCGGCGCGCTGTATGTGTCGTTCATCGGTTTCGTCAGCCCGTTCGATTTCCTGCCCATCCTGACCTTCCAGGTCTGGGCCATGCTGATCGTCGGCGGCAGCGGCAACAACCGTGGTGCGCTGCTGGGTGCGCTGGTGGTGTGGGGCATCTGGACGCTGTCCGGCGTGGCCGTCACCAAGCTGCTGCCGCCGTCCCAGGCGGCCCAGGGCGCCGCACTGCAGGTCATCCTGATCGGCCTGGCGCTGGTGCTGATGCTGCTGTACCGCCCGCGCGGGCTGATCGGTGAA
>JBJXHB010000326.1:0-41861 GCA_046160725.1 Aquabacterium sp.
GCCCGTGTTGGCCGATCCATTGCCTGTTTTGTCTGTTCCCCCGGCGGCCATGCCAGCCATGGACGTCGTGCCCGCCAAGCCGGCCACCATGTCCGGGAAGGGGACAGAGGCAAGGCCCAACTTGGACGCGGCCGATCTCGATGCCCGACGCATCCTGGAGGTGTTGCCGGAACTGGCCTCCGGCCAGGCCATTGCGCTGACCGACGCCGGACAACGCCTGCGGGCCGCTCAGCTTCTGTCCAAGCGCGGCTCGTCGCTCAAGCTGTTTGCCCGGTTGCCGGGCTTTCGTTTGCAGCCGCAGGCCCGTCCAAGCGAGGTGGTCTACGGCGATCCGGCCATGCCGGAACCCATGGCGTCGCGCGGCGTCGATAATCCGGCCGTGAAGCAGACCAGACCGCCGCCGGGGCAAGGGCCGAAAGGCCGCCCGGGAGGAAGGTCCGGACTGCGCAGGGCAGCGTAGCAGCCAACGGCTGTCCACCGTGAGGTGAGGATCAGAGCAACAGAGACGAGTCAGGGCAGGGCCTCCGCAGGGGTGCTCTATGGCGAGCCGGCGCAAGCCGGCTGTGCGAGGCGAGAGCCGAGCAGGATCGGGCGTCAGCCCGATCATCGCCATAGCCACCCAGGGCGGGGCAAGGCCCCGCCCTGGGTGAAACGGGCAATCTCTACGCGCAGCAACACCGAATAGGCCGGCATTGATGTGGCCCGCGGAGCCGGCGGGTAGGTGGCACCGAGCCGGGTGGGCGACCCCCGGCCCAGAGGAATGGCGGTCACACCGCACCGGTCGGCGCAAGCCGGCCGGGGTGGTGCACAGAATCCGGCCTATCGGTCTGCTTCACACTTTTTTCGCGGCGTCCGTCCCGGCGACGCCTCGTCTGCGGCGTCGAGGACGCGCGATTGCCACTCAAGTCGCGCCCCCGCCCGGCCGAAACACCCGGTTGCGCATCAACCGGAGCGGGAGCGGCCATGGGCAAGATGATCAACCAGTGGGGCTGGGCCTTGGCCGCAGGCGTCTGGACGGCGGTCAGCGCCTGTGCGGCGGATGCACCCAAGGCGGCGCCGACAACCAAGCCGGCTGCAACCGAGACGTCGGCAGCCGCAGAGAAACAGAGGGCCGGTGCAGAGAAGCCAAAGCTGGCCCCGGACAAGACAGCGTTTACCGCGGCGGACCAGCGGCCGGACAAGGCTGGGGCCGCAGGGGCTGGTGCGCCGGCCGACCCCATGGTCCGCCTGCGCGAGAAGCTGGCGGAGCGGCTGGGTGCCATGAAACCGCCGACGGCCCAGAACCCGAACCTGGTGCAGGTCGTGGCGCGCAGCCAGCCGGCCCCCGTACCGGACGCAGCCGCTCTGGCCGCCCGACACCGGGCCGAGAAGCCAACCGCCAAGCCGACCGATCACGTGACGGCGACCCAGGGCGCGGCAGTGGCGCATGACGTCCACTGGTCTTACGCCGGCCTGGGCGGGCCCGACCGCTGGGCACATCTGAAGGCCGACTTCGCGGCCTGCGGCAGTGGCCAACGCCAAAGCCCGATCGACATCCGCGGCGGCATCCGGGTCGACCTCGAACCGATCCAGTTCGACTACCGTCCGAGCGGTTTCAGCGTCATCGACAACGGCCATACGGTTCAGGTCGACGTCGCCCCAGGCAACGCGCTGGAGGTGATGGGGCGACGCTACGACCTGGTGCAGTTCCACTTCCATCGCCCGTCGGAGGAACGCATTCAGGGCCGGCAGGCCGACATGTCGGTCCACCTGGTGCACAAGGATCCGGAAGGCCGCCTGGCGGTGGTGGCCGTGCTGCTGGACCGGGGGGGCAGTCAGCCCATGGTGCAGGCGGTGTGGAACAACCTGCCGCTGGAAAAGGGCCAGGCGGTCCCCGCCCGTGGCGCGCTCGACCTGGAGCAACTGTTGCCTCAGGACCGCCGCTACTACACCTACATGGGTTCGCTGACCACGCCGCCCTGCAGCGAGGGCGTGCTGTGGATGGTGATGGCCCAGCCGGTGTCCGTGTCGCCGGACCAGATCGCGGTCTTCTCGCACCTGTACCCGATGAACGCACGGCCGGTGCAGCAGGCCGGCGGCCGGCTCATCAAGCAGTCCAACTGACCCAAGCCCAGCCTGCCTCGAAGGCGGGCCGCTGGGACGGCCCGCTCGTCGCTACTCAAGCGACTTCAAAAGCGCCGCCAGCTCCGGGTCCATCTCGTCATCGCCCCCGGCGTCAGCCGCCGGCGCGTCGTCGCTGCCGCTGTCGCCGGAGCTGTCGTCGCCCAGGCTGGCCAGCAGGGCGTCCAGGTCGGCGTCGCCCGACCCGCTGTCGCTGCTGCTGTCGCTGTCGCTGGAACTGCTGTCATCGTCCAGGCCGAGGCCGGCCAACGGATCGTCATCATCGCCACCAGAGGCCGCCGGTGCGGCCGCCTTCGCCTTGCCCTTGGCGGCCGGCGCGGGGGCGGCGCCACCCGCTCTTGTCATCGCCGCATCGACATCGGCGACCGAGGTGACGCTGACCCGCATGGCCGGCCGCTTGGCGAGTTGCAGGGTCAGCGCCGTGCCGGCCATGGTCAGCAGACCGTTGAAGCGGACCACCGGCTCGCCCTTATGGGCCAGCAGCGAGCTCACACCGACCTGGCGCAACGCCATGGCCGCGTCGGCACCGATCAGGCGCTCGGTGCAGGGCAGGGCAATCTGGTCGCCGTCAGGATCCTTGAAGTAGTGGAAGGGCAGGTCGTCGATGGCCAGTGTGCTGCCGGTGGGTGCCGCCAATGCACAGGCGGCCAGCAGCGCCGGGTGGCCCCACAGCATGCCGCGCAGGCCGTCGCTGTTGGTGAACTCCTCGAACGTGAAGCTGGAGATCGGGTCGCTGCGCTTGCCGTAGGGATGGCGCATCAGGAAACGCGGCATCAGCAGGGCCAGGCTGGCCGCTTCCGGCAGGCCCTTCAGCGCCGCCAGCGCCTCGGCCATCAATGGATGCGGCTCCTTGCGCTTGTGCATGAACGGCTCGGCATCGATCGACGTGATGAACGGCGCGCTGGCATGCGCCGCGATCTTGGCCATCCGTCCGAGCAGTTCGGCATGCGGCGGCGCGCATTCGAAGTTGTACAGGCCGAGGATCAGGGCATAGCCGCCGTTCTTGTCATGGGTTGCCTTCTCGACCAGCAGCTTGTACAGGCCGCTCTCGGCCAGATCGGACGACTGGCTCAGGTCGGCCGCGAACTCCTCGGCCGAGATGTCGATCAGGTGCACCTGCAGGGACGGGCCGGTCTCCAGCCGACGCAGCAGCATGTCCATGCCGCGCCACAGCGCCTCCAGGGTCTGGAACTCGGGCTGGTGCAGCACGCTGCGCATGGTGTCCGACAGCGCGGCGTCGACCGTGGCCAGGAGCGCATCACGCTTGGGGTCCGGCGCGGCCTGCACGAAGGGGCCGACCACCCGCTTCAGCAATTCGGAGACCGGTGTGTCGGTGTTGACGTCCGGCGCGCTGCCGACCAGCCGCGCGAAGTCGCTCAGCCGGGCATTGGCCGCCGGGGCGGCGCTGCGGGAGCGTTTGCGCCGGGTGCGTGACACCGGTGCATCGTCGCCGGCCCAGGACTGGACCTCCTTGGCTGCCTTGGCGAAGGTCGCGGTGTTGTTCAGTTGCTTGCGCAGGTTGGCCAGGGCGCTGAAAAGCTCAAGCTCGCGGTACAGCGTGTCCGGGTGAAAGCCCTCAAGATCGTTGATCGCCACCTCGACGCCGGCGCCGTCGCTGCCGATGGGCAGCGTCAGGTTCAGCTGCGAGCGGCCGAGGACATCCTCGAGGTTGTCGAACTCGACATTCACGGCCTTGCGGCGCGCCAGGTCGTCGCCGGTGTCCAGGCGACCACGTGCGGCACCGGCTGAGAAGTCACCCAGGACGGCGATGCGCACCGGGCGCTTGGGGTCGAAGGTCGGGACGCTGCGGTCCAGCGTGCCGAAGTCAGGGGTCCAGGTGTCGTCAGACATGCCGCCTCCAATTGCAGATGTTGTCAACGGCCGCGCCCATGGACGACGGCCGCGCTTGTTTCTACCTCGGGCTTCAGTTCACTTCTTCGGATGAGAAGCCCGCGGCGCCGTACTCGTCCTCGCAGCCCGCCGGGCAGACCGGCTTGCCGGCCATGACCGAGCCGCGCCCGGTGAAACCACGCGCCGCCTCGGCGGCACGGTCCTTCGGGAAGTGACCGAAGCCATCCTCGACCTTCATGCCCGCGCCGCTGAAGTCACGCTTGTGCTTGGACACGATGACCACCCACTGGTCGACGCCCGCCGGGCCCTGCGGGATCAACCCCCACTTCTGACCGGCCAGTTTCAGTGGCGCGCCGGCCTTGATGCGGTTGTCCTGGACGTCTCCGTTGGGATAGATCTGCATCAGGTTGCCATCGGTGCCATGCAGCAGCAGGTAGGCAAAGCCCTCACGCGCCGACTTGATCGTGAAATTGACCGGATCAACCTTGATCTTGTAGCGCGGCTTGTCGGTGCTGGCCTCGACCGTGAAGCCCGCGGTCTGGGCCGCCAGGATCTTCTCGAACTCACGGATGGGGTCGAAAGGTCCGGCCGCAGGCGGTGACGCTGGGGCAGGCACCGGTGCCGGTGCGGGTGCTGGTGCCGTGGTCGGCGCCGCCACCGGCGGTTGTGTCGGGGCCGCGGTCGGCGCAGGCCCCGGCGCCGGCTGCGACACCGGCGCAGCCGCCACCTTGGGATCGGCCGGCGGGCTGCCCGGCGACAGCACGAAGTAGAGCCCAGCGCCCAGTGCCAAGACAGCAGCGATGCCCCCACCGATCAACATGGGCATGCGGTTGGCTGGCTCTGCCGCGGCAGCCGCTGGGGTGCCCGGGCGGGTGCTCGGCGCGCTGGGCGCTGGCGACCCGGATGGGGACGGTGCAGGCGACGAAATGACCGTCTGCATGCCCGGTGATCGCATCACCGTGGCACCGCCTGTCGATACCGCGTAGTCGTCCAGTCCCAGATCGGTCCGGAACTCCGCGATGGACTGGGTACGCTCCTCCGGCCGGACCTTCAGCGCACGGTCGACGGCCTGCGTGAAGCGCTCGCTGTAGCGGCCGGCGGCCACCTGGGTCAGGGACACGAAGTTGTCGTTCATCAGCCGGCCCACGGACGTGGGAGGCGTCTTGCCGGTGATCGAGAAATAGACCACGGCGGCCAGGGCATAGACGTCGGTCCAGCCGCCCTGCTTCATGCCCGGCACCTCGGCGTACTGCTCGATGGGTGCATAGCCGGGCTTGAGGATCACGGTCAGCGCCTGGGTCATGTCCCCGATCACGCGTCGCGCGGCACCGAAGTCCAGCAGCAAAGGCCGGTTGGTCCCCTTCAGCAACATCACGTTGTCCGGCGCGATGTCGCGGTGGTAGCACTGCTCGCGGTGGATCACCTCCAGGGCCTCGGTCAACGGCGCCAACAGGTCCATCAGCCAGGTCTCGGTGGGCGGTTGGCCCAAGTCCTTGAGCTGTTGTTTGAGCGTGATGCCCTCGATGAACGGCATCACCATGTAGGCCGTGCCGTTGGACTCCCAGAAGCGGTAGACCTTCAGCAGCGACGGGTGGTCGAAGCTCGCCAGCAGCTTGGCCTCGTTCACGAAGCTCTTCAGCCCGGCCTCAAAGGTCTCCCGGTGGCGCTCGGACTTCACCGAGACCTGTGAGCCAGCCGACCGTGCGGCCAGCGCTGATGGCATGTACTCCTTCAAGGCGACGCGACGGTCCAGCGAGGTGTCATGTGCCAGGTAGACGATGCCGAAACCGCCTTCGCCCAGCACCCCGGTGACCTTGAACTCGGCCATCATCGTGCCGACCGGCAGCATGCTGCTGTGCGACTCGACCGACTGCGCCGGGGACGCGGGCAGCGACCGCGGGTTGATCATCGTCGCCTCGTGCTCGGACGGCGGCGGTGCGGCCGCGATGCGAGTGCGCGGGAAGACCTGCGTCTTGTCGTCGTCGTCAGCGCTCATCGATGCAACCTGTGGCAATCATCATACGGGCAGGTCGGATGTCGCGGCCCCGGAACTGTCGGCCGCATCGGCCCGGGCCGTGCCGGCTGGCACACCGAACAGGCCGATGAAGCTCTCGCGCGCGGGCATGCCGTGCGTGACCAGCAGCCGGGCGCCTTGATCCGACTCGCACAGCCAGAACGCCTTGCCGGACACCATATGCCCTTGAGTGCCGCGCGATGCCCCGGCGACCGCCTCGACCAGCAGACGGGCCTGCGTGGCGCGGCCATGCACCGCGTCCAGCGAGACGAAGCGGGCGAAGTCCTCCATCGCGCGCTGGAGCTCGCCGCGCACGCCGGCCTCGGCGTCGTCGGTGCCGGAGGCCACGACGCCGGGCGCGGGCAATGGCGCCGGCATCAGCGCCAGCGCCGCCTCGAGCTGATCGATCGTGTAGTCATCCTGCAGCGCATCGACTGCTACGTCTTCCAGGCGGTGCAGCCAGGACATCAAGCCCTCCAGCTCTGCAGCGTTGGCGGGCAGCCGCGGCAGTGGTGCCACGAGTGTCAGAGGAAAGTAGCGGCCGACCCGGTCCACCGAGGCCATCAGGACCCCGGCCATCGCCATGCCCTGGGCATCGCCCAGGCATGCGGGCGTCAGCGTGAAGCGCCACACCGGGCTGTCCAGATAGGCCTGAAGCCAGTCCTCGCCCTGCTGCTCGCGCAGGCCGGCCATGCGGTCGCCGAGCCAAAGGTCCCAGGCTTCGATGAAGTCGGCACCCAGCCGGCGCGAGGCGAAGTCGCCCAGCGTCGGCAGCTTGCCGTACCAGCCTGGCGCCTGATCAAGCGACACCAAGTCCGCCCGCGGATCAGAGGCCGCCCGGGCAGCGGAACTGCTGCATCTCCTTCAGCCGGAACGGGTTGAAGACGCTGTTCGAGGTGACCTCGAACCGGGCGCGCCGACCCTCCAGGTTGAAGGAAACCGTGAACTTCTCGGGCTGGGCCGAAGGCGTGACCTCGAAGCGGTCGAACATGCGGAACAGGGCCCACGGGCCGTCGAACTGCATGACGGCGCCATTGGGCAGGCCTTGAAGCTTGATCTGCGACGCCACGCGCGCACTTGGCCATGCGATGGTGACCGGCGTGCCGTTGCCGGGCACGAACTTGGTGATCTGGCCGTCTATGTCGAGCACGATCTCCTTCAGGCCCTCGCCGATCTCGGCGGCACGCATGTCGACTTTGAATGTCGGTACCTTGCCGCCGCCGCGGAAGAAGACCTCGCGGATGCGCGCCGCGCGCTGGAAGTCGGCCAGCGCGGCCGGGCTGACCGGCTTTGCATCGCCGACCGGCCGGAAGCTCCAGGGCGTGGTGCTGATGTCCACCAACTTGGCCAGCTTGGTGTTCCAGAACTCGTCAAGCTGTCCGCCCTGGCCAAAGAACTGGGCGAAATCCTCGGGCAGGACATCGGCCTTGGATGCGCTGGTGAACGGATAGCGGCCGGAAATCGCCCTGGCGCAGAACTCGTTGATCGGCTTCATGTCGCCCGCGATGGACCCGATCTCGGCCGTGCGCCCGGCGGTGGCCGCGGCGCCGGACACCGACTCCAGGATGGATCGGATGGGCTCCGGCTGCTGACCTGCCGCTGCCTTGATCCGGTCGGCGCCACCGGCCGGCGGTGGCGCGGTCTTGTTCTTCTGTGCCTCGTCGACGGCGGCCAGCTGGACATAGACCTCGTTGAACATCTTCAACATGTCGTCGATCGGCTGCGGCTGGCCGATGAACAGCCGCCTGATCGGTGTGAAATGGTCATCGACCATCTGCTCCATGGGCGGCCCGACAGGTTGCGTGGTTCCGGGTACGCGACCGAGGACGGCCGTGATTTCGCGTTTGGCGTCCAGCAATTTCTGGTCGGCCTGGCCGGCCTTGGTGCCAGAGTCGGCGCCCGGGGCCTTGACCGGCTCGACCAGCGTCGTCTCGCGCGCCACGCCGCGCAGGAACGCGGCCAGCGGAGAGTCCACGGCCGACAGGGTTCGCGCCACCTTGAGGCTCTCGTCGATGCTGTTGGTCTTGACCACCTTGACGTCAGCGATGTACTTGTCCCAGGTCTTGATGTACTCCTCAAAGTACAGCCGGCGCACCCGGCCCACCAACTCGGCATTCCCCGTCAATGAGGCACCCACCGACGTGGTCGTGGTCTTGGAGCCCAGGACCCACGCCTCTTCGGCCGCCAGTTGGCGGGTGGCCTTTTCGACCTGCGGCTGCAGGGCCTGGCGGAAGCCGGCCTTGGTAAACAGGCCCGGGATGCCCTTGGTCAAAGGCTCGCCGGAGGCGCGGACCAGGACCTGCAGCGCCTGTGGCCCTGCCGCGCCGGCCACCGTGAACGGCGGCAGGTCGGCACCGACCTGGGCTCGCTTGAGCCGGCTGAAGACCCGGAACTCCAACGGGAAGGCGCCCAGCATCTCACGCACGCCGGCCACCAGGTTCTTGTCCATCGGGGCCACCGGCGGCGGCGCACCGCGCGACACCAGGGCGTCCAAGTGCACGTTCAGCGTCTGGCGCTGCTCAGGGGTCAGTGCGCGCTCCAGTGTCTTCTCCCAGTCCTGCGCGACCCAGGACTTGAAGCCATCCGGATCCCACTTGTCCGGGGTGTAGAGCATCAGGTAGCTGCGCAGGCCTTCGTAGGCGTCTTCCAGGTTGTCGCGGTTGGCGGCACGCAGGCGCTCCTCAAGCCGGCGCACGACGCGCGGCATCAGCGCTTTGTCCAGGAGCCGGTTGTAGCCGGTGATCGCGCCTGCTTCCAGCTTGTCGCCCTGGTACAGGCCGAAGCCGTGGGTCCATGGCGGATTGGTGATGTCGAACCCCTCGGGGATCGGAGCCAAACGTACGGCGGACAGCACACCGACCAGCGGGCTGACATCGGCATTGGTCGCCGGCGGCACCGTCTCGACGATCTGCTTGATGTCCGGCATGCGCTTTGCGATCTCGGCGACATAGGCCTTGTTGCGGGTGAAGCTCAGCGCCCATCCACCCAGCAGCCCGATACAGGCCAGCACCGTGAAGGCATAGCCAACCAGCCGCCAGCGCGCCGTGCGCTGTTCCATCTTCTGGTTGGAGCCGACCAGGGCCTGCTCCTGGAAGACCACGTCCTTGAGCAAGCGGCTGAGAAAGAAGCTCTTGCCGCGGGCGGCTGCGGGCGGCGCGAGGCGGCGCTCGACGCCAAAGGTGCGGGCCAGCGTGCCCATCACGCGGTCGATGGGCGTGCCTTCCTGCGTACCGCTGGTGAAGTAGACGCCGCGCAGCAAGGGCCGCTCCTCGAGCGAGCCACCGGCGGAAAAAACCGACTCCAGGAAGCCACCCAGCAAACCGCGCAGGCCGGCGAACTGCTGCGGGAAGTTGAAGATCGACGCCCGCTTGAGGACGTCGTGCTCGGCCTCCATGCGCTCGAGCACTCGGTCGCGCAGGCGTTTTTCAAGCGCCGCGAACTCGGACCCGAACTGGGGCATTGGGTCTTCACTTGCGGGCGAGTACGGGAAGCTGAAGCCCCAGACCTGATTGCGGTCCTCCTTGTTGAACTCACCAAACGTTTCGTTGAAACCCGCGATCAGGTCGGACTTGGTCACCAGCACATACACAGGCGGACGCACGCCGAGCTTCTCGGTGAGCTCCTGCATGCGAGCCCGCAACTTGGCGGCATGGTCCTTGCGCTCGGTCGGTGTCTGCTGGAGCAGGTCCTGGATGCTGACGGTGAGCAGCACGCCGTTAAGGGGACGGCGGGGACGCGATTTGCGAAGCAGCGCCAGGAAGCCATCCCAGGCCGCGGCATCCACCGCGCTGTCGGACTCCTGCATGGTGTAGCGACCGGCGGTGTCGATCATCACCGCCTCGTCGGTGAACCACCAGTCGCAGTTGCGAGTGCCGCCAACGCCCCGCACGGCGTTCTGACCGAGCTTTTCGGCCAGCGGGAAGGTCAGTCCGGCGTTCAGCAGCGCCGTTGTCTTGCCGGAGCCCGGCGCGCCGACGAACATGTACCAGGGCAGGTCGTAGAGAAGGTTGCCGCCCTTCTTGGCGCCGGGTGACTGCTTGAGCACATCCAGGGCCTGCGTGAACTTGTCGTTCAGCGTGCCGACTTCCTTCTCGGCCGAGGTTGGGCCCTTGGCAATACCCTCTGCCAGGGCTGCATTGGTGCGCTTGCGGTTGACGATGCCCAGCACCAGCCGGATCACCCAGATCAGCACCATGACGGCAATGATGGTCAGGCGAACCCAGGTCGCATCCAGCGGCCGCCGATCGCCGATCGCGATCAGCGGACCGATCCACCAGACCAGCGCGGACAGGGCGATGACACCCAGTGCGCCCAGGAACAGCGGGCTCAGAAGAAATTGGCCGAAACGCTTCATGTTGGCTGTGCTCCTTCGTCAGGCCCCGGGGGCCAGGAACAGCGTGATTTCGACGCGCCGGTTCTGGCTGCGTCCGGCCGGTGTGCCGTTGTCTGCCACCGCCTCTGCATCGGCGCGCCCTTCGGCGCGCAGGCGCTCGGGCTTGATGTTGGCGGCCAGCATCTGTTTCACCGAATTGGCCCGCTCCTGCGACAGGTGCCAGTTGGACGGGAAACGCAGCGATCGAATCGGCTGGTTGTCGGTATGTCCGGTGATCAGGACCTGGCCCGGCATCTGCATCAACGCCCCCTGGACACGCGACATCAACGGCATCACCTGGTTGTTGATCACCGCACTGCCTGGGTCGAACAGGCCATCGCCCTTCAGCACCACGATCGAGCGGTCGGCCAAGTCTTGTACCTGGATCAGGCCCTGCTCGATTTCGGCCTTCAAGACCCCAGCCAGGCGTGGTGCGGCTGCTGGAGGCGGCGGCGGTGGAGGCGCTGCGCTGAGCGGCGCCGCCTTCACATCCAGGGTGGCCATGGTTGAGAAGACCGGGTCCGAATGGGCATTGATGGAGAAGCGAAGCGCTATGAATACCACCGCCATCACTACCGCGGCTAGTGTCATCACTACCCACATCGGCATGCTCTGCTTGAGCTTGCCGTCGCCTGCGGGCACACCCTCCCAGCGTGGCGACAGCGTGCGCTCGCCGTCACCCTTGCCAGTCTTGAGCATCTGGGCCAGGCGCGTGCGCACGCTGTCCAGCTGCGCCCGGCCGTCTGACAGCACCCGGTATCGACCTTCAAAGCCGAAGGCCAGCACCACATAAACCAGTTCCAGCAGGTTGCGATTGCCCTGGACGTTCTCGGCCAGCTTTGCCATCAACTGGAAGATCTTCTCGCCGCCCCAGGATTCGTTGTGGAACTGCACCAACAGGCTCTGGCCAGCCCAGACACCCGATCCGCCCCACGGCGTACTGGCCGCCATCTCGTCGAGCAGCGTGCACAGGATGTAACGGGCAGCGATCACCTGCTCGTTGGGCAGGCCGTTCTGCCGCGCCTGGGCCTCGAACTTGCGTATGCCGTCGGCCAGCGCATCCTTCAGGCCAGCGGGGTTCGGATGCTGGACCATGACGCGGATGCGCGGAGCGGACGACAACAACGGTGCGGCGGCCGCCACCAGCGGATTCAGGTTCGCCGCCATCAACGCGTCCAACGCAAGCGGCGCTTCCTTGCCGCCACCGCCACCGCCGCCACCTCCGCCGCCTCCAGCGGGGCCACCACCGCCTCCCGCGCCGCCACCACCACTACCAGGTCCACCGCCCCCGCCCACCCCGGAGCCTCCACCGGCTGCAGGTGCCGGGCCGCGCCTTCCGGCGCCGGGCTTGATCACCGTGCGGTCCGACTCAAAGGCGGCGAAGGGGTCGTTCTCTTTACCGTTGTCGCTCATGGCAGTCTCGGTTCGGTTGCTGCCGCCTTGGCGCGTACGCGTGTGGGCGCCGCCGGCGGGTCAGGTGCTCGTATCAGCTGCGGATGGCCCAAAACTCCAGCTCGAGGCCCGGAAAGTCTCCCTGCACGAAAAGCGCAAGGCCGCCCGAGGACTCCAACTGCTTCCACAACTCGCTGTTGCGCGTCTCGAGCTCGAAATAGGTGAATCCGGCGTGGTAGGGGATCTGACGCGGCGCCACCGCCATCGGTCGCAACGGCACGCCGGGCAGATTGAGGTTCACCAGGTCGCGGATGCGTTCGACCGGGCCAATCTTGGACTGGGTCGGGAAGCGCGCCCGCAGCGCCTCGCCCGGCATCTGTGCACCTGCCGCCAGCACGAAGAGTGCGTTGCGCTGCAGCTCGATGTCGGGAACGATGGCCACGCGCACGCCGTGCTTGCGATCCTGCAGCGGGATGGGGATGGCGTTCTGCTCCATGACCATGGACAACGACTGCCGAAGGTCGTCCATCACCGGGCGCCAGCAACGCGCCAGGTCGTCGTGTACATACTCTGGATAGGGCGGAGGACGGCGGCGCTCCCGGAACGTCGCGAGGTCACCCGCCAATGACAGCGCCTGCTGGTAAAACTCGCGCGGATGCAGCACAGGGCGTTGCTGCAGGTGCGTGAACAGCGGTTCGCTGCGGTTCACGGCCTCGAGCAGCAGAAAGTCAGCGATTTCTGCAACCCCACCGCGGCCCGGCTGGGCGAGCCGCGCACCCAGGACCTCGGCCCGCTGGTGCAACAGGCCGCACAACTCACGCAGGTAGCCGTCCAGGATGGGGTTGGCCTGCACATGCAGCATTGGTGGCACGTACTGTGCGTCCAGCACCACCTTGTTGTCGGCGCGCCGCTCGACAACACGGGCCACGCCGACGCGGGCGTAGCCGTCCTGCGCGTCCCGCTCCAGCATGAGTTTCAGGTTCAGGCGCCCGATCTGCAGCGACGCATCCCGATCGACGTTGCTGTTGCTGTCCCGAACCGATACCTCCGTGACGGCAAAGCGGGGCCCCATCGATCCGGCAGCTTGCTCCGCATCGGTTTCCACAATGCCAGGCCGGGCCAGTACCGTGGCCAAAACGACCACCTCGTTGCGGGCATCGGCCGGAATGTCCAATGCCATTGGCGCGGCATCGTTGCCCGGAATGGAGAAGGCCTGGCCGTCTGGCAGCAGACCTTGCGCGCCGTTCAGGCTGACCTTGCCGAGGGAAAGGGCGGCATCGTCGAGCGCCAGCGCGACAAAGCCCCATCCGTGCCCGGCGAGGGCGGCCAGGCGCTCGCGCAACTGGTAGTCGAGGTGCCGGTCATGCTGCTGGAAGTGTTGCGGCTGGAGGAACATGCCCTCCGTCCAAACCACCTTGTTGTTCCAGGTCATCGCGCTCTTCGGGCTGTTTCAGGTTACACACGCCGACCAGCGGGACAAGGGTGCAGCGGCCGGATGCAGCGGGCCGGCGGCCGTCAAGAGTCTCCCCTCGCGAACCTCCCGACCTGCGAGTGCCGGCACACTGTACTGCACGGGCTGACGTTCGCCCAGCATGGAATGCGAGCGTGATATAGGTCCGCGTCCGCCAGGCAGGATCACCGGGACCCCCCCAATTTGGGCGAGGCACAATTCTGGAAACTGACTATCATTCCCCCTGCTGATCATCCGGATGGCGTTGTTGATGTTCGGATGAGCTGTGTCCAGGTTGAACTGCCTCTTCGGCGCCATGCGGCGTCGCACCGTAAGGAGTGTTCCATGAAGCGTACCGCTCTCTTGTCCCGCAGCCTGCTGGCGCTGGCCGCCAGCGCTTCTTTGCTGACTTTTTCGTTCTCTGCATCTGCACAGGATGCCGCCGGCGCGGTGGACGTCGGGCAGCAGGTCCCGGATGCCAAGTCCATCAAGGAGGGCTTGTTCCCGGAGGATGCCTGTAAGGAGCTGGAAGCCAGCGGCTTCAAGTGCATGGGCTTCAAGCCCGCCATCCGGTACTCGCTGCCGGCATCGGCCTTCAAGGTCGGATCTGCCGATATCCCGGATATGCTGAAGAAGCAGCTTGACGTCTTTGCCGACGTGCTGCGTTCCAAGTCCGGTAGTGGTCGTCAAGTTCGTGTCATTGGCCATGCTGATGCTTCAGGTGCCGCCGAGGCCAATCTGGCGCTGTCGCTGCGTCGCGCTGAGTCCGTCAAGACCTATCTGGTCGGCAAGGGCGTCGAAGGTCAGATGCTCATTGCCGAGGGTCAGGGCTCAAAGCAGCTGAAGAACGCGTCGGACCCCTTCTCGGCAGATAACCGCCGGGTCGAGATCGGCCGCCACAACTGACGCGGCATTTCCAGTGCAGCAGCCCCGCCTAGGCGGGGCTGTGTCGTTTCGAGCGGCCAATTCGTGACCGGCAGCCCGATGGCAAGTGCTCAGGGCACCTGTTCCTTCACCTGGCCGGCGAACGTGACCTCAATCATGCCGCCCCAGGTACAGGTCAGCTTGGACTTGTCGTTGAGGACTGCCCCCGGCATCATCTTGACGGTCGGTGAGCCCGGTGCCCATGGCGCAACTGTGAGCGGAATGCAAGGCATCGGTGTCAGGGTGCCCAGTGCCGCGGCCGTCGCCGCCGCGACGGTCGGATTGGCGGGTGACTTGCACATGCCGAATGGCATGACGTTGACCATCGGGATGAAGTCCATCACCGTCGCCGCGGGTTGATTGAACGTCAGCACTCGGTTGATAGGCAGCACCATCAGCGTGCCAGGTGCGAGACCCATGCTGCACTTGGTCATGGCGAGGTTGCAGACATGCTTGTTGGACATGGCGTCTCCGATCGGCCGGATGGGCCGTTGGCAGGCAGGTATCAGGCCGGCGGGTCTTCCGTCACCCAGACCGTCAGCGCGCTGAAATTGTCATGGCTGGGCTTGTTGGCCGCGTTGCGAAGGACGGCCTGCTCCAACGTGTCCAGCCAGCCGTGAGGATCTGTCGCCGCCTGCAAGGCGGCCTCCAGGGCGGGCTCCTCGACGTACTCCCAAAGGCCGTCGGTGCACAGCAGGAAGACATCGCCCGGCCGCATGGCCCAGGGCTCACCATTGGCATCGATCAGCAGGTCGCTGTCGTCTAGTCCGAGGGCCGATACGAGTTCACTGCGCTGGGCATGCGTGCGCATCTGGTCACCTTGCAACAGCCCGCTGTCCACCAGGCCTTGCACGACGCTGTGATCTTTCGTCTGGGTCTGTATGCGTCCGCCTCGGAATGCATACAGGCGGGAGTCGCCGGCGTGACCCCAAGCGGCGACATTGCCGTCCAGGTCGATGAAGAGCGACACCACCGTGCTGTGCATCTGCGCCATCGAGGGGTCGTCGCCCCTGTGCGACAGGATGTTCTGGTTGGTGGCTCGAATCAACTGTTCGATCGACGGCCCGGAGAGGTCGGGCTGCGCCGCGAAACCCTCGATCACCGCGCCGACGGCCAGGCGCGACGCCTTGTCGCCACCACCATGGCCACCGGCTCCGTCCGCGACAACACAGCAAAGATGGGTGTCGGAATGCCAATGACCGCACGCGTCCTCGTTGTAGGAACGCCCACCACGCTTGGAAAGGATGGCCAGTTCAATCTGCACGGCGGGCCCTAGTAGTGTTGGACAGCAGCAGGCGGCGCCTGCGCGTGACGGCACGTGTACCCGGCCGCATCATCGCCGGTCCTTGAGTTGATCGATATGGGACTCGTAGGCGCGCAGGAACTCCTTGCCAAAGAGTTCATGGAAGTCGTCCGACGCCTCGGCCGAGATCTGGCCGTACATCTCCTGGAAGACGTCCCACATGCGTGCCTTCCGACTGCCGGGAATCATGTTCGAGAGTACCGACCCCTTGGACAACTTGCCCTCCAAGATGGCGGGGTCGAATCGCTTCAGCACGCCTTCCAGCGCCGCTCGCATGCCGGCCAGGAACCCGAACTGATGGGCCCTCAGGTCGTCATAGGCATCCTGCATGGCCCGATCGGGCGGCATGAAGCCACGTGCGGGGGGCTTCAGAAGATGTTCCATGGCGACCTCGACCGTCGGCGAGAACTTCAACGGGTTGTTCTCCTTGGCCACGATCATGGTGACCTCGGCGCGAACCTCTCGCTTCAGTGCTGAGCGAGCGACCAGCAAATCGACAGTGCCTCCCACTGAGTGAAAGAGAAGCTGGCCGATCAGGCGCATCAGCTGTGGCGTCAGGCGGTCGATGGGCAGGCCGGGCAGGCTGAGGCCATCGCGCAGGGCGGCCAGCAACTCATCGGCCTGCGCCGGTGAAACAGCGGGCCCAGTCGGTGCCGTCCCTGCTGCCGCTACCTTTGCCGCAGGTGCGGGTGCGGCGGCCTGCGCCGGGCGCGGCTGCGGTGGCGCTGGCGGTGGTGCAGAAGAGGGTGGCTGTGCGGCCTGGGGCAACAAGCCGGCAAGGGGGTCGTCCGACTCGCCGCCGATATCCAGATCGAAGTCAAGATCGGCCGGCAGCGCAGCCGCCGCCGGCGCAGGTGGGGGTGCCGGCGCCGGTGCCACCTTTGGAGGGGACGACTTGGCGCGGATGATCGTTCGCCCCTCGCCAGCGCCGTCATCCCAGGACCTCACCGCGCCTGACAACGTGGCGCTGGGGTCGGTAGGTATCGTGGGCGCGGCCAAGGTTGCGGCCGGGGCGACGGGTGATGGTGCACTGGGAGCGGGCTTGGCCTTGGGCACCGTCATGGGTGCCAGATCAAAGGGACTGTTCAGCTCGGACCGCTGGTCGAACGCCGAGGTGGCGCTGGCTTGTGTGACCGAGTTCAGTGAGCGCAGCGGGTCGTCACTGGCCGCCATGTTGGGCTGAGCGTGGATCGCCTGCAGCGGCGTGTTGGCAAACGGGTCGCTGTGGCCGCTGGTGCTTCCGGCGCCGAGGCCGAACAAGTTGTCCAGCGAGTCACCACCACCGGAGCCCGAGTGGCTGTTGCTGCCCGGAAAGTCTGGTATCAGCGGACCCGAGCCCTTGCCGCCGACCTCCATACCGAAGTCCTGGCCCCGACTGGCGGCGAACGGGTCCGACTTGGACGGGGCCGGAGCGGCGTCCGCTGCGAATGGGTCCCAATCGTCGGGAATGCCGCCGCCGCCGCTGGCCTGCGCGCTCTTGCCGCCCTGTTTCGGTGCGCTGCTACCGAAGGCGGCAAATGGGTCAGCTCCGCCTGAAGATGCCGCAGGAGCCCCAAATCCGGCCAGCGGGTCGACCGATGACGATGCCGGCGCGCCGAAGCCGCGTGCCGCAGGCGCTGGGGCCGGTGAGGCGAGGCCGGAGAAGTCGGCGAACGGGTCGACCGGTTTGGCCGACAGCGCTGCGGCCGCCTCGACCTTGATGGCATAGCCGCCAATCGTGACCTGGTCGCCGGCCTTGATCGGGCTCTCCTGACCATTGCCCAGCGGCCGGTTGTTGATCGATACCGGGTTGCTGCCGCAATCGATCAGGATGTAGGCACCATTGCGGAAGGCCACGCGTGCGTGGACCCGGGAGATTGTGCGGTCTGGGTCGGGCAAAACGAGCTGGTTGTTGTCCGCCCGGCCGATGCTGCCGCCCATCTCGTCGAACTGAGCCGAGGGCGCCTGAGCCATCGGGCCACCATTGAAGCTGGTGACAGTCAATGCAATCACGAGGTGCTCCCGTGGGCCGCGCTGCGGCCCCGACTCGACGCGTATCCGTCAACGCAAGACATAGATCCGCCCTTCCACCACCGCCAGCCGCATCGGCCACGTGCATTCGCCATGTGGAGGTGGCGTATTCTGCGTGCGCAGCACCGGTGTTCCGGCGGGTGACAAGGCTTCGATCATGTGGCCATCCAGGATCGGACGCAGGACCACCTCGTCCGCAGCTGGCGGCAGCACGTTCAGCGCCTTAGCCTCGAAGCGCGCTTGGAGGTGATCTCGAAAGCGCTGTACTGCTTGCGCGGGCGTCATCTGATAGGCCAGGGCCAACTCGTCGAAACGCAGTTTGGCAGCGGCTATCAGCCCATCCGGACGACCCAGCGACAGATCCAGTGCCATCTGCTGGAGGAACTCCACGACCAACCGACGCGTGCCGGGGTTGAAGCTGATCGGCGGCGCATCCAGCCACTTCCAGCGCGGGAAGTTAATCGGAAGCTCGACCTCGCTGGTCAACGTCACCGGCGCCTCGAAGCTCTTGTCTCTTGGCGCTGCCCAACTGATCTCCGCCAACTGGCGCGCGTTGTCGTCCATCGGGCTGCGCCCTTGTCGCACCAGCAAAAGGCGCAGACGAGCCCACGTGGGCTTGACGGCCGTGCAGGGCTGCGGCAGCGACTCTTGTCCGGGCGTGACGCATGCCGCAGTGAGATCCAGGCGATTGGCGCCGGTCAGGGTGAACTCATGCACGGGCAGCAGGCACTCGCCGCCGGCGCGGGACGTGCTGGCCACCGGGATGCCGTTGAGCAAGGCCTCGGCAGCACAGCCCTCGCTGGTCAGGTGCAGGGTCAGCAGGCGCTCCATGGCCATCAGCCCGCGCTCCAGTCGACCAAAGGCATGGCTGCCAGGAGCGGTATCTTGCTCTGCGTGGCGCCGATGATCGGATCGGTCAACACCATCGTAGCCGTGCTAGGACCAATGGCCATCGTGAAGAACCACTCCAATCCGGCCGCATCCGGGCGTGGGCGCAATCCCGCGCTGCCTGAAATCTGGCCGAGGAGGTCAGGGTCGCCCTGGACCGCGGCGAGCATGGCCAGTGATCCGTCCACCATCGGGTCCACTTCCAGTTGGAACGGCAGCTTGAATGTCGTCATGGCATCGGCAAGCGTCTGGCCGTCATGCCCAGCGCCGGCCAACTGCAGGATCGTCCGCTTCAGTTCAACCTTGCCCACGGCGCGCAGCCGTATGCGTGCGCGACTGTCACCTTGAATGATTTCGCCTGCAAGCACCACATCGATGGCCACCGCCATCATGTCGATGCCCCCCTCGCAGCGGCCAACGACCACGTCCGGCCCGGTGCGTCGCCAACCCCATGTCAACGCCGCGCTGCCGCACAGGGCCTGCATCTGCAACGTCAGGCTTGGGTTGCCGGTCACGACCCGGGTCCAGGCATTGAACACCTTGTCCCAGCCGGCACGACACGCCACCGGCAGGCCGGCCCAGGCCATTTGCCAGGCATCGATGGCCACAGGCACCGCATCGCGTTCCAGGCGCAGGCTGGCGGGCTTGGCCGGCTCAGCAGGCGACGAAGCGGGCCATTGCATCTCTGGCAGGGCGGCCTGCTGGACGGCCAGCATCCACTGCACCGCCGGATAGACATGCGCGATGACCCGGGCCGCATCAAAGGGCGCGCCGGTCTCGCGCAGACCGCAGGACGCCAGGTCGATGGCATGGTCCTGTGCCGGTAGAACATGACCGACACCGGTCAGGCCTGGTGCCTCGGCTGGCGGCAGCATCGGGGTAGAGAACTGCAGGGCATCGCGCCCCTTCCAGGTGGCGACGGTTTCGCCATTGCCGATCCGCACCTCGGGATGCAACATGGGATTGCAGACCGCCAGGGGTTGGATCCGCAGGTTCAGCCGGGCGGCGGCGTTGCCAGGGCCCTTGCGCCCCAAGGCCGAGATCGACAACGGCGCGGGCGGCGCCTGATCCAAATGCACCAGCTCAGGGCTGGGTGGCGGCGCCGGCTGCCGGACCAGGCCTCCTTGCGAAGGACGGTATTCCTGGATGTCAGCGGCATCGCTGAGCTTCAGGTCCACCACACCCAGGTCGCAAAGCAGGTCGGCCGTGACCACGGGATCGACTACGAAAACCGCGGCGGCCGCCCGGCCCTGGCCGGCACCCTGCGTCACCCGGGCAATGGCGGCGTCCCAGCTGGCCAGCGTCGGTCCCGGCGCCGCGCCCGCCGCAGGGGCCGGCTTGGCGCGCAGCTCGGCACGGGTCCGATGCAGGAGCTGGAACAGCTTGACCGCCGGTTTCCGACGGCTGTCCGCCAGGATCTCGCGGGCCCACTCGAAACCGGGCTTCTCATCGAAGTTCGCGCCCCAGAGACACCACAGGCTGACCCAGCGGCCGAAATCGGTGGTATCGGACAGGCCATGTCGACGCGCCTGCTGCATGGCAGCCTCGACGAATGCCGGCCAGCGCTCCGTCAGGCGCTGCGTGACGGTCGGCCACGCCTGCGCCAGTGCATCCGTCATGGCGGCTGCGGTCCGGCGGACCTGGAGCTCATCCAGGAGGTCGAATTGATCCGGGCTGAGGGTCAGCATCATCGGTCGAGATCGATCACGCCGCCTCGGCCAACAGCCGACGTGACAGTCGGGTCAGCACACCCCGCTCCATCCAGAGCCAGGTCCACTGGCGCTGGTCGACAAGGACCAGTTCATTCATCTGGCTGAAGAGCAGGTCCTGCTGTGTTGGCGCCATCGTCGGCAGGACGGCCGACAGGACCTCCGGGTCGTACCAGCGCCAATGCCGGATCTCGCCATCCGGGGTCAATACCTCGACCAGAGCGCGGCAATGGTTGCGCACCTCCAGCAAAGATCGTTGCGACACCAGCAGCAGGCCCCAGCCCGGGAACGTCTTGGCCGCATCCTTCAAGACAAAGTCGGTGAAGGCGGACTCACGCTGAAGCTCCGCAACGTAGGCACTGCGCTGTGCGACCTCGGGCGTCAGCGCGCCGCGGCGCAGGCTGTCCCAGCCGGCTGTCGGCGCGGTCTCCAGGCGATCCGGCATCTGAGGCATGACGGCACCGTCGATGACGGCGAACACCCGGGCACCATCGCGATTCCAGAGCGCTGCCTTGACCTGGGCATAGGACTGCGCCGGTCCATCGCCTGCTGCTGCTGCTGCGGTTGCCACGGTCACTTCTTGGTCATCGGATCCTTGAACTGATCCTCGTACTTGCCTTCGGTCAAGTCCTTGAACGTGGTGGCCTCGGCAGGGGCCTTCGGACTCGCGGCCTTGGCGGAGCCGCCGGAGCCGCCGCAATTGATCTTGACCATCGCGCCGTCGATGGTGACGCCGCCTGGCCCCAAGGTGATCGACGCCGCCCCGGACACCAGCTTGATGCCGCTGGCGCCTTGGATGGCGACGGTCATGCCCTTCATGTCCAGGCCGCCCGTGGCGGAGATGGCGGTATCGCCGGTGGTCTTGATGGCCAACTTGCCGGTGACGTCGGCGCCCCAGTCACCACCAATCTTGGTGCTCAGGTCCTTGGCGACCTTCAGGTTGGCGACGTTCTTGATATTGACCAGCGTGTCGTTGTGGACCGTCAGGTGCAGGTCGGCCTTGACCTCGGTCTTGACCTCCTTGCCGACGTAGGTGTAGTCATTGCCACCGATCGATGTCTTGCGGTCGACCTTGATGCGAACCGTTTCGTTCTTCTCGACAAAGTCGAAGGCGTCGTTCTTGACGTGGCGGTAGAAGTCCTTCTCCGCACGCACCCAGATGTACTCGCTGCCCTTCTTGTCCTCGAAGCGCAACTCGTTGAAGTTCGTCTCCGACCCGCCCTTGGTGCTGCGGGTGACGATGCCGGTGCAGGTGGCGAAGTCCGCCATCTTCCAGGTCATCGTGTTGGTGTCGTTGTAGACCGACCCCGTGACCAACGGCTTGTCGGGGTCGCCATCGATGAAGCTGACGACCACCTCATGGCCGATCCGGGGCAGCGCAAAGAAGCCGAACCCCTTGCCAGCCCAGGGCTGGGCCACGCGGACCCAGCAACCGGCGGCGAGCGTCTTGTCACCCAGGCGGTCCCAATGGAACTGGACCTTGATGCGCCCATGCTTGTCGGTGTCGATTTCGTTGCCTGCGGCGCCGATGACGACCGCCGTCTGCGGGCCCGCGATGCGGGGCCGCGGGGTGATGCGCTCGGGCTTGAAGCTGCCGCTGGTGGAATTGATGCAGATGAACTGGCAGCGGAAGCCCTCGGGCTTGACCCCGGCCTTTGAAATATCGTCGTTGCCCTCATGGTCCGCGAACGTCATCTTGTACCGGGCCTCGACCACCAGGTACATGCCGTTGTCGGCCGGAGTGCCCGGGTCGGCATAGATGAAGGTTGCCCCGCAGGCCACGTCGCGCACATTGGTCAGGCCGGAATAGGCGGCCTGCAGCGACTGTGCTTCCTCGAGAACGACCTTGGCTGCTGCAGCCTTGGGGTCGATGGGCGGCATGAAGGTGGTGACCTTGTCCTTCTGGCTGTTCTGCACCACCAACGCGGAATGCTCGAAAAGTTCCGACTTGCCGACCTTGGCAGTGCCGCCCGAGGCGGCCTTCTCGGCCTTGATCGCGGTGGTCGAGGCGAGGTAGTCGTAGTCGCCGATCACCGCCTTCTGGGCGCGAGCCTCCTCGAACTTGGACCAGCTGGTGATCGCGTTGGATTGCTTGAGCGAGTTGGCCCAGGGCACCGGCAGCGGGATCTGCTTCGGCAGGTGCACGATGTTCAGGTCCACCACCACCATCTTGTGCGAGGTCTCGGTGTGCTCGAAGAAGTAGTACATGCCGAACCGTTCCATCAGCCGGCTGACGAAGTTGAAGTCGGTCTCGTCATACTGGACGCAATAGTCCAGCGTCGGGTAGGTCGGCAGCATGCCGCGGAACTCATGCTCGCAGCCGCTGTACTCGCCGAAGACCTCGGTCAGGATGTCCTTGGGTGTCTTGTTCTGGAAGATCTTGCTGTTGCGCCGCTGGGTCATGAAGTACGGCCATGGCCGCACCGTTGCCGAGTGCCGTACGAACCGGCCGAAGTTCTCGCCCCGCTGGATGCGGGTGACGTAGCCGTTCCAGTGGCGCTTCATTTCGGTGACGGAGTCGATTCGCAGCGTCACCGTGGCCTTGGTGCCGACCAGGGCGTGCAGGTCGATCGTCTCCGGCGAGCCGGTCAGCGCGTTGACGTTGGACACCATGTCCAGCGTGTACTCCGGCAGGCGTCCCAGCCGCTCGGTGCCGGTCATGCCCAGCATCAGCAGCTTGTCCGAGCCGGCGTCGGTGGAAACCGTCAGGATCTGGCGGGCGCCGGAAAGTCCTGGAATGGCCATGGTGCTATCCCCCTATCGTGTTGCGGGCGGTGCGCAGGTGTTGCGCGAGGCCGGCCGCCCCCGGCCGCCGAACGGCAATGAATCAGTCAAACTCGTACGTGAAGTCCTTGTCCGCCACGCCGATGCGGATGCCCTTGAGCTCCTCGCCTGATGCGGTGCGACGCAGGTATTCCACCGAGATGCGCGGCAGCATCGTGTTGGTCAGGATCGCGTCAATGATGCGCCCACCGCTCTCGGCGTTGTTGCAGCGGCTCACGATCAGCCTGACCGCCTCGTCGCTGTAGTCGAACGGGATCTTGTGGTTCTCGGCCACCCGCTTGCGGATGCGGCCCAGCTGCAGCTTCACGATGCGGGCCAGCATGTCGTCGGTCAGCGGGTAGTACGGGATGGTGACGATGCGACCCAGCAGTGCCGGCGGAAACACTTTCTGCAGCGGTTCCTTCATCGCAGCGGCCAGCGACTCCGGGTCGGGCAGCAGTTCCGGGTCCTTGCACATGTTCATGATGAGCTCGGAGCCGGCGTTGCTGGTGAGCAGGATGATGGTGTTCTTGAAGTCGATCATCCGGCCTTCGCCGTCTTCCATCCAGCCCTTGTCAAAGACCTGGAAGAAGATCTCGTGCACGTCCGAGTGCGCCTTCTCGACCTCGTCCAGCAGCACCACGCTGTAGGGCCGCCGGCGGACCGCCTCGGTCAGGATGCCGCCCTCGCCATAGCCGACATATCCAGGCGGAGCGCCCTTCAATGTCGAGACAGTGTGCGCCTCCTGGAACTCGCTCATGTTGATGGTGATGACGTTCTGTTCACCACCGTAGAGCGACTCCGCCAGTGCCAGGGCGGTCTCGGTCTTGCCAACGCCGGAGGTTCCGCACAGCATGAACACGCCGATTGGCTTGTTCGGGTTGTCAAGCCGGGCCCGCGATGTCTGGATGCGGCGCGCGATCATCTCCAGCCCATGTTGCTGGCCGATCACCCGCTGGCCCAGGGTGTCGCCGAGCCGCAGCACGGCCTCGAGTTCGTTCTTCACCATCCGGCCAACGGGGATGCCGGTCCAATCGGCGACGACCGACGCCACGGCCTGGTTGTCCACGGACGGCATGATCAGCGGCGTGTCGCCCTGTATGCCGGCCAGCTTGTCCTGCTCGGCCCTGAGTTCAGTCAGCACCGCAGCCCGGTCGCCATCGGCACCGTCGGCGGGGATGTCGACCGCGTCCTTGTCGCCGCGCAGCCGCGCCCGCAACTCCAGCACCTTCTCGACCACCACCTTCTCCTCGTCCCAACGGGCCTGCAGGCCCTTCAGGCGCTCGCGCTCGGTGTCGAGCTTCGCGTCGACATCGACACGGCGGCTGCCGATCTCGACGCCCACGGCGGACTCGCGGTCGATGATCTGCTGCTCCAGCTCCAGCGCCTCGATGCGCCGCTGGCAGTCCTCGACCTCGGCGGGAATGGCATGCTGGCTGACGGCGACGCGGGCACAGGCCGTGTCCAGCAGGCTGACCGCCTTGTCCGGAAGCTGGCGTGCCGGTATGTAGCGGTGCGACAGCTTCACGGCCGCCTCGATGGCCTCATCCAGCAGCTGCACGCGGTGGTGTTTTTCCAGCACCGTGGCCACGCCGCGCAGCATCAGGATGGCTTTGTGCTCGTCGGGCTCCGGGACCTGCACGACCTGGAAGCGCCGGGTCAGGGCCGGATCCTTCTCGATGTATTTCTTGTACTCGGCCCAGGTCGTGGCGCCTATGGTGCGCAGCGTTCCGCGTGCCAGAGCTGGCTTCAGCAGGTTGGCCGCGTCGCCGGTGCCGGCGGCACCACCGGCGCCGACCAGCGTGTGCACCTCGTCGATGAACATGATGATCGGCTTGGGGCTGGCCTGGACTTCGTCGATCACCTGGCGCAGGCGCTGCTCGAACTCGCCCTTCATGGACGCGCCGGCCTGCAGCAGGCCGATGTCCAGCGACAGCAGCGACACGCCCTGCATCTGCGGCGGCACGTCGCCACGCGCCAGCCGTTGCGCAAAGCCCTCGACGACAGCGGTCTTGCCGACACCGGCCTCCCCGGTCAGGATGGGGTTGTTCTGCCGGCGCCGCATCAGGATGTCGACGATCTGCCGGATCTCGTCGTCGCGGCCTGTGATCGGGTCCATCTTGCCTTCGCGGGCACGCTCGGTCAGGTCGGTGCAGAACTTCTTCAGCGCCTCCTGCTTGCCCATGGCCGCAGGTGCCATGGCACCGGACGCCTCACCCGGCTGGGCCTGGGCCATGCCCGTGCCGTCCTGTGCGCCCTGACCGGTCTCGCCGCTGTTGGCGGTGATCTTGGCCAGGTTCTCGGCCAGGTCATCGGGCTTGATCTTCTCGAACTGGCGTGAGATCGCGAGCAGTGCATTGCGCAGGCTGTTGGTGCGCAGCATGCCCAGCAGCAGGTAGCCGGTGCGGACGCATGAGTCACCGTAGGCCAGCGTGCCGTAGACCCAGCCGCGCTCGATAGCACCTTCGATGTGATCCGAGAAGTCGCTGATCGATGTCGAGCCGCGCGGCAGCCGGTCCAGCGCCTGGGTCACGTCCCGGGCCATGGCCGCTGCGTCCAGTGCGTAGTGCCGCACGATCTGGGCCAGGTCCGATTCCTGCGTCTCCAGCAGGTTGGTCACCCAGTGGACCAACTCGACGTACGGGTTGCCACGCAGCTTGCAAAAGACCGTTGCGCCCTCGATGGACTTGTAGCCCAGCGGGTTGAGTTTGCCGAACAGGGCCAGGCGGCTGATTTCGCTCATAGTTGGAGTCTCCAGGTTCCAGGGTTCATTGTGTTGCGGTCGTGGCTCGGGTCGACGGATGGGTTACCCGCAGCGGCAGGATGCTCTCGACATTCATCACGAGATCATCGGCGTCGCGGCGGCGACGGAAATCCGGCCCGCCGTTGAGCCAGCTGGTGCGCCCGAGCCGCCCGATCTGGCGCTGGCTGCCCAGGCTCCAGGACGGCACGTCCTCGCGGCGCAGGATCAGCTGCAGATCCCAGTTGAACTCGAAACCGACGTATTGGCGCACCATGGCCTGCAACTGAGCCAACGCGGTGCCGCCGGGCAGCAGCTCCACGTAGCGCTGCCAGTCCAGCGGGCCGACCACGATGCGAAACTTGTGCTGGACATCCCAGACGCTTTTACCGAGGATGGCGCCACGCCCGAGGCAGGACCGGATATCGCCGTGCAGTCGGGTCCGGTCGCGCGGGTCCAGGTCCATCCAGTGCGCGCAGAACTGCTCCACGCGCATCGGCACGTTGTAACGCAGCTGGATCCAGGCCTGCAGGCCGTCGGCGTCACGGATGGTCCGCGACAGTCGGCCGGTGAAGTGAAACTTGGATGCATCGCCCAAGGCGTCGCGTTCGCGCAGCGCGGGCTCGACCATGCCGAACATCGCGCCCAGGTAGCGCAGAAAAGCCGTCTGGTTGGCGCGGTCCAGGCTGACAGCCGGCTGCGTGCGGGACCAGGCCTTGTAGAACAGCAGCCCGAACCGGTGCAGCAGCATGTCCAGAAAGCGCAGAAACGTCCGGTCGCCTTCGTAGAGCATGCGCTCGCGCGCGTACTCGGTCATGTGGATCGGCAGCGCTCCGTTGGGGCCCAGCATGCCGAACACGCGTTGCACCAACCGTGCCGGGACCCCCGGCTCCAGCGCCGTGATGGCATTGGGCGCGAAGGTCAGGGATGCCTCCTGGGCGAACCGGATCGGCTCATCCTGCGGGCGCAGGGCGTCGCCCAGCCGCGGGAGGTGCGGATGGGCAAGTTCGATCAGGCGCATGGCCTGGAACAACTCGTATTGCCCCGGGCGCTGCCGGATGCGGTCCAGCGTGCCGGCATCGACCGTCACAGCAGACCCCGCGCGCCCAGTTGCGGCACCCAGTACACCAGCTCACCTCGGCTCATCGAGTGCAGGTTGGTCTGCACGAAAGTGTTCATCGATACATGGCGGGTGAAGTAGCGATGCAGCACGCTGGCCATCAGCGTCGAACTGCCGCCCTCAAACGACAGATCGTCCACGGTCAGCGTCACTTCCAGGCCCCTGCTGAAGGTGATCGGGCCGGGCAGGGGGTGGCGGCGCACGACCGGCCGGCTGCTGACAGAGCGTACGCCTTCGATCTGGCGCTTGAAGCCGACATCGGCACCGATGGACATCAGGCTGAGCAACTCACGAAGCGCCACCGCGCCTTGCTCCCGGTCCTCGTCCACCAGCGACAGGTAGTTCAACGACAGCAGCGCCAGCAGGCGCCAGGCGATCGCACCCTCGCGCAGTGCGCTCAGTGGGCGTGACGGACCGGCGACCAGGTCAGTACCCAGGACCGGTGCCGCCGTTGCCAGCATGAAGGCATCCTGTGCGCCTGCGGGCATGAACAGCGGCAGGTCCCGGTTGGTGCATCGCACCCGGGCCGAGAGCTCCCGCATCACCCCGGGCAGTGGCGCCTCCTTGGCGTTGACCAGGGACAGGTGCACCTCGGTGCCGACATAGGCCGACCGCGGTCCTTCGCGCTTGTTGCGATCAGAGCGCACTCGCGGCTCGCGCAGCGTGCTGTAGTAGCCCTGGAGCGCATCAGGCATGCGCTGTGGCGAGAAGAACAGCGGCAGAAACTCCCGCCGCTCCGTGCCCTCGCCATAGCCCGCGACCTCGATCAGGTCGAACACCTCGAAGTCGGTCGGCGCGGTCCGCTCCGGCACCACGTGATAGGACGTGGTGCCTTCGGTCAGCTGCATCCGCTCGGCCCTGCGCTCGAACAGATTGATGGCCGGTACACAGTGCAGCATCATGTTGTCGGGGTCGACGGCGCCTTCAAGTTCGGCCACATGGCGGCTGAACAGCAGGACGATCTCCACCACCTGGCCGCTGCACTGCGCGAACGCCGGCTTCAAACCGGCGACGTCGATGAACATGAAACGCTGCGGGAAGGCAAAGTATTCCTGCATCAGCCGCATGCCGCTCAGGCCACGCAGGGTCACAGGCAGCATGGCATCCGCGTCGTCCATGCCCACATGGCGGACGGCCTGAGGCGACAGCAGTTTGCGCTGGGCGCCTTCCGCGGTACGAGACGGCGCCCCGACCAGCACACCGACGCATGCGCCCAAGATCAGTTCCAACAGCTTGTACGACGTGTCCGGCTGGCCACCGAGAAAGAACCGCAAGTCTTGCAGGCCAAGGTCGGCGATGCGCAGCCCAGCCGGCAGTTCGAGCCGGACGCGCAGCCCGCTGCGAGGTCGCTGTGGCAGCGGCAGCGTGGCCAGACCGAGGTCCGCGGCATTGAGGAAGTACTCGACCGCGGCCACTTTGAGCGGCGAGATGGTCAGCTCCTGGGCGGTCCGGAACTCGCAGCGCGTCGTGCTCATGGCGCTGGCAGGGCCGAACATGGCGCAGCCACGGGGCAGGGTCACACCGGCGATCAAGTTCGGGTCGTCCGCAGGCTGCACGCGCGCCACCAGCATCGACGGCACTGGCGCCAGCAGGTTGGGGCAGACCATCTCCAACAGCCGCTGCGACAGCTGCGGGAACTCCGTGTCCTGCTTCAGCTGTATGCGGGCAGCCAGGAAGGCCGCGCCTTCGATCAGCCGCTCGACATAGGGGTCGGAGACCTCCAGGCCCTCCATGCCGAGCCGGCCCGCAATCTTCGGGAACTCACGCGCGAACTCGCCACCCATCTCGCGCAGGTAGCGCATCTCCTGGTTGTAGTAGCGCAGCAGCCGGGGGTCCATGAGGGCTCTATTTGCGCAGGTCTCGCACCGCGGTCTGGCCGGTCTCGACGTTGACGTCGGCGCTCAGGAGGAGTTCCAGCGGCACCGGCTGGTTCCACATCTGGCCGCGGATGATGATGCGCAGGCTGTTGCCTGCGAAATTGAACCCGGCCTTGCGGTCGACCTCGACCTCCAGGGTGCGCGGGTCGATGCGAGGTTCGAAATGGATGATGGACTGCTTGACCTCCATCTCCAGCATCGCGAAGTCCATCGTCGAAACCGATGTCCCGGACAGCGAAGGAATGCCGTAGTTGGGCAGTGATCGGCGCGCCTCAGGGCACTGGCGCCACATCTCGATGCGGGTCGTGTCCCGGCATCGATAGTCGGGCTCTTCGCGGGTGCTGTTGAGCAGCCAGGACAGGTCGCGGAGCACCGCTGCGCGAAGCTGCTGCTTGTTCAGAACCCGCGCATCGACGCCCTCACGCTGCGACGCGGGTTCGTTGTCGGTCAGGCGGTCCAGCAGCGATGGCTGCAACCGTTCCTGTGAGTTGAGGCCTGCCACCTAGGACTGCTCGGCATCCGGTTGCGCCGATGCCGATGCCTCGTCGAACTCGATGCTGCGGATGCCCAGCAGGTCGTGCTCGCCTGCACTGCTGATCAGCACCCGCTGACCCAGTCCATGCCAGCGGTCGGGTCCGGCCTCGGTCCATGTCGTCTTGCGGGACAGGAGCATGGCCGGATCGCCGGTCTCTGTCGTGCCGACGTAGCGCGTCGGTACGAAAGCAACGGTCTCACCGCCATTGGAAAAGGTCAGGTAGGCGGGCACCCAGACCACGTCGCGGAGGTCCTGGGGCGGTTCGAAGTTGACGCGGCTCAACCGGGAGAATGGCACCCAGTAGTAGCGGCCGTTGACGCAGGCCTCCAGCACCGGGCCCAGCCGGCCGTCGCCATCGGCAAGCCAATCGAATGCCTGCCCATCGATGCGGCCGCTGGTGGCCGGCGCATCTTCCATGGCACGGGCCGCCAGGTCCAGCGCCATGGCGGTGTTGCCCTGACCGGACTGGAGCAAGGACTCGATGAGAAGTGCAAGCCACTGGTCCGGCTGGCCGAAAACCATCGGCGTGCGCTTGCCCGCGAACACGTCGGCTCTCAGCAACTCACAACGGATCGCATGGCCGACGGTCTCCCGCATGGGGCCGGTCTCGGCGTCCATGTCCGCTACCACGTTGAGCTGGGTGTGCGCCCGCTCCCAGGCGCCAAGCACGCACAGCAACTGAGCCATGAAGATGCGCAGTTGCGGATCAGCCGGCTTGGCGCGCACGGCTGCGGTGAGGTGCTGAAGTGCCGCCTGCGGGTCGCCGTCGCGAATAGCCTGCTCAGCGGCTTGTTTGGAGTCGGACATCGGTCAGCCTCGGGGTCAGGTCGACAGCCAGGGTCGACGGGCAATCAGAATCCATGTCCACAATCGGTGCAGAAGCGTGCCGCACGCGGCATCGTGGTGCCGCAACCCGGACAACTCTTGTGTGTACTGGCCATGTCGAAGCCGCACTCATGGCAAAACCGGCCACCCTGTGACGGCACCTGGCAATTGGCGCATACCATCGTCCCACCCTGGCTGCCATAACCGGTCCGGGCGTTCTGCGAGCGCTCGCGCAGGCAGGTGGTGCAGGTCTGTTCGTCCTCGTTCCAGCACTCGTCGCAGACGGTCTTCTTGCAGCTCCCGCACTTGTGATACCGACGTGCCGCCTCGGCCATGGCGTCCTGCAAGGCGGTCTGGTAGGCCTTCGATCCTGCATGGCCGGAGACGCTGCTGCCGGCGCGGCCGATGCGATACATGTCGCTGAAGACCTTGCCGAACTTGTTGAAGGCCGACGCAACGTCGCCGCCCAGCAGCGCAGCGCGCTGCAGCATTGCCGAGATCTGGCCAGGCCGGTAGGGCTTGAACGGCGACTTCCAGGTCGATGAGCAGCTTTCGCAATAGAACTCGAATTGGAAGCCGGCGCCAGCATCGTTGGAGCTGACGCTTCGATCATGAAAGTTCTTCAACGACATGTTTCAGCCTTGGACGAAGCGGCGTCGGCGACTACAGGGAGGTCAGTCGGGGCTTCATGATGAAGACGACCCCGCCTTGCGCCGTCATGGCCGCCTGATGGATCTTCTGGGCGACGTTGCCGTACGGTGCGTCCAGCCGCCGGAAGTACTTGAACGTGAGGTGCGTGAACTTGCCCGTCCACTGTTCCTTCAGCTCCGTGTTCGACTCGTCCTGCGAAACTTCCAGCTGGTACTTCGTCAGCATCAGGTTGGTCAGCATGATCGTCAGGAACCCTGGCACCTTGGACCAGATGCCGGCCCGATGGACCACTGTGATCACCGCCGACTGAAACGGCACGCCGCCCTTCATCATGTTCAGCATCTGGGTCGTGCCGGTGCACAAGGTCTTGGAGAAGTTGAACTCCATGTTCTCCTCGCTGGCCCGCTCGGATGCCTCGGCCGAGTTGGCTGGGGCATCGTCGGCCGACGCAGCAGCAGCATCGTTCAGCTGGGTTTGCAGCGCTTCAGTATTGCCTTGGCGGATCCGCTCAACGCCCTCTAGCAGCTCAGCGCACTTGATGAGCCCCTCGGGCGTGCCTTCCCGCATGTACGCCATGGCGCGTCTCGTCATGGCCCTGGGGTTTCGCAGCCGCTCGCGCTCCATTTGCTCGTTGATGCGGTCCTCGTGGGTCAGCTTGTAGTCCCAGCCATCGAGCACGATCTGGCCAAAGAATGGACCAAGCTCGATCGACTCTCCGAAGACCGGCGCAAGCGTCGTCTTCCGGAGCAGCAGCATGTAGACCTCGGCGTTTTCCATCCCGTTACCTCAGCTGGGTCTCAACTCACTTTTGAGCGCGCGAAGCGGCGCTTCCACGTTCTTAACCCTGGAACTACAACTTCTTGTACACAAAGGGCAGCGTCGGGATCCGCATGGTCTGGTCCTTGCCCGTGATGGTGTCGCGCATGTAGGTCATCACAATGCTGTTGAAGGACATCTTCACCGTGTCGATCACCGCCGCGCCTCGGCCCTCTTCCTCGAGCTTGGTCGAGATTTCAAGGAAGTAGCCGTCGGTCAGGACCAGTATGAATCCGGGCTCGTGAATCGGCTTGCCGGTCTGCATCATGCCGATCACCGAAATCGTCGCCGTGACCACCCGGACGTCGTTGTCGATGGCGTACATGATCAGCGGCGACGACGCGTCGAACCGCTTCTTGAACGTCAGCGGTTCCATCTTGAAGGAGACGGAATCGGCGGCGCCGATGATCGCCTTGGCATGCTGCGCTACGGCCTCGTTGCGCGACTTCTCGGCCTCGAAGCCCAAGCTGAAGTCCATCAACTCAATGCCGCCGTTGAACCCGGTTGCAAAGCCCTCACCGATCACCGGCCCGGCGACGGTGATCAGGTGCATGAAGACATTTGTCCAGCCGACAGCCATGGTGATGGTCCTGCATGCTCACCCCGGCCAGGCGGAGTGCAAACCATTCGATGACCCCAGCGGGCCACCCGCCGAGCAGGCGAGTAAAACCCTGCACCCCGATGAGGGCGCTGGAGCCTCTTGCGAACCAGACACCAGCCGGCCCGCACCCACGCGGGATACCGGCCGGTGCCGACAACCTCAGCGAAGAGGCGTCAGTTCGAAGCCTCGCCGCTGGGGATGTTCCACTTGAAGGTGCCCTTGGCTTGCAGCGCGCCTGTCTTGTCATCCTGCATCTTGTACTTGATCTCGACGGTCTTGAAGACCATCTCGGTCTTCTGGACCACGTTGCCGTCTTCACCGCCGTTCTGCGTGACCTTGGTGATGTAGCAGCCGCCCATGTCCATGCGGAAGTACTCTTCCAGGCCCTTGCCGGTGGTCTTGCACATCACGAGTTCGACCTTCTCGAACGCATTGCCGGCGGTGATGAACTTCAGGATGATCGGCGAGGCAGTACAGAAGTAGTACTCGAAATTCGCCTTGCCCGGATTGGGCTTGCCGACGCTGGCGCCGCCGCCCTTGGTCCAGCTCGATTCGGCCTCCACTTCCCAGTCCCAGCCCTGGACTTCGATCCACTTGTCGAAACCCTTTTGCTTGGACTCGCCGTCAGCGGCGTTGCTGTACTTCATGAATGCGGCGATAGCCATGGTGATGACTCCTTGATGTGTTCAGGAACAGAAAATGGACCGGACGTCAGCCAGCCTTCTCCGACGGTAGCTTGGAAACCAGCCGCAAAGACACCGTCAGGCCCTCGAGCTGGTAGTGGGGTTTCAGGAAGAACTTGGACGTGTAGTAGCCGGGCGCGCCCTCGACCTCCTCGACCGTGACCTGGGCGGCTGCCAGCGGGTACTGGGCCTTGGTCTCCTCGGACGAGTGGACGGGGTCGCCGTCAACGTACTTCATGATCCAATGGTTCAGCCATTGCTCCATGTCGTCGCGCGAGGCAAATGAGCCCACCTTGTCACGCACGATGCACTTCAGGTAGTGCGCGAAGCGGTTGCAGGCGAACATGTACGGCAGGCGGGCTGCCAGCGCGGCATTGGACGTGGCGTCCGGGTCGTCGTACTCGGCCGGCTTCTGCAGCGACTGGCCGCTGATGAAGGCCGCAAAGTCCGAATTCTTTCGGTGGACCATCGACAGGAAGCCGTTCTTGGAAAGTTCGGCCTCGCGGCGATCCGAGATCGCAATCTCGGTCGGGCACTTGGTGTCGACACCGCCGTCGTCGGACGGGAAGGTGTGCACCGGCAGGTTGGGTACCGCGCCGCCGGACTCGATGCCTCGGATCCGCGAACACCAGCCGTACTCCTTGAAGGACCGGTTGATGTTCACCGCCATCGCGTAGGCGGCATTGGCCCAGCTGTACTTGCCGTGATCAGCGCCTTCGGTGTCCTCCTCGAAGTCGAACTCGTCCACCGGGCTGGTCTTGGCGCCGTAGGGCTGCCGCGACAGGAAGCGGGGCATGCACAGGGCCAGATACCGCGCGTCATCGGACTCGCGCAGCGACCGCCAGGCGGCGTACTCCGGGGTGCCGAAGATCTTGGTCAGGTCGCGCGGATTGGCGAGTTCCTGCCAGGATTCCATCTGCATCACCGTCGGGCCGGCGGCGGTGATGAAGGGCGCATGCGCCGCCGCAGCCACCTTGGACATCTCACTCAGCAGCTCGACATCCGGGGGCGTGTGGTCGAAGTAGTAGTCGCCGACCAGCGCACCGTAGGGCTCGCCGCCGAACTGTCCATACTCTTCCTCGTACAGCTTCTTGAACAGCGGGGACTGGTCCCAGGCCGTGCCCTTGTAGCGCTTGAGGGTCTTGCCCAGATCCTGCTTGGAGATGTTCATCACACGGATCTTGAGCTGCTCGTCGGTCTCGGTGTTGTTCACCAGGTAGTGCAGGCCACGCCAGGCGGACTCCAGCTTCTGGAAGTCCTCGTGGTGGATGATGCGGTTGACCTGCTCGGTCAGCTTGCGGTCCAGTGCCGAGATCATGGCCTCGATCGTCTTGATCGCATCCGATCCGATCAGCTGCGTGTTCGCCAGTGCCTGAGACGCCAGTGTCTGCACCGCCTGCTCGACGGCGCTCTTGGCCTCGTCGGTCTTGGGCTTGAATTCCTTCTTCAGCAGCGATGAGAACTCGTTGCCTTCCAGCGTGACGCCTGCCAGCGCTGAGCCTTGCCGTTCCATTTCAGCCATTCAATTGCTCCGATGTCTTCGTGTGAGGCTTGGGATGGGTGTGGGTCGTGCCCGGTTCATTCGGGCTTGGCGGTGGCGCCCAGCGAGCCCAGCAGGGCCGGGTCGGCCAGAACCTTGGAGATCAGTTCCTCGGCACCGGACTTGCCGTCCATGTAGGTGATCAAGTTCGACAACTGGGTCCGGGCTTCGAGCAGCTTGTTCAGACCCTCGACCTTGCGCGCCACGGCCGCCGGCGAGAAATCGTCCATGCTCTCGAAGGTGATGTCCACCGGCAGATTGCCCTCGCCGGTCAGCGTGTTCTCGACCGAGAACGCCACCCGTGGCTTCATGGACTTCATGCGGGCGTCGAAGTTGTCGACGTCGACTTCAAGGAACTTGCGGTCACCGACGGGCGGCAGCGCGTCTTCCGGCTTGCCGGAGAGATCGGACAGGACGCCCATCACGAAGGGCAACTGGATCTTCTTCTGGGCGCCGTACACCTCGACGTCGTACTCGATCTGCACTCGGGGGGCGCGATTGCGGCCGATGAATTTCTGACTGCTTGCCATGGAGGGCTCCTGTTTCGGTCTTGGAGTGGGACGTGGGGTTTGAAGGTGATGCGGGGCACCCGGGCCGCCGGGAATTCGGCCCGGAGTGTGTCAGAGTGTCCGGCTACTGACCATCCCCATATTCATCGGGCGAGACGCCCATGACATTGGCGACGGTGCTGAAGGCGTCAGGAGCGAACTCCCGCACCAGTTCGAGGAAATTCTTGTTCACGAGCTTCGAGGCACGGCGCAACAACAGCTGGGCCGGGTTCGTCGGTTCGGTTCGCTCCAAGTAGCTGCAGACCATCTCGATGGCGCGCAGCGCGTCGGCCCGGGTGTCGATCCTGCTGCCCAACCCGCCCCCGCCAGCCCCGCCACCGGCCCGGCCAGCCACTGCGGCAACCGCGCCGTCATCAGACGATGATCCGCCAGGGGCGCCTGCAGCCGCTGCGTCAGAGGCGCCGGCGGACCCGCCGCCCGACGGCATCACGCGGGCCAGTCCCTTGAAGAAGCTGACCAGGGTATCGAAAGACGGCGCGCGCTCGTACCCGACCTTGTCGCGCATCAGGCCGGACAGGTTCTCCAATGCCGCCATTGAGTCAGGGGCAATGGCGGCCAGCGACGCGTCCTCACCGAGCGCCGCAGACAGCAACTGCTCGACCTGCGGCACGCCCATTTGTGGGTCGTCCTGGCGCGGCTCGATATTGCCCAGCGCGATCTCGACATCGCGGCCGCGCAACTCGCCAATAGCGCGTTGCCGGAAGATGAATCCTTGACGGATGTCGCCGAGAAGCGACGACGCCGAGGTCATCTCCGACAGCGCATTGATCCGGGCGTAGGCGTCACCGTCATCTGGGTCCGGGAGCGGGTAGAGCTCGTCCCAGTACCGACTGAGCAAGCCGTGCATCAGGGTCAGGCTGGCCGGCAGCGTCGACAGGCCATCCAGGTTGACCTGCGCCCGGGTCCACAGGATGGCCACGCGCAGGTCCCGGGTGCGCTCGAAGAGACCTTCGGCCAACGTCCGGACCTGGCGCCAGTCAGGAGGCTGGGCCTCGGAAAACTGGGTTTCGGGCTTGCCGGCGGCGGCTTGCGCCAGAACCAGGAAGTCGTTGTCGTACTCCAGGTCCTCGCCACATGCCGAGTCGCCCAGCGGCTCGAGCCAAGCGTCACTCATCGAGCGGCTCCCCATGCAGATCCAAGGGCACCGGCACGGCACATGGCCGGGCAGTCAGGGCCTTCTGGCGCCAAGACACGGTCGCGACAGACTGCGCGTGCATGCTCCCCCTTTGCGTGTTCTTTGCGAAGACGCGGGTTTTACGTGGCGGCATGTGACACGTCAAGCGCCACCGACGAGGGTGTGGGCGTCAAAACCGCACGAATCCGCGATTGGTCCCAAACCGGCGGTGCCAAGGCGACCTTCGGACATGTTGTCAAAAGGCCTCCAAATTTCTGGGGGTGTGCAAGGGGCCAGAGTCAGGATAACCTCCGAAGGTGGCATGCGCTTGGGCGCAGCCCGTGGCGCGGGTTTCTACTCGGTCTAACGGGTCGGAAGAGGCGCGTGGATTTCAAGGGAATACGAGGAGTCATGGTGGGCGCAAGCATTTGGCGGTTCCGCATCCGCGCGGTGGTGTTGGCGGCATCTGTCGCATCCGGGGCGATGGCGCAACAGAACCCGACACCGACGCCACCCCCGGGCGCGGTTCCGCAGACCGACCAGTTGAGGGCGCCTGTCCAGGCCCCGCGCTCCGATGCCTCCGTGCCGCAGCCCGCTGCGGCACTGCGCGAGCTGGGCAAGCCCAGCGACGAGATGTCGATCGACGTCGCTCGCTTCGTCGTCGACGACAGCGCGCCAGAGGCGTTGCGCCGCGCCTTGCCCGAGATCACCCGCGCCTTTGTCGGCAAGGGCAAGAGCTACGAGGACCTTGTCAACGCCGCCAACTCGGTCACCCGGTACCTGCAGCGCGAACTCGGCTTCTACCTGGGCTATGCATTCCTGCCGGAGCAGGAGCCCAAGGACGGCGTGATCCGTATCGCCATCCTGGAGGGGCGGCTCGACCAGATCGTTCTGAATTGGCCGGGTGAGTTGCCGGTCAAGCGCGAGGTGGTCGAGCAGTACCTGGCGTTGCTCAAGCCGGGCGACATCCTGCGGGTGCGCGATGTCGAGCGCGTCGTCTTCCTGATCAACGACCTGCGCGGCATCACGGCACGCTTCGAGGTCCGCTCCGGGCGGACGCCAGGCACGGCATCCCTGGTGGTCACGCCGGCACCGGAGGGACGATTGGCCCACCGGGTCGAGATCGATACGTTGGGTTCCCGCTACTCAGGGGAAATCCGGGTTTCTGGGTTGACTCAGGTCAACAGCCCGACCGGGCGCGGCGATGGCCTGGTGCTCAATGCCCTGACCACCCAGACCCGCGGCTTGATGTTCGGGCTGGTCGGCTACACGCTGCCGGTCGGCTCGAGCGGCTTGAAGATCGGCACCTCGCTGTCGTTCGTCAAGTACCAGCTGGACAAGGAAGAGCTGACGCTGGACCTGAACGGCGATGCGGCGACGGTGACGGTCTATGGCCTGTACCCGGTGATCCGCTCCCGCAACCTCAACCTCTTCGGCCTGTTGTCGCTCGATGCCAAGAGCTTCAATGACAAGCAGGGCGTGACCGGCTTCGCCGTCGCCAAGAAGGTCAACACGGTCCAGTTGTCGGGCTCCGGGGATGCCCGGGACGACTACTTCTCCGGCGGCGTGAACACCTACGACCTGGGCTTGATCCAGGGCAGCCTGTCGGTCCTGAACAGCCAGCTGCCCAAGAGCTTCGCGCTGATGCGGTTCTCGGCCACCCGGCTGCAGAACCTGGTCGACAACAAGTTGCTGCTGTACGCAGCGCTGCGCGGACAGGTGGCGTTCAAGAACCTGGACACCACGATGAAATTCCAGCTCGGCGGCGCCGACCGCGTCCGTGCGTTCGCGCCCGGCGAGGGCACCGGCGACACCGGCCTGGCGCTGTCCACCGAGCTGCGCTACCTGCCGCCGGAGGACCTCCTGGGCCGCATCGCACGCGAGATGGTCTTCAGCGCCTTCTTCGACTTCGGCACCGTCAAGCTCCAGCAGCAGCCGCCCACGCCGATCGACAGCAGCGAGGTGATCGAGAACACCCGCAAACTGTCGGGCTGGGGCATCGGCGGCGTCTGGGAGCGTCCGCAGAACTTTTCCGTCCGCGTCTCGCTGGCCTGGCCGATCTCGGGCAAGGCCGAGGCCGACCCCAAGGTCCGCAACCCGCGTCTGTACGCGGTGGTGAACAAGTCGTTCTGACCCCGTCTCCGGTACAGCTCCGCCCACGCCGTCCATTCATACGATCGTCAAGCCCGCGTCTGTCGCGCAAGGTTTGAGGGAGTCCAGCATGTCGTCCATCCGCCCGACCGTCCGTTCCCGCGTTGCCCTGGCCGGCCAACGCCGTCGTGGCCGTCAGCCCGCTCTGCACCGCATCGGCCTGGCGGCCGTCCTGGTCCTGTCCGGCGCGCCCGCCTGGACGCTGCCGACCGGTGCCAATACGGTGGCCGGGCAGGTCAGCGTCAGCAACCAGGGCCCGAACGCGCAGACCATCAACCAGGGCAGCCAGAAGGCCATCATCGACTGGCAGAGCTTCTCCATCGGCGCCGGCGAGCGCGTCAACATCATCCAGCCGTCGGCCCAGGCCACGCTGCTGAACCGCGTGATCGGCTATGACCCGTCGCGCATCCTGGGCCAGATGCAGTCCAACGGCCGGGTGTTCCTGGTCAACCCCTACGGCATCGTCTTCGGCGCAGGCGCGCGCATCGACGTGGGCGGCCTGGTGGCGTCCACACTGGACATCGGCAACACGGACTTCATGGCCGGCCGATTCAGCCTGACGGCCAACGGCCAGACCGAGTCCTCCATCGTCAACGAGGGTGTCATCACCACCCGCGCCGGCACGGTGGTCATGGTCGCGCCGCAGGTCAGCAACAGCGGCACCATCGAGGCCAACGGCGGGCGCATCGGCCTGGCGGCGGCCAACAACGCACTCGTCGACCTTGACGGCGACGGACTGGTGTTTCTCAGCGTGGACGGCAACCAGGCCACCAACCGCCTGAACCAGGTCGGCCGCCTGCAGGCCGACGCCGGCAGCATCGAGCTGCGGGCCGCCGCGCGGGCCGCGATGGCCGACACGGTGCTGAACCTGGAGGGTGTGGTCCAGGCGCGCAGCATGGGGCTGCGCAATGGGCGGGTGTTCATCGACGGTGGCGACAGCGGCATCACGAATGTCAATGGCACCGTCGACGTGTCCGGTCGCGCGGCCGGCGAGCGTGGCGGCGACGCGCGGCTGCTGGGTCACAACGTCATGCTGAACGACGCTGCCGTTGTTGACGCGGCCGGGTCCACCGGTGGTGGCACGGTGCTGGTGGGCGGCAACTGGCAGGGCCAGGGGCCGGAGCGCAACGCCGATCAGACCATCATGCGCAGCAAGGCGTCGATCGACGCCAGCGCGACCGACATGGGCGATGGCGGCACGGTAGTGCTGTGGGCAGACGATCGGACGCAGTTCCATGGCGCAATCCGGTCGACTGGCGGCGCGAATGGCGGCAATGGCGGCAAGGTTGAGACCTCGGGCAAGCGCGTTCTGCGTGCCTTCGGCGAGGTCAATGTCGGCGCGCCGATGGGACAGGGCGGACAGTGGTTGCTGGATCCGAACGACCTCACGATCAGCGCCGCAGGTGACTCCAAGATCAATGCAGGGCCCGATTTCAAGACCAGCAACGACAACGCGATCCTGAACACGACCACGCTGAAAAACGCGCTCACGAACGGTGCCAACGTCACCGTCCTCACGCAAAGCAAGGGCTCGGATGCTCAGAGTGGCGACATCTTTGTCGACGGCGCCATCACGACAGCGCTGGCGGGTGGCCAGACAGCGTCTTTGTCGCTGCAGGCTCAGCGAAACATCGAGTTCAAGACCAATTCGTCATTGTCGGCCGGCGCAGGCACGTTGAACCTTACGCTGCATGGCGGTACGAAGGACGACGGCACCAACCCGGGCACCAACGCCAGCACGCTCACTATTGCCGCCAACGTCACCATCAACACCGGTGGCGGCGGCCTGACGATCGTCAACAAGGGCACGGCCTCGCTGGCTGGGCTGACGGTCGGTGACACCTCGATCACCACAATTGGTGGAACCCTCAGCCAGGTCGGTGCGATCACGATCAACGGCAATGCGACGATCAACACAGGGGCCGGCGACATCTTGTTGATCACCCCGGCCAACGTCATTGCCGGCAACGCCAGCCTGACTGGCAGCGCCGTCAGCGTGCAGACCAGCGGTGTGTTGACCGTCACCACTTTGGCAGCTACGGCCAACAAGGCTGTCAGTCTGGTTGCTGGCGGCCTACTGACCTTGCCCGCAGCTGCCATCGACACCGGCACGGCTGCGCTGACGCTGTCGTCCGGGACGACGCTCACAACAGTCAACAACCTGTCCGGGAGCAATGTGGCTCTGACAGGGACCAACGGCATCAGCCTTGGTCACATCGTCACAGCGACCGGCACGCTGGGGCTCAATGCCACGAACAGCACCATCAATCAAACGGCCAACAAGATTGTCGCCACCGGCGGCGCCACGACCGTCAATGCCGGCAACGGCACGGTGACGCTGGACCAGGCCACCAACGACTTCCTGAGCATCGGCATCAACACCGCCGGGACGGCAACCGTCAGGGATGCCAATGCGATCCAGCTCAACACCTCGCAGCTCACCAACCTGACGCTGACGGCGACCGATGCCGTCACGCAGAACGGCGCCGTGGTTGCGACCGGCACGGTGTCGGTCGCCACGGCCACCGACAAGAATGTCACGCTGACCGACCTCGGCAACAACTTCGCGACGTTTGCCGTCACGGCCGGCCAGACCGTTAAGGTGACCGATTCGAACGGCATCGTCCTGGGCGCCAGCACGGTCAAGAGCCTGGAGCTGACAGCCGGCGGCGACGTGACGCAGTCCGGCATCGTCAAGGCCACGAATGCCAGCACCATCACGGCCACCGGCAACAGCATCACGCTGGCCACCGCCGGCAACGAGCTGACCGATGTGTCTCTGGCCGCCAAGAACGTGGATGTGCGCAGTGGCGTGGCGATGACCGTCACCGCGCTCACCCAGCCGGGCAACGGCAACGTCCGCCTGGAGTCCACGGGCGCGCTGACCCTGCCGGCGGCCGACATCACGACCACCGGCAATATCACCTTGGCCAGCGCCGGCAACTTCGGCTTGCCGGGGGCGCTGTCCGGAGCGGATGTGTCGATCACGGGTGTCGGTGGCGTCAAGGTCGACAACAACATCACGGCCAGCGGTGCGCTGGCACTGAGCACGACCAACAGCGCCATCGTGCAGACGGCGGGCAAACTCATTGAGGCCACTGGCACGACGACGGTGACCGCGGGCTCGGGCAACGTGACCCTGGATGACGCCGGCAACAAGTTCGGCACCTTTGCCGTTGTGTCGGGCAAGGACGTGCTGGTCAAGGATGCCAACAGCATCGACCTGGGCGCCATCACGACCACCGGGACGCTGACGGTGGTTGGCACGGCGGGTGCCATCACGACGTCGGGTGCCGTCAGCGGTACGGATGTGTCGCTGACCGGTGCGACCGGCATCACGCTGTCGCAGAACCTGGCGGCCACGGCCACACTGGGGCTGAACACGACCAACAGCGCGGTCAACCAGACCGCCGGCAAGGTAACGGCGACCGGGGCGACCACGGTGGCGGCCGGAACCGGCGACGTGACGCTGGCGCAAGCTACCAATGACTTCTCGTCGATCACGGTGACGGGCGGTGCGGTGAGCCTACAGGACACCAACGCCCTGACGGTGACCGCATTGACAGCCGGCGCGAACAAGTCGGTGTCGGTGGTGGCCGGTGGGGCGCTGACGCTGCCTGCCACGGCGATCGCCACCGGCACAGCCGACCTGACGCTGTCGTCGGGCACGACGCTGACGACGCCGGGCAACCTGAGCGGCACGAACATCTCGCTGACAGGCGCCACGGGCCTGACCCTGGCCAACGACGTGACGGCCGCCGGCACCCTGGGCCTGAACACGACCAACAGCCTGGTGGACCAGACGGCCGGCACGGTGTCGGCCACGGGCAAGGCGACGGTGG
>JBJXHB010000327.1:0-2626 GCA_046160725.1 Aquabacterium sp.
CTTCAACAACAAGAACTTCGAGAAGGTGTTCACGGTCGTCAATGTCAGCGACCTCGAGGTCTTCGACGCCGGCAGCCAGGTCGATCTGGCGGCAGTGTTGCAGCGCGGCCTGACGTCGAAAGAGAAGCACTCGGAGTTGTTCAAGGTTCTCGGCGACGGCAAGCTCACCAAGGCTCTGTCGCTGACAGTCCACGCGATCACCGCGTCGGCCCGTCTCAAGGTCGAGCAGGCTGGCGGCAAGGTCGCGTTGATCGAGACGCGCCCGCACCGCGAGAAGTTCACGGCCAAGGATGGCACCCGCCGTCAGCCGGGGTCGCCGCTCATCCGCCGTGGCCGCGGCGCTGTCGCCGCCAAGGCAACGCCGCCGAAGAAGTGACTTGCTGCAAACGCAGGCTGCGACCCGACACCCCCACATGAACTTCTCCATCACCAACCTCTTCAAGGTCCCGGAGATCAGGAACAAGATCCTGGTCACGTTGGGGCTGTTGATGGTCTACCGGATCGGATTCTTCATCCCGTTGCCGGGGGTCGACCTGACGGAGGTAAACCGGCAGATGGGCAACCTCGGGGGCATCGGCAAGCTGTTCGGCATGATGAACGTGCTGACCGGCGGCTCGCTGCAGAGCGCGACGATCTTCTCGTTGGGGGTGATGCCCTACATCTCCGCCAGCATCATCTTCAGCCTGCTCTCGAAGGCCGTTCCCGCGCTGGAGAAGATCGCCAAGGAAGGCCAGAGCGGGCAGCGCAAGATCAACCAATACACGCGGCTGGCGACGGTGGGCATCTGCCTGCTCCAGTCCTGGTTCGTGATCTTCGGCACGCTCGAGAACAGCCAGCTGCTGCAGGCCGGTGTGCGCGCGTGGTATGGGCTCTACTGCATCGTCGTCATGGTCGCCTTGACCGCCGGCACGATGTTCGTCATGTGGATCGGCGAGCAGATCACCGAGCACGGCGTCGGCAACGGCGTTTCGCTGATCATCATGGCGGGCATCATCTCCGCCCTGTATCCGTCGCTCGGCACCTACTTCCAGCTCGGCATCGATCGGCAGCAGTGGCAGAACCTGTTGCTGTTCCTCGGCGCGTGGGGTGTCGCGGTGGTCGCCGTCGTCTACATGACGAAGGCGCAGCGCCGGATCCCGATCCAGCAGGCCAAGCACACTCGCGGCCAGCGGGTCTACGGCGGCCAGCGCGCCTACCTGCCCTTCAAGTTGAACCAAGCCAACGTGATGCCGATCATCTTCGGCTCGGCGTTGTTGATGATTCCGGCGATGATCGGCACCGCGCTGAGCAACACCTGGCTCGAGCAGGCATTCGGCGGGCAGCGGGGCTTCTGGTTCGTCATCTCCTTCACGGTCCTCATCTACTTCTTCGCCTTCTTCTGGACGTCGATGATGTTCCAGCCGAACGAGATCGCGAAGAACCTGCAGGAGGGTGGGTCCTTCATCCCCGGTATCCGACCAGGCAAGCCCACTGCCGAGTTCCTCGAGCAGACGATGGTGCGCATCACGCTGGCTGGAGCAACCTTCCTGGCCATCGTCGCGGTCTTCCCGTCGCTGCTGAACCTCGGCCGAGGCGGTGGCATGGACTCGGTCCTGATCTACTTCATGTCGGGCACGTCCATCCTGATCGTCGTCGGCGTCGCCCTCGACATGGTCGAGAAGATCAGCGCCCTGATGGTCATGCGCAACTACGAGGGCTTCCTCGAGGGTGCCGGTGAAGCCGGTGGTGGTGGCGTTGGCAGTGGCAGCGGCTGGGGCCGCCGATCGACCTGAGCATGCCCATCGTCCTGCAAGCCCGTGCCGTGTTCCTCGGCGCCCCTGGTGCCGGCAAGGGCACTCAGGCCAAACAGGTTGCCGGTGTGGCGTCGATCGCCCACATCAGCACCGGGGACATGCTCCGGCAGCAGGTGGCGGCCGGGACGGCCCTCGGGGCTCAGGCCAAGGGCTTCATGGACGCCGGCAAGCTGGTGCCGGATCAGGTGATCATCGGCATGGTCCAGGCCCGGATCTCCGAGCCTGACGCAAAGTCGGCCTGGATCCTGGATGGCTTTCCGCGTACGTTGCCCCAGGCGGAAGCCCTCGACAAGTCCTTGTCGAAGGCGACCGCCGTCTCCCACGTGATCTACTTCGCTGTGCCGGAGCAGGCGCTGGCCGCCCGGCTGACCGGGCGACGGACCTGTTCCAAGTGCGGAGCGATCTGGCACGTTGAGACCAAACCCACCAAGCGCGATGGGGTCTGTGATCTGTGTGGAGGTGCGACCGTGCAGCGGTCGGACGACCACCCGGACAAGATCCAGAAGCGCCAGGAGGAGTATCGCACGGCGACCGCGCCGCTGTTGACCTACTACCGCAACCGCAAACTGCTGCGGGAGATCGATGCGAATCGATCGCCCGCGGTGATCCAGAAGGAGCTGCTACAGCTGATGCAATGACCCAGGACGCGACAAGCCCTTCGGCGGCCGAGCGTGGCATTCGTGCCACGGTGCTCGGACCGGCACAGAATCGCATGTTTCGTCTGCAGACCGTCGACGGCCGCGAAGTGTTGGCACACGCGGCGGGACACCTCCGGATGGCGTATGTGCGCCTGCTTCCCGGAGATCAAGTGCTCGCCGAACTGTCAGCCTTCG
>JBJXHB010000328.1:0-6963 GCA_046160725.1 Aquabacterium sp.
ACGGCCCGCAACGCATCGGCCAGGTGCTTCAGCCGGCCATAAACCGTCTGCCGCCCAGACTCCTAGCCGCGACGCGCGGCGGCCTCGGCGCGGGCCTGCTGCAGCGTTGACTCCAGCGCTGGTTCCGTCAGTCCCTTCAGGGCACAGAAATTGGCGCGCGACAGCGTGGTGGTCTCCCAGGCCCGCAGCAGCCGTGCACGGTCGCGCTGGGCCGGGTCGTCCGGCAAACGTGCGTCGGGTGACGGCTCGGCCAGGCCGGCGCGGTCCGGGCGAGGTGCGAACGCCTGCGATCGATCATGACGTGGCCGGTCCCGGTCATGGCGCTCGGGTCGCCCGGACTGCGGCGGCCGACCGTCGCGGGGGCCGCTGTCGAGGCGAGCCGGGCGGTCACCAGCGGGACGGAGGTCGCCTGGTGGCGGGCGCTGGCCCTGGGCAGGCCGCTCTTGCCGTTGAGGCCGGTCGCCTTGCGGTGGTCTCTCGCTTTGCGGTGGCCGATCACCTTGCGGTGGCCGATCACCTTGCGGTGGTCTGGCACCTTGCGGCGGCCGGTCGCCTTGCGGTGGTCGGTCACTACGGGGTGGACGACCACCCTGAGGCGGGCGGTCGCCTGGGCGGCCATCCCGGCGCGGCGGCCGGTCCGGCCGCGCGGCTGGATGGGCGCCCGTACGCGCGGCGACACCTTCCATGGCGGCCGGTGCGCCGTCGATGGCCGGCGTCGCGGCCACTGGTGCGTCGGCAGCCGCGCGACGCGGGCCACGGCCATCGCCCCGCGGTGCACGATCAGCGCGCTCGCCACGTGCGGCGCGCTGGGCGTCGCGTTGCGCGGCGATGCGGGCCTGGCGGATCTCCAGCCGCCGCGCCAGCTCGGCCTGCGCGGCATCGCGGTGCTCGGCCGCCACATCGCCAGCCGGCTGACCATCCAGGTCGACCCGATGCGTGGCGCTGGCCAGTGCCTTCAGGTAGGCATTGCCGGTGGTGTAGCGGTGCAGGAAGGGCGACAGCGACCGCCGCGTGAACACGCCCGGCGCGCGCAACTGGATGTCGGCCTGGATGCGCAGCTTCAGCGGCCGCGGCGCCTGACCCGATGCAAACAGGGCGGGGAAGTGCTGCGCCAGCAGCGCGGCGCAGGCCTCGACGGTCAGCTCCGGCGTCTTCGGTTCGGCGGGCGTGGGGGCGCCTTCGCCCACAGCGGCCGCTTCTGCGGGCTCTGGGCTTGCCTGCGCAACGGCAGGAGTTGCATCCGCCGCGGCGGCCAAGGCAGGCCCGGCGTCAGAACATCCATCGGCCGCAGCGGGACCGGTAGCAGGAACAGCAGCGGCATCAACGGCAGGAGCGGCACCAACGGCAGCAGTGTCCACAGCAGAAGTGGCGTCAGCGGCAGCAATGTCAGCGGCAGCAGCGTCAACAACCGTTGCCGCAGCCGCCTCGCCCGGCGGCGACGTCGGGTTCTGCAGCGCCGGGTCGGATTGGAGTTCGTTCATGTTCGGGTCGGGCATGTACCGGTCACGGGCGCCTGGAAGGGGCGGCATTGTCGCCGTCGCGGCGGCAACGTGCACGGCGGCGGTCCTGCTTGACCTGCCGCAAGTCCTATACCCGCGCGATGCCCACAATCGACGCCGACTGTTCAAGGAATCGCATCATGGCCATGCCGATTGGAGAACTTCAAGGCCTGCAGCGCCCAGCGCGTCCGCGCCGCGCCGCCGTGCCGGCGATGCCGGAGATGGATGCACTGGACCGCACCCACCGCCGCATGCTGGACATGCTGGCGCAGATGGCCACCCTGATGAAGCGTCTGGATGACGGGGACAACGGCGCCGAGGCGCGCCGCATCGCGCACGACCTGTGCCGCTTCTTCGCGCGCGAGGCCCGGCAGCACCATGCCGACGAGGAGCGCCTGGTGTTCCCGCAGCTGGTGGCGCGCGGCGATGCGGTGCTGACTCATCACGTCCTGCGGCTGCAGCAGGACCATGGCTGGCTGGAGGAGGACTGGTTCCAGATCGAGCCCCATCTTCAGGCGCTGGCCCAGGGCTATGGCGGATGCGACGTCGACCTGCTGCGCCATGCGCTGCCGGTCTTCGACGCCTTGCTGCGTGAACACATCGCGTTGGAGGAGTCGATGATCTATCCGGCCGCGCGGGCGGCCCGGACATAGGGCCGCGCCGACGCGACACCTTCAGTCGATGCCAGGCGACGGCCCGGGCCCAGCCCGGGACCGGCCCGATAGGCGGCGCATTTCGCATTGCCTACAGTGGGCATGATGAACCTGCCTACCCATGCGCGCGTCATCATCGTCGGCGGCGGCATCGCCGGCTGCTCCACGGCCTATCACCTCGCCCGCCTGGGCATCACCGACGTCCTGCTGCTGGAGCAGGGCAAGCTCACCAGCGGCACCACCTGGCATGCGGCCGGGCTCGTGGGCCAGATGCGGCCCAACCGCACGATGACCGCGATGAGCAAGTACGGCATCGGGCTGTATGCGACGCTGGAGGCGGAGACCGGCCTGGCCACCGGCTGGAAGGCCTGCGGCAGCGTCAACGTCGCCCGCACGCCCGAGCGCTGGGCGCTGATGAAGAAGCAGGCCGCGCTGGCCCGCGGATTCGGCGTCGAGGTGCACCTGATTTCGCCGCGCGAGGCCGGCGAGCGCTGCCCGGTGCTGCGCACCGACGACCTGCTGGGCGCGCAGTGGATCCCCGGCGACGGCAAGGCCAACCCCGCTGACCTGTGCATGAGCCTGGCCAAGGGCGCGCGCAACCGCGGCGCCCGGCTGGTGGAGAGCGTGGAGGTCACGGCGGTGCGCACCGTACCCGCCGGCAGCGGCCGGCGCGTGGCCGGCGTGCGCGCGCGGGTCGACGGCGCGGAGGTGGAGATTGCATGCGACGTGCTCGTCAACTGCGCCGGGCAGTGGGCGCGACAGTTCGGTGCGCTGGCCGGCGTCACCGTGCCGCTGTATTCGGCCGAGCATTTCTACATCGTCACCGACCGCATCGCCGGCGTGCAGCCGTCGATGCCGGTGGTGCGCGACCCGGACGGCTTCATCTACTACAAGGAGGAGGTCGGCGGCCTGGTGATGGGCGGCTTCGAGCCGCAGGCCAAGCCCTGGGCGGTGGACCCGATACCGGCGGACTTCCAGTTCCAGCTGCTGGCCGAGGACTGGGACCAGTTCGAGGTGTTGATGACCCATGCCATCCACCGCACGCCCTGCCTGGAAACCGCACCAGTCAAGATGTTGCTGAACGGGCCCGAGAGCTTCACGCCAGACGGCAACTTCATCGTCGGCGAGGCACCCGGCCTGCGCGACTACTACGTCTGCGCCGGCTTCAACTCCGCCGGCATTGCCAACTCCGGTGGCGCGGGCCAGCTGATCGCACAGTGGATCGAGCGCGGCGAGGCGCCCTGCGACCTGTGGGAGGTCGACGTGCGCCGCTTCGGGCCCTATGCCGGCAATCGGCGGCAGCTGGCGCAGCGCACCGCCGAGACCCTGGGCCTGCACTACGCCATGCGCTGGCCGCGCCAGGAGCTGGAGACCGTGCGGCCGCTGCGCACCAGCCCGCTGTACGACGCCCTGGCGGCCCGCGGCGCCGAGTTCGGCAGCAAGAACGGCTGGGAGCGCGTCAACTACTTCCGGCCGCAGGGCCAGGCCCGGCCGCCGTACGGGCTGGGGCAGCCCGGCTGGCTGTCCTGGGTGCAGCGCGAGATGCGCGCCGTGCGCGAGGCGGCGGCGCTGTTCGACCAGACCAGCTTCGGCAAGCTGCTGGTGCAGGGCCGCGACGCCTGCGCGCTGCTGCAGCGCCTGTGCGCCAACGACGTGGACATGGCGACCGACCGCATGGTCTACACCGCCCTGTTGAACGCCCGCGGCGGCTTCGAGAGCGACCTGACGGTGATCCGCCAGGGGCCGCAGCGCTTCCTGGTGGTCACGGGCTCGGCGCAGCCGCAGCGCGACGCCGACTGGATCGAGCGCCACATCGGCGCCGACGAGCATGTGGTGGTCACCGACGTGTCGGCGCTGTACAGCGTGCTGTCGGTGATGGGGCCGCATGCCGCCGAGCTGCTGCGCCGGGTGAGCCCCGACGACCTGTCGCCGGCCGGACTGAAGTTCTCGCACACCCGGGAGATCGACCTCGGCCTGGCCCGGGTGCGCGCGGCGCGCATGAGCTATGTCGGTGGCCCTGGCTGGGAGTTGTACGTGCCGATCGAGCAGGCGCGCCACGTGCATGCCGCCCTGCACGACGCGGCCGAAGGTCTCGGCCTGGTGGACGCCGGTTACTACGCCATCGATGCCCTGCGCGTCGAGGCCGGGCGGCGGGCCTGGGGCGCGGAGCTGGGGCCCGACGAGACGCCGTGGGAGGCCGGCCTGCAGTTCGCCGTCAAGCTGGACAAGGGCATGGACTTCATCGGCCGCGACGCACTCTTGCGCGCGCAAGGGCAGCCGCTGCGCAAGAAGCTGCTGGCCTTCGTGCTGGACGAGCCGCAGCCCTGGATATGGGGTGGCGAGCCGATCGAGATCGACGGCGCCACGGTGGGTGAGCTGTCGTCGGCCGGCTGGGGCCATGCCGCCGGCCGCTGCGTGGCCCTGGGCTATGTGCGCGGCGCGCCGGCGCAGGCCGTGCACACCGGCACGCCCGTGCGCATCGACCTGTGGGGAGAGCCGGTGGCGGCCCGGGCATGGGACCGCTGGACGCCGCCGGTGCGCTAGCCCATCGGCCGGGCCCGACCTGGCGAAATCTAGGTACCTCGCGGTGAAATACGGGTGCGGCGCACCGTTGGCGTGCGCGCTTTGAAACCACAGACTGGCGCTTCGTCGACCGCGGCCTGCACGTCGACTTCTGAAATGAATGTCAAGGAGACGACATGACCTGCCAGCACCTTCTGTCGGTTCGACACACCGTAGCCGTGGTGATCGGCTTCGCGGCCCTCGCGGCCACGCCCGCCCATGCACTGGACCTGCCGCCAGGTTGCGTCGAGGCTGTACCCGTGACCTGCCGCTACCAGCCGTCGCGAACCTATGCCGTCGGCGAGATGGACCTCTTCATGGTCGATCCTTCGCGGTCCAACCACCTGATCCCGTTCCGCGTGCGCTATCCGATCGGTGCCACGGGCGCGTTGCCCGTCGTGCTTTGGAGCCATGGAGGCAGCACCACGAGCATCACCCACCAGACGTCACAGGGTGTGCCGGTCAGCAATGGCCAGACCGGCAGCGAGCGGCGTGGCCGCAGCTTCGCGGCCGCCGGCTATGTCGTGGTTCACATCGGACGCCTTTCGGTGCGTGACGCGACGCTCACCCAGTCCCAGCTCGACGATTGCCGCCGCATTGGCATCGGTCGTCTCGCCCGCGTCGACAACGACCCGCAGACCGACCCCCGCGCGCTGTGCAGAGAGTTCATCGGCTGGCATGTATACGGCCCGCAGAACGTCGCCTTTGTTGCCGGCCACCTGGGCTTGCTGCAGGCGGCCATGCCCCGAGACTTCGGCGCGTCACTGGACCGTGATCGTTTGGTGGTCGGGGGTTGGTCCGGCGGCACACAGGCGGTCATGAACATTGCTGGCGCCGCCCAGCGCTGGGCGCCGGTGCGCCCGTTCACCGTGGGCCTGTCACAGCCCGCGGTGTCGGTGCCGGGCGTGGTGGCCTTCTTTGCGGATGCGCCACGCCGCCCGAGCTTCATCGAGGACGCGGGCGATAGCGGCTTCCAGGACGACACCCTGTTCGAGATCGGACGCCGACCCTTCCTGTTCAACTCCGGAAAGAACGACGTTGGCCCGGACGTGGCGCCGACCACGGCCCGCACCTTGCCCTGGATGAGCGCCATGCCCGGCGGAAAGGTGCTGGCATGGGACCGCACCGGAGTTGCCAACCATGCGACCGTCGATCTGGGCGATGTCGACCAGGGGCAGCAAGTCGGCTGCGTGCCGGGAACCGGCCAGGTCGAGCTGTGCCTGGCCTATGCGGACCTCGGGTTGGCCTTTCTCGATGCCGTGGTGAAGCGGCGCCCGGAGGCTGTCCGTTGGATGGCCTCGGACGCGCTGCAGGTGCTGGCGGACCGCAAGATCGAGTTGCACCGGCGCTGAGCACCGGCGCTGCCGCAACCGCTCAGCGCGGCTGGCGGCGGCGTGCGACGAAACCGACCGCGGCCAGGCCGGCGGCCATCAGCGCGTAGGTGCCGGGCTCCGGCACCGGGTTGGCAACCAAGGACACGTTGTCGAGCGAGCCGCCGAGCGAGTCCTGGCGGCCGCCGGCCATGAACTTGACCGTGTCCATGCCACCCGTGCCCGTGACCTGGAAGCTGAACGCCTGCCAGTTGTGCGCGCCGCCGCCGGCCCCGGCGTTGGTGGTCAGCAGGTTGTTGTTCCAGTAGACCGCGATGTCGTTGGAGTCGGCCGCCACGTTGATGCGGGGCGAGTACCACCAGGTCAGCGTGTAGGTGGCGTTGGCCTGCGTGGCCACCGATTGCCAGATCGAGCTGTTGGTGCTGCTGTCGAACGAGACGTTGTTGAACGTGCCGCCGTTGGTGTCCAACTCGACGAAGTTGGCCCCGTCCTGCGCCACGCCGGCGATGTTGCGGCGCAGTTCCAGGCCGCTGGTGGCATCGGCCTGCCAGCCATTGGTGGACGCCAGCACGGTCCAGGTGCCGTTGGCCAGTACGTGGTCCTCGAAGCTGCCATTGGTCAGCAGGTTGGCCTGGGCGGCCAGCGGCAGGGTGGACAGGGCGAGGACGATGGCGGAGAGCTTGTTCATGTGAGATCCTGAGGGTGGTGGTGCGCCATGTGCAGCGCATGGCGACAGTGTGTGGAGGCTGCCCTCTTTGCGCATTCCCGCGCGTCGGGGGGAAGCGCCGCCCAGGATGTGCACGATTGCCGTGCCGCTGCCGCCATGAGCCGGAGAGGCTCGGGAGATGAAGCTGTCGTGGCGGCTTCGGGCTCAGAGCGGTCGCTGCGACAGGCTGCTCTGGTGATGCGCCATGAATG
>JBJXHB010000329.1:0-5162 GCA_046160725.1 Aquabacterium sp.
CAACCCCTCCCTCTCCACATCCTCCCCCTGTCCCAACCCCTCCCTCTCCACAACCTCCCCCCTTTCCGTCCGCCAGACCGAAGAGTTTGTCGCATGGCTCGATGCCCTGGAGGACAAGCGCGCACAGCTCCGCATCGCGGCTCGGATACGCCAGGCAGAAGCCGGCAGCCTTGGTGACTGGCAGCCCATCGAAGGAGAGGTCGCCGAGATGCGGGTTCACTACGGTCCAGGTTTCCGGCTGTACTTTGTCCGCCGTGGCCGAGTGATCGTTGTCATGCTGAACGCAGGTGACAAGTCGACTCAGAAGCGCGACATCCGCCACGCCTTGAAGCTGGCTTCCGAACTTGGAGACGATTTATGACCAAGACCAAGGCACCACTCAAGCTCGTGGCATTCGATGCAGCTCGCTACCTCGATAACGACGAAGCAATCGCCGAGTACATGACTGCTGTACTTGAAGCGAACGATCCAGACCTGCTGCTCCTGGCACTCAGCGATGTTGCTAGGGCCAAGGGTATGGCTCAAGTCGCCAAGGATGCGGGTCTTGGCCGCGAGAGCCTCTACAAGGCCCTTGCACCTGGGGCAAAGCCTCGCTTTGAAACAGTCATGAAGGTCGCACGCGCACTTGGTGTCAAGTTCACCGCTCAACCCGCCTGAGCGACACGTGCAAGGTGAGACCTGCACCCTCCAGCCGTACCAACCTGACGTATCAGGAGCCCGCCAACCAAGAGAGTGGCGGACATGAGGAGGCTCATTTGCACATCACCGACCGATGCCACTGCGGCGCCATCACGTCCTCGGCAACGATTGACGCCGCTCGGGTCATGGCCTGCCACTGCACGGACTGCCAGGTGCTGGCCCACGGCCGGCAGCTTGAACCACCCCGGATTCTGAGGAGGCTCCTTCGATCGAGAATTGAGCCAAACTGTGGAAGCAGCACACCCGTCCTCGGAGGTCTCACCTTGTCGATCTTGAAGTTGGCTGCCAACCGGAACCGGTCCTTGCCGCGGCTGCGAGCGCCAGGCCCCGCCTCGACCAGCCGATGGCGATAAAGGCAGCGCCGCATGTCGCACTCCGATAGGGTCATCGATCAGTTCACTCGAATGGCGCACGGGTTTGCGACGGCGCCGCACATCCTGGACCGGGAGGTCCTTGACATCCTGCTGCGCCAGTCACTGGCCAGCCCAGCCGATCGGTCGCTGGACGTGGCATGCGGCGCGGGCATCGTGGCCTGTCACTTTGCCGCGGTGGTCCAGCACGCCACGGGCATCGACATCACACCCGCCATGCTGGTGAAGGCCAGAGAACGGCAAGCCTCCCTGCAGCTCGAAAACCTGACCTGGGATCTGGGCAGCAGCGACCGGCTGCCGTATGCCGATCATGCCTTCACGGTGGTCACGTCGCGGTATGCGCTTCATCACCTGGAGCAGCCGCTTGACACGCTTGCCGAGATGGTGCGCGTCTGCAAACCGGGCGGTACCGTCACCGTCGCGGACATCTGTGTCTCAGAGATGCCTGCCAAGGCAGCGCGGTTCAACGAGCTCGAGAGGCTCCATGACCCGACGCACGTGCGGGCCATGCCGCTGTCCGAGCATCTGTCCCTGTTCGCTGCCGTTGGCCTGTCGCCTGCATCGATCTCGCACTACAAGCTCGATTTCAAGCTGTCCCGCTTGTTGCAGGCGCTGGGACACCGTCCCGACGCCGCCGCGGCGGCATCGGCGTTGGTCCTGGACTCCATCGCGACCGACATGCTCGGCACCGAGAGCCGGGTTGAGAACGGTGGGGTCGTTTTCTCCTATCCGATTGCCGTCATGACGGCCAGGAGGCCCGCTGCGGGAGGCGCATAGTCCATCTCCTTGACCGAATCAATCGGCCACCCGGCGCCGTCATCAGGCACACATCAGCCCCGGCCAAGGACCTCTTCCATGTTCTGGACCACCCTCGGTTTTCCAGGTGGCCGCCTGGGTGGTACGCGCAGAGCTCGGTCGCGGGCCGAGAGAAGAGCCGCCGTCCGTTCTGCAACTTCAAGCCGGCGATCGGGTGCTGGTGCCCTTTGTCACCGGCCAGACGTTCCGCGCCGAGCGCGCTGCCAACGCCCGCCTGGGCGCATGGGTGGCGGCATTCGGCATCGCCGTTTCTCTCGTCGCCCTGACCGTCCAGTGGGCCAGGGTGCTGCTGCGCTGAGCCTGGCTGGCGCCGCGTGCGCCATCTCCCAGGCGCTGTACCTGGTTGGCCCGCCGCACCACGACGTTGGGTTGGCATCACTGGCGGGCCGCCCGGCCGGCCGGGCCGCGCACGGTACATTGGCCCGGCCGACCCGAATCTCAGCACTCATGACCACCAAGGCCCGACACACCTCCCCGGCCGATACGTCCGATGCCGTGGAGACGCTGCTGAAGTCGCTGGACCATCCCATGAAGGCCGAGATACAGATGCTCCGCCGTGCCATCCTGGCCGCCGACCCGGGGGTCAAGGAAGGCGTGAAGTGGAACGCGCCGAGCTTCCGCACGGGCGAGTACTTCGCCACGACGAACCTGCGGGAGAAGGATGGCTTCAGTGTCATCCTGCATCTCGGCGCCAAGGTCCGCGCCATGGCGCCCGGCAGCCTGAAGGTCGACGACCCCGAGGGCATGCTGAAGTGGCTGGGCAGCGACCGCGCCATCGTGAGGTTCGCCAGCGCGGCTGACTTCAAGGCCCGCGAGGCCGCATTTGCGGCGCTCATCCGCGAATGGGTCCGCCATGTCTGAGGCCACGCCCCTCGGCTGAGGACGGCTCGGCCCGATCGCTCGGCCGCCCGCGCCAACCGTCGCGCTGGACGGGCCGGGCATCAAGGCGCATGTCCTGACGGCCTGCCACCTTGCGCGCAAGGCCATGGTGGTGGTGGCCCTGCTGATCGGCTGAGCCCAGGCGCAGCGCGGCCCGTGCTGTCGTCAGCGCGGTGTGCGAAAGTTGAGCCGCCCACCGGGCCTGTGCGCGGTGATGAAGGAGGTTGAAGATGCAAGCACTCGATGCCCGCTCGGACGCCCGCAGCAGGGTCATTGCGGCCACGCCGGCGGAGGTGTTCGCGGCCATGCGCGACCCGAGAAGGGTCGAGCGGTGGTGGGGGCCGGATGGGTTCACCAACACGATCGAGCTGTTCGAGTTCCGGGACGGCGGCCGATGGCTGCTGACCATGCAGGGGCCGGACGGCCAGCGCTATCCGAACGAGAGCCGGTTCACGCGCATCGTCCCGGACCAGGTCTTCGAGATCGAGCACCTCAACGGTCATCACTTCCATCTGACGTTGGTCCTGACGCCCAGCGGTGATGGCACCGAGGTCGCCTGGCGACAGACCTTCGAAACGCCCGAGCACTACCAGGCACTGGCGGCCTTTGTCGCCGTGGCCAACGAGCAGAACCTGGACCGACTGGCTGCAGAGGTGCGCCGCGGCCCCACATAGCTGCCGAGGCGGGCTGGCCGCCCGAGCGATGCAAGGCTTCCATACGCAACCATTGAGAAAGGCACCACCATGCTCCAAGGCTCCTGTCACTGCGGCGCGGTCCACTGGACCTGGACGCATCCCGTGCTGCCCGAGGGCGCGACCGCCTGCAACTGCACGGTGTGCCGGCGGTACGGCGTCCTCTGGATCTATGACTTCGACGGCGAGGGGATCACCGTCGCCGGCCCGACGACGCCCTATGTCCGCGGCAAGGCGATCGCGTTCCACTTCTGCCCGTCCTGCGGCTGCGTGGCCTACTGGCGCGCCAGGCAGCCCGGCGAGGACGGCAGGACCCGGATCGCCGTCAATCTCCGCCTGACCGAGCCCGATGCCGTGGCCCGGGTGCCGATCGACCATTTCGACGGCCTGGACAAGTTCGAGGACCTGCCGCGGGACGGCAAGTGCGTCAGCGACATGTGGGCCTAACCGATCCGACAGCGCACCGAGGCCGCCATGACCATCCTGCACACGGCGCGCCTGCGCCTGGAGCCGTTCGCCGAGCGGCATCTCGACGGCCTGCATGCGATGAACCAGCTCCCGGAGGTGATGCGCTACATCAGCGGCCAACCGGAGACGCGCGAGCAGACGGCTGCCGGCATCGCGCGCGTCCAGCGCTGCTGGACGGCCTGGGGCATCAGCTGGTGGGCCTTCATCGACCCGGCCAGCGGGCGGGTGGCCGGCGCAGGCTGCATCCAGTACGCCCGACAGCAGGCTGATCTGCCGGCCGACCTTTCGACCCTGAAAAGCAACCCGCTGGAGATCGGCTGGCGCCTGCACCCGGACTACTGGCGCCAGGGCCTGGCCAGCGAGGCGGCGTCCCGCATGGCCGGCTTCGCCTTCGACGACCTCGCGGCGCCGGAGCTGATCGCGGTGCGCGACATCGACAACGCGGCATCGGCACGGGTGATGGACCGGCTGGGCATGCGGTACCGGGGCATCGAGACCTGGTATGGCGAGGCGTTGCCCACGCACGTGCTGAGCCGCGATGCCTGGCTGCGGCGCTGAACCCGATCACCCCGACGGAGCACCACCGACCGACATGACCCCCCCATCGTCCTTTCCAGCCGAAGGCGGCTGCACCTGCCGGGCCGTCCGCTACCGCATGTCCAGCGCGCCGCTGGTGGTCCACTGCTGCCACTGCCGCTGGTGCCAGCGCGAGACGGGCACTGCCTTTGCGCTGAACGCCATGATCGAGTCGGATCGCGTCACCAGCCTGGGTGTCGAGCCCGAGATGATCGACACACCGTCGGAGAGCGGCCTCGGGCAGCGGATCGCGCGTTGCCCGGCCTGCAAGGTCGCGGTGTGGAGCCACTATGCGGGCGCGGGGCCGATCACGCGGTTCGTCCGCGTCGGCACGCTCGACGACCCGGACATCCTGCCCCCAGACGTCCACATCTTCACCGCGTCGCGGCAGCCCTGGGTCACGCTTCCGCCCGGCGCACGCGTCTTTGCCGAGTACTACGAGCGCGAGGACGTCTGGTCGGCCGAGAGCCTGCTACGCCGGCAGGTCTTGCTGCCGCGCATCGAGGCCTGGCAGGCGCAGGCCGCACCGGGCCGCTAGTGCAGTGTTTCGTTCTGTTTGTTGCTTAACCGGGAGTTGGCGCGAATGACCTTCTGCAGGATGTCGCGAGCGCTCTTGGTCCAGATGAACGGCTTTGGGTTGCGGTTGTGATGGGCGACGTAC
>JBJXHB010000330.1:0-4912 GCA_046160725.1 Aquabacterium sp.
AGATCACCCTGCCGGCCGGCCTTCTGGGCCGCAGCGACGGGCTGGGCGCGCCGCAACCGATCGCGGTGGGAACTGGGCTTTCGTTGTCCGGCAGCGTGTTGTCGGCGCTGCCGGTCGGCACCCTGACCGGGGCCACCAACCTGTCCGCCGGTTCGGCCACCGCTGCCGGCACCATCACGTCGCGCACTCTGGCGGCCTTGCTCGCCGATGCCGTGGGGCCCGAGAGTTTTGGCGCGGTCGGCGACGGCATCACCGACGACACCGGTGCCTTTGCCGCCGCCATCGGCTCGGGCCGTCCGGTGCGGCTGGGCCCGCGCACCTATCGCATCGACGGGCAGTGGACCATCACCCAGCCGAACACGGTGCTGCTGGGCACGCCCGGCCTGTCGATGCTCAAGCGCGGCAGCCAGGCCGGCAACGGTGCCTGGATCTCGGTCCAGGCACCGGGGTTCCGCGCCGATGGCGTCACCTTCGATGCCAATCGCGCCGCCGTCTCGGTGGATAGCTGGGGCGTGCTGCTCACCGCCGCCTGCACCAGCTCGGATCTGCATCGCTGCGAGTTCCTCAATGCCAGCGGCGCGGTGCTCGGCAGTGGCCTGGTGCTCCAGGCGTCGGACCCCACCCTGTCGCGCCATGTCATCCGCGACTGCCGCTTCGCCGGCAACACGGTGCACGGGCTCTGGGCCCAGGCCTGTGCCGGGGTGTTGGTCAGCGACTGCCGCGCACATGACAACGCGAAATACGGCTTCAATATCGACTTCAACGATGCCGCCCGGGTCCAGCGCGTGCGCCTGGCCCAGGTCACCGGCAACCGCGCCTGGGCCAACCAGCGCGGCATCGCGGTCGGCAACTTCAATGTTCCCAACACCGATCCGCCGGTTTGGGGCAATGCCTTCCCGGACGCCGTCGGCATCGTGGTGGCAGGCAATATCTGTCACGACAACACGATCTATGGCATCGCCGCCGCCGGCCGCGCCTTGCTGATCCAGGGCAACCTGCTGTCGGACAACGGCACCATGAGCAATAGCGGCGCTGGCATCCTGGCCAATGTCGCCTCCAGCCGGGTCGCGGCGAACACCATCACCGGCACGGCGCTGTACGGCATCGATTGCGGCGGCGCCATCGACAGCGACTTCAGCCAGAACGCCATCCTCGGCCATGGCTACGGCATCAATTGCGGCGGCAGCACCAATCTGCGCGTGGCCGACAACCAGCTCGCCGAGTTCACCATCTTCGGCATCTGCGCCACCAACGTGGAGACCGACAGCCTGGGCCAGAACTTCGGCATCGCTTGTTCGAACCTGGCGATCACCTCCAACCGCATCGCCATGTCCGGCACCGGCGAAGGTGTGTGGCTGCGCGACGGGCCGCGCAACTGTGTTGTCGCGGACAACGACTTCACCGGGCGCGCCGTCGCCCAGTGCCTGCGCGCGGAGACCGACAGCGTCATCGTGCGCGGCAACCGCCACGACTTCACCGCGCGCTTCATCATCAACCCGATCCTGTTCGACGGCCGCCAGACCCTGGTGGTCCCGGACATCGCCGACAGTGTCATGATCACCGCGGCACCCTCCGGCGTGCAGTCGATCATCGGCAGCACCCAGGCGGCTTGGGCCGGACGGCTCAGCTTCGTGCGGGTGACCAGCGGCGGCAGCGGCTACACCGCGGCCAGCGTGGCCGTCGGCGGCACCGGCAGCGGCGCCACCGCACAGGCGGTGATCTCCGCCGGCCAGGTGATCGGCATCGTCGTCACCGCCTATGGCGCGGGCTATGGCCCGGTCGGCACCACCATCCCCGTGACCATCAGCGGCAATGGCAGCGGTGCCACCGCTACTGGCTATGCCGCCCCGCCGCTGCCGGAGGAACGCACCCTGCTGGTGCGCTGCAACACCGTAGTGACCTTCGCACGCGCCGGCAGCAATCCGCTGCTGGAGAACTGGACGCGCGGCGACCTCACGGTGGCCACCGATGGCGATGTCGAATGGATCGCCACCTGGGGCATGTGGCGCGCCGGGCGCTTCGCCCTGCCGGACTACCTGTCACCCGATGCCAGCGGCACCACCACGCTGCGCAGCGCCGGCAATGGCGATCTCACCCTGCGTCCGCGCGGCACCGGTCGGCTCCGCCTGGCCAATGGCAGCGAGGCCATCGGCGCCACCTCGTCGATCGGCCGCGGCTCGCCACAGAGCGTGGTCAGCGCGTCGCCGGGCTCGGACTACCGCAATCTGGACGGGGGCGCGGGCGCCACCTTCTGGATCAAGCAGACCGGCACCGGGCCTACGGGCTGGGTGGCCGTGGCCTGAGGCAAGGCCAGGGGCTTTGCCCCTGGACCCCAGCAGGGGTCCGAGACCCCTGCACCCTCAACCATAAGGCGCCGAAGGCGCTTCAAACGGATGGGGGTCTGGGGCCTCAGGCCCCAGCGGGTCCAGGGCAGAGCCCTGGCCTTCCTTGTCCCTCTCCAAGCACGCGAGGACACAGCATGCCCACGTTGAGCGAACTTCCGCAGACGCTGACCACCATCGACACCGACCTCGCCCTGATCGAGCGCGAGGGCGAGTCCTATGCCACCACGGTGGGCGCCCTGCGCGAGCCGATGCAGCCGCGCCTGACCCTGGCATCGGGCAAGTTGCTCGGCCGCGTCGGCGTCTTTCCCGGCGGACCCGAGCCGGTCAATATCGGCGCCGGGCTCAAGATCCAGGACGGCACGCTCCTGGTGGACCAGGCTACCCTGCCCTCCACCAACGCGTCGAACCTCAACGTCATCGCCACCGGCAGCCCGCGCAGCCGCTCGCTGGCCTTGCGGGCGGCGGACCGGGTGAACGCGCTGGATTTCAACGCGCGCGGCGACGGGGTGACCAACGACGTCATCACCCTGCAGAACGCGATCGACGCCGCCGCCGCCAAGCCCCGTGGTGGCGAGGTCTTCCTGCCGCCCGGCACCTATCGCCTGGACGTCTCGGTGGCATTGCTGATCCCTCGGTCGAACGTGGTGCTGCGCGGCGCCGGGCGTGGCCGGACGGTGCTGTTCATCGACGATGCGATCAACGCCATCGGCGGCGACGGCATCAGCAATGCGATCACCGGCACGGCGGGCTGGCTGCCGCTGAACGACTTCCACCTGCGCGACCTGACCATCCGCGGCCGCGCCGATGTGGCGCCCAGTGCCGGCGCGCAGATGCTGCGCATGTCCGGCACCAACCTTTCCGTGCATGACTGCGAGTTCATGCATTCGCGCGGCATGGGCATGGTCATCCTGTACAGCGACCAGGTCAGCGTGCGCGGCTGCCGGGTCTATCGCACCGTGGCCGACGGCATCGGCGTCTGGGACAGCGGCAACGTGGTGATCGCGGAAAACGTGATCGTCGGCGCCAATGACGACGCCATCTCGGCCCATGCCGACTCGTTCGGCGCCGCGCCGCTGCGCTCCGGCGTGGTGATCGCCAACAACACCATCTCCGAAAGCCAGGGCATCGCCGCCCTGGGCTGCAAGTCAGTCGTGATCACCGGCAACGTGCTGCGCCGCATCATGGGGACCGGCATCCGGGTGCTGTCGCCGGCCGTGGTCGACCCCCAGGGCCAGACGCCGCAATTCGCCCTGCGCATCACCAACAACATCGTCGCCGACGTCTTCCAGCGCCCGGAGCCGAACTCGCGCACCGCGGTACAGTTCTACATCTGGATCGAGGGCGGGGCGCGCAATGCCGGCGGCGGTGCGGCTGCCCCGGGCGAGCCGGCGCCTGGCACCGGCGCGGTCACCTCGCTGTACGGCGCCGGCAGCGGCACGTTCTATGCCAGCAACAGCACCAGCCCCACCGTGGCGGCCCCGGCCGGCTACTGGAACGAGATTTCGGGCAATCACCTGGTGCGCACCCTGCCCGCGGTCTCCGCCATGTCGGACTGGGGCTATGGCTCCCAGGGCCTCTGGGTCGGCGACAACGGCGACGGCAGCGGCTTCTACAACGGGCCGGTCAGCGAGGCCCAGCTCAACACCATGGGCATCCTGCTCAACCCGTCCTTCCGCAACTGCCGCATCGCCGGCAACACCATCCAGACCAGCGGCCCGCACGCCATCCTGTTCAACACCAACACCTATAGCCCCGTCACCACGCGCGACATGGACTATGACGGCCTGACCATCGAGGGCAACCGCCTGGTTGACTTCGGCACGGCCGCGATCCAGGGACCGCCGAACGGTGCGCATCGCGTGCTGGTGCGCCACAACGAGATCGATGGCGACCCGATGTTCCGCGCCGCCACGCGCGGCACCGGCGGCACCTGGAGCTCGGCCACCGGGCTGGTCGGGCTGCTGCTATCCGGCTGCTCGGGCTTCGTGGTGTCCGACAACGCGTTTCGCAACGTGGCCACCGCGGTGCGCCAGGTGGGCGTGGTGCGCAACATCGTCACCGGCAATACGCTGCACGGCGATCCCGTGGCGGTGGGGTTCTCCACCAGCAATCGCGGCGTCGGCACGGTGGAGCCGGGCGGCGCCGGCTGGCTGCATGTGGTCGAAACCAGCGATCCCGCGGATGCGCTGTACGGCCGGATCAAGTCCGCCACGGTGGTCTCCGCGGCGTCGATCCCGACCACCGGCACCTATGTCGCCGGGCATTTCGTGGCGGCCACCGCGCCGGTCAGCGCCAACCGCCAGACCATCCTGGGCTGGGCGCGGCTGACCACCGGCAGCGGTCATGTGGCCGGCACCGACTGGGCGGCGGTCCATGGCAGCGATGGCGCGGCCCTGTCCTCGCCGAAGGTGACCGTGTTCACCGCCAGCGGCACCTGGACCAAGGATCCCTCGGCGGCCCAGGTCGAGGTTGAGGTCTGGGGCGGCGGCGGCGCCGGCGGCAACGGAGCCGTGGCCGCTGCCGCCATCGCCCCCAGCGGCGGTGGCGGCGGCGGCGGCGGCGGCACG
>JBJXHB010000331.1:0-21063 GCA_046160725.1 Aquabacterium sp.
ATCGCCGCGGACCTGAAGTTCCACGGCTTCCTTTACGAGTTGTCGGGCAACCCGCTGGTGGCGCCGGCGATGGAGGCCCACCTGGCCTATGCCCAGCGCGTGATGGGCGAGGTGCTGATGCGCGACGAGAAGCCGCGCGACGTCTGGGACCAGCACGAACGCATCCTGGATGCCATCGTCGCCGGCCAGGGCGAGCAGGCCGAGGCGCTGGTGCGCCGGCACGTCGGCGACGCGTCGTCCTTCATGGTCGCGCGTCTGCGCGGCCGGGTGGCCGAAGCCGTGCCCAGGTAGTCCGGCGTCCGCAGCCGAGACCCTGACCTTGCCATCCGGCCGGCGCCATCAGGCCGGCGCCGGATCCAGGTCGAAAAGGCTGGTCGCCTCCAGGTCCAGCACCTCGGCGCCGGCGGCGTTGAACAGCTGCCAGCGCCAGCGCAGGATGCCCAGCCCGGGCTGGGTGCGCGAGCGGCGGGTCTCGATGACGGTGGCGGTCAGCGACAGTGCATCGCCCGGGCGCACCGGATGGGGCCAACGGATGCCGGCGATGCCGGGCGAGGCGAAGGACTCGCTGCCGGCCAGGGCCGTGTCCACCGCCAGCCGCATGGCGATGCTGCAGGTGTGCCAGCCGCTGGCGATCAGGCCGTTGAAGCGGCCCGCGCCGGCGGCGGCCGGGTCGGCATGGAACCACTGGGGGTCCCAGCGCCGTGCGAAATCCAGCACCTCGGCCTCGTCGACCCGGTACGGGCCGGCCTGGATCACCTGGCCGGGGTGGAACTCGGCGAACTTCATGCCGCCTGCCGGCGCAGCCAGGGGCTGATGCGGTAGCGCTCGCCGCGGTGGTGGGCGTCCAGCGCATCGAGCACGCCCATCACGCCGGCCACGCCCCAGCGCTGCAGCCACTCGAACGGGCCGGCCGGGTAGGACACGCCGAGCTTCATCGCGCTGTTCGCGCCGTCGGGCGTGCACACGCCCTGCAGCACGGCGTCGGACGCCTCGTTGACCAGCATGGCGATGGTGCGCGCCACCACCAGGCCGGGGGCGTCGGCCATGGCCAGCGGCGCAAAGCCCAGCGCCGCCAGCCAGGCCGGTGCTTGGGCGCGCCAGGTGTCCGATGCGCCGGCGCTGACGGCATAGGCCAGCGCGCCGCCCGGCACCGCCGGCCACTGCATGGGTCGGTCGAAGACGGCGGTGTCCGGCGCGGCCAGCTGCGCCGCCATGGCCTGCGCCGTGCGGCCGTCGGTCAGCACCAGCCGTGCGCCGTCGACGGCCAGGCCGGTCCAGCGGCTGTCGCGCTCGCGGGCCGGGCCCCAGCCCTGGGGCTGCAGCGCTTGCGTGGCAGCGGCCTCCAGCGCATCGGCCAGAGGGCCGTCGCCATGCACGGTAACGGTGGCCGCCGGCGCCGGCGGCGCCAGGTTCAGCGCCGGCAGCGCCGGCGCACCCGCCGGGTAGGCATAGAAACCGCGCCCGCTCTTGCGGCCGAGCAGGCCGCCGTCGACCATCTCGCGCTGCAGCAGCGACGGCAGGTAGCGCTTGTCCTGGAAGTTGGCGTCGTAGACCGAGCAGGTGACCGCGAAGTTGGTGTCGTGGCCCACCAGGTCCATCAGCTCGCAAGGCCCCATGCGGAAGCCGGCGGCCTTCAGGCAGGCATCCAGGGCGTTGGGCGCCAGGGCCTGCTCCAGCAGCAGCGCCAGCGCCTCGGCATAGAAGGGCCGGGCGATGCGGTTGACGATGAAGCCCGGCGTGCTCCTGGCATGCACCGGCACCTTGCCCCAGACGCGGCTCAGCTCGTAGATGGCGTCGGCCACCGCCGGGGCGGTGTGCAGGCCGTGCACCACCTCGACCAGCTTCATCAGCGGCACCGGGTTGAAGAAGTGCATGCCCACCAGCCGGCCGGGATGCTTCAGGCCGTTGGCGATGGCGGTGACGCTGATCGAACTGGTGTTGGTGGCCAGCACGCAGCGCTCGGAGACGATGTCCTCGAGTTGGGCGAACAGCGCGCGCTTGGCGGCCAGGTTCTCGACGATGGCCTCGACCACCAGCGTGCAGTCGGCGGCCTCGCGGAGGCTGCCGATCGGGCGGATGCGGGCCATCGCCGCGGCGGCCTGGTCGGCCGCCAGCTTGCCCTTGGCCACCAGGCCGTCCAGCGTGTCCTGCAGCCGGGCCCGGGCCTGGGCGGCCGCGCCGTCGCGGGTGTCGAACAGCAGCACCGCATGGCCGCTCTGGGCGGCCACCTGCACGATGCCGATGCCCATCAGGCCGGCGCCCACCACCAGGGTGGGTGCGGCGCGCAGGTCGAGTGCCGAGTCACTTGTCATCAATACGTCTCCAGGTGCAGCCGGCCCTCACGCTTGAGCGCGGCGGCGGTGGTGTCCCAATCCAGCCCCGCATTCTTGGCGATGTCGCGCAGGGCCTGCACCACGCCCTCCTCCATGGCCTTCAGCCCGCAGACGTAGAAGTGCGCCTGCCCGTCCGCCAGCAGCCGTGCCAGCTCGGCGCTGTGCTCGCGCATGGCGTCCTGCACATAGGTCTTGGGCTGGCCGGGCGTACGGCTGAACGCGAAGTGAATGTCGATGAAGTCCCGGGGCAGGTTCTGCAGCGGCCCGAAGTAGGGCAGCTCCTCCTTGGTGCGGGCGCCGAAGAACAGCAGCAGCCGGCCGCCATCGGCCTTGCTGTCGTCGGAGCCGGCCGCAACGGCCTTGCGCTGCCGCCGCCGCCATTCGGTCATGGCCCGCATCGGCGCCGATCCGGTGCCGGTGCAGATCATCACGACGTGGCTGCCCGCATGGTTGGGCATCAGGAAGCTGCTGCCGAAGGGGCCGATGACCTCGACCTTGTCGCCTACCTTCAGGTCGCACATGTAGTTGCTGGCCACGCCGCGCACCGGGCGGCCGTCGTGGTCCTCCAGCACCCGCTTGATGGTCAGCGACAGGTTGTTGTAGCCCGGCCGCTCGCCGTTGCGCGGGCTGGCCACGCTGTACTGCCGCGCATGGTGCGGCCGGCCACCGGCATCGGTGCCCGGCGGCAGGATGCCGATGCTCTGGCCCTCCAGCACCGGGAAGGGCATGGCGCCGAAGTCCAGCACGACATGGTGGGTGTCGTAGTCGCTGCCGACCTCGGTCACGCGCACATTGCCGGTGACCGTGGCGGTGACGGACTTCTGCGCCGCCTTGGGGCCGTAGAGGTTGGTATAGGCATGCGCGGCCGACCAGGGTGGCAGCGTGGCGCTGTAGGCGCCGCTGCTGAAGCCTGTGCCGCTCCCGGCCGGCTCGGCCGCAGCGGCGTGCTGCGGTGCAGCCGCCGGGGCGTCGGCGTCGGCGCCCGCAACGACACCGGTGCCGGCACCGGTGTCGGCCAGCTCCGCCGGCGACAGCTCGGCGGGCAACTCGTCCCAGCCGAGCTGGTCCTGCACGCTGTACGCCCGCACCCGCGGCATCGTGCGGTAGTTGTCGATGCTGCCGGTGGGGCAGGGCGAGATGCAGTCGTTGCACCAGTCGCACTTGTCGGGGTCGACCACGTAGTTGCGGGCGTCGTGGGTGACGGCGCCGCGCGGGCAGATCGACTCGCAGGTGTTGCAGCGGATGCAGATCTCGGGGTCGATCAGGTGCTGCTTGATGACGGCGGCTTCGGCGGGCGCGTTCATGTCGTCTCTCTCCTCGGCACACCCGCCGCAGGGATCAATTGAATCGGACGTATTCGAAGTCCACCGGCTGGCGATTGATGCCCATCACCGGCGGCGCGATCCAGTTGGCGAACTTGCCGGGTTCCACCACCCGCCCCATCAGGCTCGTCACATAAGCGCGGTCCTCGGCGGTGGGCAGCCAGTCGCCGGCGCGGGCCGCCCACTCGGCGGCGCTGACGACCTGGCCCTCGGGCGACACCTTGGCACCGGCCAGCGTGCCGATGTTGCGGTGGAAGGCCTTGTGCGGCACCTTGAGCCGGAACGGGATGCCAGCCTTGTCGATGACCCGGTTCCAGCGCTCGATGCCGGCCACGCTGTCCTTGATGTAGTCGTCGCGCAGCACCTCGTTCAAGGCGTTGAGCATCGGCACCTCCTTCTCGACCAGCTTGCTGTCGGCGATGTTGAGCACCCGGTAGGTCTGGCCGCGCAGCTGGTGGTCGTCGCTGCGCTTGCCTTCCTCGTAGCGGCCCTTCAGGCCGGTGGAGTAGAAGGTCGCGGCGTTGCTGGACTCGTCCGCGCCGAACAGGTCCACGGTGACGCTGAAGTGAAAGTTCAGGTAGCGCTGAAGCGTCGGCAGGTCGATCACGCCGGCCTCGCGCAGCTTGGCCGGATCGTCGGTCTTGAGCTCGTTCATGGCGTTGACGGTGCGCTGGATCACGCGCGACACGCCGCTCTCGCCGACGAACATGTGGTGCGCCTCCTCCGTCAGCATGAACTTGGTCGTGCGCGCCAGCGGGTCGAAGCTGCTCTCGGCCAGTGCGCAGAGCTGGAACTTGCCGTCGCGGTCGGTGAAGTAGGTGAACATGAAGAAGCTCAGCCAGTCCGGCGTCTTCTCGTTGAAGGCCTGCAGGATGCGCGGGTTGTCCTCCTCGCCGCTGCGGCGCTGCAACAGCGCCTCGGCCTCCTCGCGGCCGTCGCGTCCGAAGTGCTTGTGCAGCAGGTAGACCATGGCCCACAGATGGCGGCCTTCCTCGACGTTGACCTGGAACAGGTTGCGCAGGTCGTACTGGCTGGGGCAGGTCAGGCCGAGGTGGCGCTGCTGCTCGACCGACGCGGGCTCGGTGTCGCCCTGGGTGACGATGATGCGGCGCAGGTTGGCGCGGTACTCGCCGGGCACGTCCTGCCAGGCGCGCTCGCCCTTGTGGTCGCCGAAGTGGATCTCGCGGTTGGCGTCGCCCGGGTTGAGGAAGATGCCCCAGCGGTAGTCCGGCATCTTGACGTGGCCGAACTGGGCCCAGCCCTGCGGGTCCACGCTGACGGCGGTGCGCAGGTAGACGTCGAAATTCTGCGAGCCCTCCGGCCCCATGTCGCCCCACCAGGACAGGAAGTTCGGCTGCCACTGCTCCAGCGCGCGTTGCAGCGTGCGGTCCTCCGACAGGTTGACGTTGTTGGGGATCTTCTGGCTGTAGTCGATGGTGCTCATGGCGATGGTCTCGATTCGGTTGGGTAGATGGAGCGGTTAGACGCGATTCCAGTCGAAGGCGGCCTTGTCGCCCTTGCCGTAGACCTTGAGCGCGCCCTTTTCGCCCACGGCGTTGGGGCGCTGGAAGATCCAGTTCTGCCAGGCGGTGAGGCGGCCGAAGATGCGGGTGACCATGTTCTCGCGGCCGTTGAAGCGCAGGTTGGCCTCCAGGCCGGTCAGCGCATCCGGGCTCATCGCTGCGCGCTCCTCGATGGCGATGCGCACCTCGTCGTCCCAGTCGATGTCGTCCGGGTTGGCGGTCACCAGGCCCAGGGCATGGGCGGCGTCGGCGTCCAGCGCCTGGCCGGCCCGGGCCCGCACCGCCTCCATGGCGGGTGCCTCGTCGTAGAACCGCCGCTGCAGCCGGCTCTCGCCGGTGGCCATCGGGTACAGGCCGAAGTTGGCATCGCCCACGGTGATGGTCGGCGCCCGCGCGGTGTCGTCCGGCAGGGCCAGCTGGTAGCTGCGGTCGCAGGCCAGGGCCAGCTCCAAGAAGCTGCCGGCAAAGCACGAGCCCGGCTCGATCAGCGCAAACAGGCTGCGGCTGCTGACGTCCAGGCGGCTGAAGGCGCGGCGCAGCGCGCCGATGGTCTCGCGCACGAACCAGTGGTCGCGGTGCGCCAGCAGCGCGGCGTCGGCCGCCAGCACGGCGTCGGCGTCGCCTTCGGTCTTGATGAGCCAGGTGCCGATGTCCAGCTCATTGGTGCGCATAGCCAGGATGGCGTCGTCCAGCTCGCGTGCCAGCGCCAGCGGATACCAGGCGGCGCCCGCGGCCTCGATGCCGGCGATGTCGGCCGCCACCGGCGCGGCAGGTGCCCGGACGGTGAAGGTGGCCACGCGGCGGCTGCGGTCGATCTGGACCGTGACGTAGTCGTAGCGCAGCGCGTCCGGCTCGACGGTGCAGGCCAGCGGCGTCAGCGCCACGCCCCGGGCGCCGGCCGGGCGGTCGCTGCGCTCGGCCAGCTGCAGGGCGCGCTCCTGCACCCGGGCCGCAAACTGCGCCGGCTTGGCGACGGCGTCCACCAGGCGCCAGTCCACTGCCTTCTGGCCGCGCACGCCCTCGACGCTGGTGCAGAAGATGTCGGCCAGGTCGTGGCGCACGCGGCGCTTGTCGGTGACCCGGGTCAGGCCGCCGGTGCCGGGCAGCACGCCCAGCAGCGGCACCTCGGGCAGACTCACCGAGCTGGAGCGGTCGTCCACCAGGATGATCTCGTCGCAGGCCAGCGCCACCTCGTAGCCGCCGCCGGCGCAGGCGCCATTGACGGCGGCCAGGAACTTCAGTCCCGAGTGCTTCGACGAGTCCTCCATGCCATTGCGCGTCTCGTTGGTGAACTTGCAGAAGTTCACCTTCCAGGCATGGCTGGACACGCCGAGCATGAAGATGTTGGCGCCCGAGCAGAAGACCTTGTCCTTCAGGCTGGTGAGCACGACGGTGCGCACCTCCGGGTGCTCGAAGCGGATGCGGTTGAGCGCGTCGTTCAGCTCGATGTCCACGCCCAGGTCGTAGCTGTTGAGCTTGAGCTTGTAGCCGGGGCGCAGGCCGGCGTTCTCGTCGAAGTCGGCGCCGAGAGTGGCCACCGGGCCTTCGAAGCTCAGCTTCCAGTGGCGGTAGCGGGACGGGTCGGTCTGGTAGTCGACGCGGTTGCTGTGGCTCATGGCGGGTTCTCGGTGTCGGCCTGGGCGGGCGGCATGGGTTGATGAATGACATGCATGATAGTGCCTGTCATGTCGCCGCGCAACCCAAAAATTGCATTTTAATTCATGCACTCAGCTGCAGCGCCTCGCGTACCAGGCCGCGCAGGGCCAGAAAGGTCGGCTCCAGCGCCTGGGCGCTGGTGTCCAGCTGGTGGTCGGCCTTGGAATAGAAGGCCGCACGGCCGGCCAGGATGCTCTTCAGGTCGTCCATGGCCTCGCGGCTGGCGGCCATCGGGCGCAGGTCGCCCTGGGCCGCCACGCGCCGCATGTGGTCCTCCGGAGATGCCCGCAGCCACACGGTGGTGCAGTGGCTGAGCAGCTGGTTGAACGTGGCGGCGTCCGACACCAGCCCGCCGGGCGCAGCGATCACCGCCTCTGGATACAGCTGCACCGTCTCCTCCAGCGCCCGGCGCTCGTAGCGGCGGTAGGCGTTCTGCCCGTACAGGGCCTGGATCTCGCCCACGCTGCAGCCGGCAAACGCCTCGATCTCGCGGCTCAGCTCGATGAACGGGAAGCCCAGGTCGTCGGCCAGCAGCCGGCCCAGCGTGGACTTGCCGGCACCGCGCAGCCCGACCAGGGCGATGCGCGAGCTGCGGACACCCGCCGCCTGGCCCGGTGCGCCACCGGTGCCGTAGAGCTCGCCGATGGCGACCCGGGCCCGTCGCAGCGCCGCCTCGTCCTTGTGTTCGAGCAGCTCGCGGATCAGCAGCCACTCCGGCGACTGGGTCGTCATGTCGCCGAGCAGCTCGGCCAGCGAGCATTGCAGGGCTTGCGACACCTGCAGCAGGATCAGGATGGATGCATTGCCGACGCCGTACTCCAGATTAGCCAGGTGCCGCTCGGACACATCGGCGGCCTGGGCCAGCGCCTTGCGGGTCATGCCGCGACGCGAACGAAGTGCGCGCACACGATCGCCCAGAGACTCCAGAAACGGATGCTTCACCGGGTCGGACCCCGCAGCAGCCGTGGCGCCGGAGGCATCTGCCGAAGATCGAGGCGGTTGCCCAAGCGGCGCAACATGCAGAATAGTGCTTGACATGAATGGGTTCGGGAACTAACGTGCTGCCTGCACAATACTGCATCCGGCCGACCCACGCAACCGTTCTGCCGCAAGGAATGTCGCCATGACCGCCACCGTCGCCGCACCGCCGGCCCGCTTCAACTTCGCGGCCCATCTGCTGGCCCTGAACGCCGGCCGCCCGGACAAGACCGCCTTCATCGACGAAGCGGGCACGCTGAGCTATGGCGCGCTTGCCGACCGGGTGCGGCGCGTGGCCGCCGGCCTGCGGGCGCTGGGCATCCGGCGCGAGGAGCGGGTGCTGCTGCTGATGCAGGACGTCAACGACTGGCCGGTGGCCTTTCTCGGCGCCATCCATGCCGGCGTCGTACCGGTGGCGGTCAACACGCTGCTGACCGCGGACGACTATGCCTACATGCTGGAGCATTCGCGGGCCCAGGCCGCGCTGGTGTCGGGCGCCTTGCTGCCGGCCCTGACCGCGGCCATGGTCAAGTCCGACCATGAAGTGCGCAAGGTGGTGGTGTCGAGGCCGGTGGCGCCGCTGCATCCGTCCGAGGTCGACTTCGAGGCCTTTGTTGCCGCCCATGAGCCGGCCGTCCGCGCCGCCCCGACCGGCGCGGATGACCCCGGCTTCTGGCTCTATTCCTCCGGCTCCACCGGCCGGCCCAAGGGCACGGTCCATGCGCAGGCCAATGCCTACTGGACGGCCGAGCTGTACGGCCGCGGCGTGCTGGGCCTCAACGAGGCGGACATCTGCTTCTCCGCGGCCAAGCTGTTCTTCGCCTACGGCCTGGGCAACGGCCTGAGCTTCCCGATGAGCGTGGGCGCCACGACCGTGCTGCTGGCCGAGCGGCCGACGCCCGAGGCGGTGTTCCGGCGCTGGACCGGTGACACCGCGCCACAGGCCGGCGCCCGGCCCACCGTCTTCTTCGGTGCGCCCACCGGCTATGCCGGCATGCTGGCCCACCCCGGGCTGCCGCCGCGCGACGCGGTGGCGCTGCGCATGGCGTCGTCGGCCGGCGAGGCACTGCCGGCGGACATCGGCGAGCGCTTCCGTCGCCACTACGGCGTCGACATCATCGACGGCATCGGCTCGACCGAGATGCTGCACATCTTCCTGTCCAACGCGCCGGGCCGGGTGCGCTACGGCAGCTCGGGCTGGCCGGTGCCGGGCTACACCGCGGAGCTGCGCGCCGAGGGCGGCGGCGATGTGGCCGACGGCGAGCCCGGCGACCTGTTCATCCAGGGCCCTTCGGCCGCGATGATGTACTGGGGCAACCGGGCCAAGACGCTGGAGACCTTCCAGGGCGGCTGGACCCGCAGCGGCGACAAGTACGTGCGCAATGCCGACGACGGCAGCTACACCTATGCCGGCCGCAGCGACGACATGCTCAAGGTCAGCGGCATCTGGGTCAGCCCGTTCGAGGTCGAGGCCACGCTGGTGCAGCACCCGGCGGTGCTGGAGGCGGCGGTGATCGGCATCGAGGATGCCGAGGGCCTGACCAAGACCAAGGCCTTCGTCGTGCTGAAGGCCGGCGCCAGCGCGGACGAGGCCGAGCTCAAGGCCTTCGTCAAGGACCGCCTGGCGCCCTACAAGTACCCGCGCCAGATCGCGTTTGTGCCGGAGTTGCCCAAGACGGCCACCGGCAAGATCCAGCGCTTCAAGCTGCGCGACCAGGAGCGCGCGGCGGGATGAGCCCGCGGCTGCGTCCGGCCGACCCCGGCCACCGCCGGGCTACCTGGAGCGACGCTCGGTGAGCGACAGCCTGTTCGTCGACCTGCGCATCGACGGCCGGCCGCTGCGCATCGAGCACCGCTGGGTCGGCGCCGTCGATGTAGTCGCGCCGCTGGTCGTCTTCCTGCACGAGGGCCTGGGCTCGGTGTCGATGTGGCGCGACTTCCCGGCCCGCCTGTGTGCCGCCGCAGGCGCGCGCGGGCTGGTGTACTCGCGGCCCGGCTATGGCCGCTCGACGCCGCGGGCGCCGGGCGAGGCCTGGGCGCCGGACTTCATGCACCACCAGGCCCATGCCGTGCTGCCGGCGCTGCTGGCGGCGCTGGGCGTCGACACGGCCGCGCAGCCGCCCTGGCTGTTCGGCCACAGCGACGGCGGCTCCATCGCACTGCTGCATGCGGCGCACGACCCGCCACGCGTGGCCGGCACGGTGGTGCTGGCACCGCACCTGTTTGTCGAGGAGCTGTCGCTGGCCAGCATCCGCGCGGCGCGCCAGGCCTATGCCGACACCGACCTGCGCCAGCGCCTGGCCCGCCACCACGACGACCCGGACTCGGCCTTCCACGGCTGGAACGCCATCTGGCTGGACCCGGCCTTCCGGCACTGGACCATCGAGGCCGACATCGCCGGCCTGACCGGCCCGCTGCTGGCCGTCCAGGGCCTGGACGACGAATACGGCACGCTGGACCAGATCCGCACGCTGCAGCGCCGCCTGCCACAGGCCCGGCTGCTGGAACTGCCGGCCTGCGGCCACTCGCCGCACCGCGACCAGCCGCAGGCGGTCATCGATGCGACGGTGGCGCTGATGCGCGGCGGCTGATGCGTCAATAGACGGCAGGCGGGTCGGTCGCGTCTTGGGCGTGTCCGCGCGACCCCAGGTTGCACAGACCCAAACAGCACCAGGTGGGCAAAGCCTCAGCCCTGGTCGGAAGACTTCCAGACCGTCCGCGCCAGCCGCATCAGGTTGCCCCCCAGCACGGCGCGCAGGTCCGCGTCGCCGTAGCCGAGCTTCTGCAGCGCCTGAACGATCGCTTCCAACTGCTCGGGCGCCACCATCCGCACGCCCTTCTCGTATCCCAGCTCGGCCGGAAACGTGTGCGCCATCTTGGACACGTAGTCGTCCAGCTCCTGGGTGTCGAAGACGTAGTCCAGCCCCAGCGCCACATGTTGCGCACCGACGAGTTGCGCAACGTGGTCCACATGGCGTGCAAAGGTCTCGCTGCTGTTGTCGTTCTGGCCCAGGAAGCTGCCGATGCCATTGATGCCCACCACGCCGCCAGTGGCCGCGCAGGCGCGGATCAGGTCGTCGGGAATGTTGCGTGGGTGGGGATGCACGGCACTGGGGTTGCTGTGCGAGAAGATCACGGGACGGGTCGCCACGTCGAAGACGTCGCGCACCGTGCGGTGCCCAGTGTGGCTGCAGCAGACCTGCATGCCCACGCGCTCCATCTCGGCGATGACTTCGCGGCCGAACGGCGTCAGACCCCTGTCCTCGTCCTGGCAGCCGCCGCCGACACGGTTGTTCGTGTTGTAGGCCAGGAGCATCCAGCGCACACCCAGGTCGTAGTACAGCGAGACCAGGCTCGGCTGGTCGGCCAGCGCATTGGCACCTTCGATGTCGAAGCCGACGGCCAGCCGGCCGGTGGCGTGAGCGTGCTCGATGTCGTCAGCGTTGCGCAGCAGCAGGTACTCATCGGGCCGCGCCTTGATCCAGTGGCGCAGGCCAGCCAGCGTGCGAACGTGGTCCTCGATGCCCATGTCCCCGAAGCCCACGTTGAGCATGACGGCGCTGAAGCCAGCCGAGCGGTACCGCTGCAACTGCGGCAAGAAGGAGCTGTCGTGCGGGCGGGCCACCGGCATGCAGCCATGGTTGTCCCAGACGATGCTGCTGCGCAACAGGGTCGCAGCGTCGCTCCGGGCCGGCAGGTGTGATGCGTTCATGGAGTACGAACCATAGGCCATCGCGGGCCCTGATCAGTTAGGCTGTGAACACGGAGATTTAGGAGTACCGACCAGATGCCCAATCGTTCCACCGCCGCTGAGAAGGCCTGGTCGCCGCTGGACTTCGACCAGGAGGCCTTCCGGGCCGGCGCAAGCGACAAGAGCTTCAAGCGCTTTGCACGACAAGGCGTTCGCACCTTGCACGTACACGAGGGCGGCAGTGGCACCTCCGACACCGTCCGCCTGGACGAGGGCCTGCTGCTGACGGTCATCAACTGCGTGCTGCCCGGCACCGCCCGCTGGCGCTACGACACGGATGAAGCCTTGATCATGCTGCGTGCTTCGCTGTGTTGCGATGTCGCGTTCGAAGTGGGCAGCGCGGCCCAGCTCGTCTTCAACCGCCCGGAAGTGACGCTGGTATGCCTGCCCAAGGGCCGCCCGCAGACCGTGGACATCGCAGGCGGTGCGCGCCAGCAGGGCATGGTCGCGCTCTTCCGCGCCGCGACGTTTCCGGAGCGCTATGGCTTGCAACTGAGCGACCTGCCGCCGCTGGTGCGCGACGCCGTCACCGGCTCAGCCGAGGTGGGCCGCATTGCGTCGTTTCCGCTGGACCACCGACTGGCCGCGCTGCTGGCCGACACCATCGACACGCGGCTGGAGGGCGAGATGCGGGTCGTGCAGTACGCCGGTCGCCTGGCTGAACTGGTGGCCTACACCCTGGACGCCATGCAGCACACGCCGCTGCTGCGCGGCAGTGCGCTGAACCGGCAGCGCGACGTCGAACTGGCGCACGCCGCCTTGCAGCAGCTGGAGCGCAGCTACCGCAAACCCCCGCTGTTCGCCGATCTGGCGCACGACATCGGCACCAACCAGAACAAGCTCAAGGCGGTCTTCAAGGAGGCCTTCGGGCTGACGATGGCCGACTATTGCCTGGCGCGCCGGATGCGCGAGGCCCAGCAACTGCTGTTGGAGGCCACGCTCACGATTGCCCAGGTCGCCGAGCGCGTCGGCTATGAACACCAAAGCAGCTTTGCTGCCGCCTTTGGCAACCATGTGGGCATGTCGCCGCGGGAGTATCGCCAGCATCGCGCGCCGTTCAACCGGCAGTTGGTTTCGGGCGACATGGGCGGCCCGGACCGCGCCTAGGGTTCACCCGCGGAGCTCGGCAGCCGGACGACACGCCGTGCCGATCGCCTAAATCTTCGGTGCAAGGTCAAATGCCGATGGCAGTTCCCACATCTATCGTGGCGCAGAGTCTTCAGTCCTAACGCCGAAAGAAGGACCTGCGCCATGACAACCCTGCAAGTGATCCCGTTCCGCCCCACCGGGCTGTGTGCCGCACTCGCCACAGCCGGCCTGCTGGTCTCGCTGTCGGCGGTCGCGCAGCAGGCGCCGCCCGCCAAGGCCGAGGAGGACAGCAGCCAGAAGGTCGTCATCACGGCCAACAAGCGCGTCGAGAAGCAGCGAGACGTGGCCGGCACGGTGTCGGTGCTGGATGGAAGCGAGCTTGAGCGCCGGGGTGCCCGTGACCAGGAAGACCTGTTCAAGCTCACGCCGGGCGTGCAGCTCAATCGCGGCGACCCGGGCAACAACAACATCACGATCCGCGGCCTGACCACCCAGTCGGCCGTCGAAGGTGGCGGCTTGCAGCAGCAGCCGACGGGCTTCTACCTGGAGGACGTGCCACTGGGCTCGCCCATCGGCAAGGGTCTGGTGGTCGACATCCTGCCGTTTGACCTGGACCGCGTTGAAGTGCTGCGCGGTCCGCAAGGTGCGTTGTTCGGCTCAGGTTCGTTGGGCGGCGCCGCGCGCTATCTCTTTGCCAAGCCCAATCTCAAGGCCACTGAGGCGGCGGTGCAGGTGGGCAGCAGCACGGTCTCAGGCGGCGGCACGGCGCTTTCGGCGTACGGCATGGTCAACACGCCGCTGGCCGACGGCAGGGCCGCACTGCGGGTGGTCTTGTTCGACCGCAACGACCCCGGCTACATCGACAACCTGGCGACCAGGTCCAAGGACGCCAATGAGGTCAACCAGCGCGGCGGCCGGCTGCTGATCACCTTCAAGCCGGTGAAGGCACTCACGGCCACGCTCGTGGCCAGCACCCAGACCACAAAGCAGGACGACGCCTCGTATGTCTTCCCGTCCGCCGACAAGCTGGAGCACAACAACCCGACGCTGGGCACAGCCAAGCCGAAGTTCGACTTCAGCAGCTTGACGGTGGACTACGACCTTGGTGGCCTGACGCTGACTTCCATCACCGGCTACTGGAAAACCAGGACCAGCAGCCGTGGCGACGACACGGAGCTCTTCAAGACCCTGGGACTGGTGGCGCCCGTGATCGCGCGCTTTGCAGACGGCACCAGCAACGCCAAGTCACAAGAGCTGCGCATCAGCAACGCGCCGGGCAGCGCGCTGAGCTTCGTGGCCGGCGTGTTCTACCAACGCAGTGAGGGCAGCAGCGTGGCGTTACAGGTGGATGAGTCGGGCACCATTGGCAATCTCTTTGGCATACCAGGCCTGACCAAGCTGGTGGACCTGAGCACAACCCTGTCGGGTACGGAGACCGCCGCGTTCATCGACGGCGAATACAACCTGGGCAATGGCTGGAGCGCGGGCCTTGGCGCGCGCTACTACAGGACAAGCACCAAGTACAAGTCGCTCGGCACGGTGTTCGGTGGGCCTTCCGATTCGACACCGCCCGACGGCAAGGACAGCGGCACCACGCCCAAGGTGACGGTCAAGTACCGATTCGGCGACAACCTCTGGTATGCCTTGGCCTCGCAAGGCTACCGCTACGGCGGTGTCAACGGCACGCCACCGTTTGCGACCTACAAGTCCGACTCCTTGTGGAACTACGAAACCGGCGTCCGCCTGACCCCGGCCCGCGGCATTCAACTTGATCTGACGGCCTTCATACTGGACTGGAAGGACGCTCAGTTCACCTACTTTGATGGCAGCGGCCCGTTGCCGTTCTCGGGCATCGGCAACGTCGGCAAGGCGAAGAGCACGGGGCTGGAAGCGGCTGGACGGTTCCGTCTGACAAGCACCTTCGATGTCGCCGCGTCAGTGGCCTACATCGATGCCAAGACCACGAAGGATGTGACGACGCTGATCGGTCGCGGCCCGGGCGTCATCGCGTCGGGCGCCAAGCTGCCGGGCACGGCCAAGCTGCAGACCGCCTTGCAGGCCAACTTTCGATTCGCCGGGCCCTTTGATTCGCAAGGTCGATTCAATGCCACGCACACCCACCTGGGCAAGCGCAAGATGGACCTGACCGGCTTCTACGAAGCACCGAGCTTCAGCACCCTGGACCTGGGCCTGAGCTTTGCCAAGGGGAATTGGACGCTGGCCACCGGGTTGAGCAACGTCACCGACGAGCGCGGCATCCTCAGCATCACCGGCACCCCCACCGGCAGCGCCTTCCAGCAGTACTACCTGCAGCGTCCGCGCACCTTGAACATGTCCCTGCGTTACGACTACTGACCTCCCGGCACCGGTGCCACCTGTGAGCACCCCGCAGCTCAAGGACTCGGCCGCCAGTTGGCGGGTGCTCGCCGGTTGCTGCATCGTCGCCATTTTTGGCGTCACGTCGCTCTACGGTTCGACCTTTGGCCTGATGATGCTGCCGATGCAGAAGGAGCTGGGATGGTCGCGCGGCGACATCACGTTCTCGCTCACGCTGATGACCATCGTGGGCCCGGCGATCCTGCCGTTGGTGGGCTGGGTCGTCGACAACGTGCGGCTGCGGCCACTCGTCCTGTGGGGCGTGCTGCTGCAGTCGGCGAGCCTGGCCGCCTTCGGCTTCATGCAGGGCAGCGTGTGGGTCTACTACGTGCTGTGCCTGGTGATGATCTTCACCGCCACCGGCGCGTCCTTCCTCACGCTGTCCAAACTCCTGCAAACCTGGTTCGACAAGGCCTTCGGTCGTTCACTGGGCATCCTGTTCGCGCTCATCACGGTGGGCTCGGTGATCCACCCGCAAATCGTGCGGCTGGTGATCACCCACGCCAGCTGGCGTGAGGCCTTCATGGCGATGGGGCTGTTGAGCCTGGTCTTCGGCGGCCTCGCGGCCTGGTACCTGGTGCGCGAAGGACCGGGTGCCACAGGCGCTGTGAGCCCTGTGCGGCCGCCGGCAGCCCTCGGCGACGCTTTGGCGCCGCCGGTTTCGATGCGCGCCTTCCTCAGCGACCGCATCTGGTGGATCCTGGCCTTCTGGAACATGCTGTTCGGCTTCGCAGTGGCCGGCATCATGGTGCACTTCGCGGCCATGATGCAGGACCGCGGCATGAGCCTGGCCCAGGCGGCCACCGCGATGAGCCTGATCGGCGCGGGCGGCTTCTTCGGCAACCTGATGGCCGGCTGGCTGATCGATCACACCTCGGCCACACGGCTGGCGCGCCTGTTCGTGTTGGCACCACTGGGTGCCACCGTGATGCTCTACTTCGGGTCTCATGTGGGCGTGGTCATCGCGGCAGCGGTGCTGCTGGGTGTCTTCAACTCGGGCGATCACAGCTTGTCTGCATTTCTCGCGCGGCGCTACTTCAGCGCCGAGAGCTTCGGCCGCGCCAGCGCCACGCAGCAGATCGCCGTCGCGTTCGGCAGTGGCACGGCACCATGGCTGATGGGCCTGGTGCACGACCGCACGGGCAGCTACGACGTGGCCCTGATGGTGTCGATGGGGGCCTTTGTGTTCGCGGCGATCGCAGCCTGGTTGCTGCCGGAGTTTCGCGATGGGCAGCGACCCGCGACTGCCACCGCGCCAGCCGGGGCCTGAGTCATGCGGCGTTTGCGTGACACGGCCATGGCGCTGCTGAGCCGCGATTGGGCGGGCCTGCTGTTGGCCACGATGATGGCCGCAGTCGCCTGGGCCTTGTCGTTGACCAGCCGCGGATGGCTTGGCGTGCTTGTTCTCGCGGTAGGCTTGTTGGCCGCCTCTGTACTTGCTGGGGCATCACTGCGACACCTGCTGGTGCTGGCGCGAGCTCGCCGCGCAAACCCACCGCCGGGGCAGCTGGTCGACCTCGGCGGCTACCGCGTCCACCTGGTGGCAGAAGGCACCGTGCGCAACGGCCGGTCGCCCGTCGTCTGGTTTGCCGGCGGCCACGCCAGCGGCCATGCCATCCACCACCTGCACCGCGCCTTTCGTGGTGAGACCCGATCGAGCCGGATCGACCGGCCGGGTACCGGCTGGAGCGACGCCGGCCCGTTCCCGCGCACCACTGCGCGCGAGGCCGACGAAATGGTGCTGGCGCTGGAACGCGCAGGCGAGAAGGGTCCTTTCATCTGGGCCGGCCACTCTTTCGGCGGCCTGCTGGCGGCCAACATCGCGCGCCGCCGGCCGGACCTGGTCCACACGCTCGTGCTGATGGACCCGACGCCGCTGGAAACCATCGTCTTCGGCCCGCGCCTGGGCGCCCTGAGTGACATGCGCCGCACGGCCTGGCTGGGCGGCTTTGCGCAACTCTTCGGCGTCAACCTGCAAGAGCGTGCCGAGGCCAAGGCGCGCCAGACGCCGGCCCACGCCAAGGTCATGGATGCGGTGCGACACGTGCTGGGCCCGAAAGTGCAAGCCGCGCGGGCCGTCGAGGCGCGCTCGGCCGCCTACTTCACGCAAGCGTCGATCTACCGCGAACTCAGCCCCGAAGGTGTGGCCGCGGTGGCCTGGGACACCGTGGTCTACGACCGCGACCTGGGCGACCTACCGGTGTGGCTGGTGGGGCCGCGCGACGACAACGACGGTGACATCGCCGCCCTGCCCGAAGCGCAGCAAGGCGGTGCCGCTCAGGCGCAGCGGGTGTTCCGCTTCTTCGCCGCCACGCGTGAACGTTACCTGGCCACGTCCACCCGCTCTCGGCGCGTCGTGGCGCCCCCGGGCGCGGGGCACAACTTCGTCTACGAGATGCCGGACTGGACCATAGCCGTGCTGCGGGAGTTGATCTGCGCCGATGAAAAGACGACCGAGGAGCGAAGCGCATGACAGCGGGCAACCCGTCACAGCTTCTGGCCGACCTGGCCGAGCGCTATTGGCAGCTGGAGTGCCACGAGCTGCCGCTCACGGCCGCGATGGCCGGCGTGGCGCTGCCCGATGCGGTGCTGTTCCGCGAATCGGCCGACGACCACGCCCGAAGGGACCGCCGCGCGGGCGAATTGCTGGCAGACGCTGATCGGATCGACGCCCACGCGCTCACGGCACAAGAGCGTGCGACGCTGGCGCTTCTGAAGCGCGAGCTGTCGGGCTTGCGTGCGCAGTACGCCGTCGAGTCACACCTGCGTCCCTGGCTGTTCCCTGCGGGGCCTGACTTCACGGCCATGTTCTGGGCCAACGCCGCCAGCGCCAGCGACGCGGCAGCCGCAAGCCTGTACGTCGACCGCCTGGCCACGTTGCCGGGGTACCTGCATGACGTGCAGGCCAACATCGAGGTGGGCCATGCGCGAGGCTACCGGTACCCACGGGTGGTGTTGCAAGCCGGCGCAGGCAACACGCGCGGCATCCTGTCCGCCGCCCCCGAAGCGTCGGCCTGGCTGTCGCCCTTCAAGCGGTCAACCGTCGCGGCACAGGCTCCCGTGCAGGCGCAGGCGGAACGTGCGCTGACGCTCGTGCGCGAGGCCGTGCTGCCAGCCCTGCAGGCCTGGGCGGCTTTCCTGGAGGACCTGCTGGCACGCGGTGCCCGCGAGTCATTGAGCTGCATCGACGGCCCCGCCGGCGCCGACTACTACCGCGTGTGGGTGCGCTACTTCACCAGCACCAACATCGAGCCCGATGAGGTGCACGCGCTGGGCCTGGCCGAAGTGGCGCGCATCGACGCCCAGATCCAGGCCGTGGCCGCCGATGCCGGCTTTGCGGGCAACCTGGCCGGCTACCGGGCCTTCCTGGCCAGTGACCCGCAGTTCGTGGCCCCGTCGGCCGATGCCTTGCGCCACGACGTGGAAGCCCTGTGCAAGCGGGTTGACCGCCGCATCCCGGAGTTCTTCGGCCTGATCCCACGCACCACCTACGGCGTGCAGAGCATCCCTGAACCCGTGTCCGCACGCATGCCCCCCGCCTATGCCCAGCCCAGTGCGGCGGACGGGTCCAGCGCCGGCATCTTCTGGATCAGCGGCCTGCCGTCCAAGGCACCGAGCTACCTGCACCCGGCCCTGGTGGTGCACGAAGCCTGGCCCGGCCACCTGATGCACCTGGCGCTGCTCAACGAGCAGACCGACATACCCGTTTTCCGCCGCTACGGCGCAGTGAAGTACACCGCGTGCATAGAAGGCTGGGCGCTGTACTGCGAGAACCTGGGCATCGAGATGGGCCTGTACACCACACCGCACGAGCACTACGGTCGCCTGGAGATGGAGATGTGGCGCGCAGTGCGTCTGGTTGTCGACACCGGCATCCACGCCCAGGGCTGGAGCCGCGAACAAGCGGTGGCCTATATGGCCGAGCGGCTGACCCTGTCACGCGAGACCATCGAAGGCGAGGTCGACCGCTATGCGGCGCTGCCGGCGCAGGCGCTGGGTTACCAGATCGGCAACCTCAAGCTGCGTGAATTGCGCCAGCGGGCCGAGGGCCGCCTGGGCACACGCTTCAGCCACCGCGGCTTTCACAAAGCGGTGATGACAGCCGGCGCCGTGACGCTGCCCGTGCTGGCTGATCTGGTGGAGGACTGGCTGCAGCAGAAGGAGCAGGAGGCCAGCCATGCCGCTTGACGCCGCCAGCGGCGTGTTCTACCAACTGCACGGCCAGGGCCAGCCGCTGCTGATCACCTTGCCCTTGATGGCCTCGCACGTGCAGATCTTCGGTGAAGCCTCCAGGCCGATGCTCGACGGCTACCTCAGCCGCCTGACCGATCGCTACCAGGTGCTGCTGGTCGACCACCCCAACATCGGCGGCAGCCGTGAGACGCAGCCGCAGGAGCTAACGGCCGACCGTGTGTGCAGCGATCTGCTCAGCGTGGCCACGGCCGCCGGCTTCGACCGCTTTGCCTACTGGGGTTACTCGTGGAGCGGTGCCGTCGGCCTGCAGCTGGCCGCGCGCACCGACCGCCTGAGTGCCCTGGTCATCGGCGGCTGGCCGCCGCTCGGCGCACCCTACGCCGGCATCCTGCAAGCCACGCTGGCCAAACAGGCCAACCCCGATCCTTCATCGATGACGATCCTGCGCAACAAGGCCCAGTACACGCAGTGGGAGCACTACTACCGCAGCATGCTGGGCTGGCCCGAGGCCGCCTCGGTGGCCGCCATCGCCTGCCCGAAACTGGTCTGCTTCGGCGCAGACGGCGACCTGGTCGAAGCCGGCATACCGATCCGCATCGCATCGATCATCCGTGAGCATCGCGACACCTTGGAGAGTCAGGGCTGGCGGGTGCAGGAGATCGAAGGGCATGGTCACGGTGTCTGTACGCTGCCTGAGCTCGTCGTGCCGCCGGTGCGCAGCTTTCTCGACGCGGTGCTGACATGATGGCCGCTGCTCAAGCCCTGCTCGCGCCGTGGACAGGCCCTTGTGGCGGCCTGCCGCCGCTCGAAGGCGTCCAGCCCGCCGCGCTGGAAGAAGCCATGCGTGCCGCCATCGACATGAAGCGCGCCGAGGTGCGTGCCATCGCGGCCAACGCGGCGCCCCCGACCTTCGAGAACACGGCCGAAGCGCTGGAAGACAGCGGCCGTGGTTTGGAACGGGTGCTGTGTGTGTTCCGCGTGCTGGCCAACAGTCTGAGCCTCGGCGACATGCCTGCCGTCGCGCAGCGCATGGCCCCCTTGCTGGCGGCGCTGGACGACGAGATCGCGCACGACGAACGGCTGTTCGCCCGGCTGAACGAAGTCTGGAACCAACGCGGCCAGGCCGGGCTTTCTTCCGAGCAGCACAGACTCCTGGACGTGCTGCGCACGCGCATGCAGCGGCGCGGTGCCGGTCTGCCGCAGGAAGCCAAGCGGCGCCTGGCCGAGATCAACGCGAGCCTGGCGGCGCTGTCGTCTCAGTACAACCAGAACCTGATCCACGAGGCCGGGCGCCAAGCGGTCTTCATCGAGGACGAGTCCGGACTGGACGGCCTGCCCGACGCCTTGCGGCAGGCCGCCGCAGCGGCGGCCACGGACAAGGGCCGGCCGGGTATATGGGCCATTCCCAATGCGCGCGGCTCGGTCTGGCCCTTTCTGACCCTGGCCAAGCGGCGCGATCTGCGCGAACAGGTCTGGCGGATGTGGACCCAACGCGGCGACAACCCAGGGGCGAACGACAACAAGCCGATCGCCGCACAGATCCTGCAGTTGCGCGGCGAACTGGCGCGGCTGATGGGCTGCCCCAGCTACGCGCACTTTGCCCTGGCTGACCGCATGGCCCGCACGCCCGAGACGGCCTTGGCCCTGCTGGAGCGAACCTGGCGCAGCGTCAAGCCCGCCGCGCAGGCCCAGGTTGCCGACTACCAGGCCATCGCCGACCGCGAAGGCGCGGGCATCCGCCTGGCCCCGTGGGACCGCCAGTTCTATGCCGAGAAGCTGCGGCGCCAGCGTTTCAGACTGGACGGCGATGCGGTGAAGGCGCACCTGCCCCTGGAAGCGGT
>JBJXHB010000332.1:0-8523 GCA_046160725.1 Aquabacterium sp.
CCTGCCGGCGAAGCCGGATGCCGACCAGGCCCGCGTGCTGGCCGAGGTGGCCCTGCTGGCGCAGGCGCTGGCGGTGCAGGATGCGCGGCGCCTGCGCCTGCTGGCGGCCATGGTGCGCGCCAAGCCCCGGGACGTCGACCGCTACCAGCGCCTGCTGCTGGACCTCCTCGGCACCTTGGCGTCCGACCGCGCCGGACCGTGATCCCGACGCCCCCCAGCGGCGGCATCGGACAATCCGGCGATGACCACCGCACCCCTTGCCCAGCGGCTCGATGCCATCGAGCCCTTCCATGCCATGGCGTTGTTCCGGCGCGCCGCGGCGCTGCAGGCCGCCGGCCGGCCGATCATCCACATGAGCCTGGGCGAGCCGGACTTCGGCGCGCCGCCGGCGGCCATCGCGGCGCTGGCCGAGGCGGCACGGCGCGGCCTGGCCGGCTACAGCCCGGCCACCGGCATACCGGCGCTGCGCGAGGCCATCGCCGCCCACTATGAGCGGGTGCACGGCATCGCGCTGGACCCGCAGCGGGTCATCGTCACGACGGGCGGCACCGGTGCGCTGGTGCTGGCCTGCGCCCTGACGCTGGATGTCGGCAGCGAGGTGCTGATGCCGGACCCGACCTACCCCTGCAACCGGCATATCGTCAGCGCCTTCAATGCCACCACCCGGCTGCTGCCGGCCGGACCGGAGAAGCGCTTCCAGCTCGATGCAGACGACATCCGCCGGCACTGGGGCCCGAACACCCGCGCGGTGATGCTGGCGTCGCCGTCCAACCCCACCGGCACCACCATCACGGCAGAGGAGCTGGCCTCGGTCTGGGCCGCGGTCGAGCAGCGCAGCGGCTGGCTGGTCTTCGACGAGATCTACAACGAGCTGACCTATGGCGGCCCCACGCCGCGCACCGCGCTGGCGCTGGACGACGACATCCTGGTGCTGAACAGCTTCTCCAAGTACTTCAGCATGACCGGCTGGCGCCTGGGCTGGCTGGTGGTGCCACCCCGGCTGGTGGCCCAGGCCGAGAAGCTGATGGCCAACCTGACCATCTGCCCGCCCACGCTGGCCCAGCATGCGGCGCTGGCCTGCTTCACGCTCGAGTCGATCGCCATCTGCGAGCAGCGGCGGGCCGAGTTGGCACAGCGGCGCGACTTCATCGTGCCGGCGCTCAAGCGCCTGGGCATCGGCGTGCCGACCGAGCCAGACGGTGCCTTCTACGTCTATGGGGACGTGTCGCGCTTCGGCATGTCCGGCGAGAAGCTGGCCGCCTACCTGCTGGACCAGGCTGAGGTCAGCCTGGTGCCGGGCATGGACTTCGGCGTGCACGACGCCGCGCGCTGGATGCGCTTCACCTACTCCACCGCGCTGCCGCAGCTGCAGGAGGCGGTCGGGCGCATGGAGCGGGCGCTGGGGCGGCTGTAGGGCAGGGCACCGCGGTCAGGCCAAGGCCTTGGCGATGGCCGCCGCGCCGCCCACCAGCAGCACGATGAACAACGCGCGCCGCACCACGTCCGGCGGCCATTGCCCGTGCAGCCGGCTGCCGACCCAGGCCCCGGCCAGGCAGGCCGGCGCCAGGCTCAGGGCCAGCCACAGCAGCCGCGTGTCGGCATAGAGGCCGGCCGCGATGTAGAGCGACAGCCGCAGCCAGGCGCTGACCAGGATCAGGCTGGCGGTGGTGGCGCGCAACGCCGACATGCCGTCCAGCCGCCGCGACAGGTAGATCGCGTACAGCGGCCCGCCGGTGCCGAACAGGCCGCCGAAGGTGCCGCCCACCAGCCCGGTGGGCAGCGCCCACCAGGCACTGGCCCGCCCCTGGGCCTGGGGTGCGAACAGGCTCCACAGCGCATTGGCGATGACAAACACGCCCAGGCCCAGCAGCAGCGGCGCGGTGGGCAGGCCGACCAGCGCGCCGACACCGACGAACTGGCCCAGCAACATGCACGGCACCAAGCGCAGCCACTCGCGCCAGGCCACCTGGCGCCAGTTGCGCAGGCCCAGTGCGACGGTGGCGCCCAGGTCGAACAGCAGCATCAGCGGGATGGCCACCTTCAGCGGCAGCATCAGGGCCAGCACCGGCGTGGCCACCAGCGTGGCGCCGAAGCCCACCAGCCCGAACACCGTGTAGCCGACAGTCACCGCCGCAGCCATCGCGGCCCAGGCCCAAGGGCTGAGGGACTCCATCGCCCGATGATGGCATCCGTCGGCATGGGGATGGCATGTCCCCTGTTTGAGGTTCGATGCGGCATGGGCGCAGGCGTCGCTGCTGCTAGGCTCACTCATCGACAGGCGCCAGGGCCGCGACGACCGCTGCCCGCGCCTGCCAGGAGCCGACATGCCCAGCCTGTCACCGAACCTCGTGCCCGCCAGCGTGGAGAAGCTGGTGGCGCCGTTGAAGAGTGGGTCGCCCAAGGCCGACCCGAAGGCGCTGCTGGCGGCTGTCAAGCAACTGCAGGACCTGGACAAGGGCCTGGATGCCGACCTGTTCCAGCCCTTCAAGCCGGCCAGCCTGACGCAGGCCGAGGTGCGCCTGGGCGCGTTGCAGAAAGGGGCGGTGAAGGCCGCCCAGGCGGCGGTGGCCCAGGCGCGCAAGACATCGCAGGCGGCGGTGGCCCTGGCCGGTGCGGTGAAGGCGGACAAAGAGCTGGCCAAGCAATCCAAGCTGCTCAACGGCATCAACGACATCGCCAGCGACAGCAAGACCTATGCCGACGCGTGGACGGCAGCGGCGAAGAAGGCCGAGGACGAGGCCACGGCCGCGCTGGCGCAGCTGCGCGAGACGGCCAAGAAGGCCGCAGCCAAGGGCGGGGCAGGCGAGGATGACGACGAGGCCGAGACCGACCTGAAGAAACTCGCGCCCAAGGTGATCGGTGCGCTCAAGCTGTGCCAGGCGGCACCGCCGGACAAGCCGCTGAAGTTCGTCGTGGGCGTGCTGTCCAAGCAGGTGTTCGTGTATGTCGGGCGCTCCAACGCGGGCAGCCTGAACGCCCGCATGAAAACCTGGATGAACGGCGGCAAGGCGTCGCCCAAGTGCCACCGTGGCGAGGTGCGCTACCAGGACGGCACCTTCGTCTTCGTCGGCACCACACTGCCCACCGGCGGCTTCGCGTCGCGCATGCAGCGCGGCTTGCTGCTGCTGACCAAGCGCCGCTACAAGCTGCGCATCGAGCGCCCTGGGCAGAAGCCCGACCCGGACGACGAGGCGCCGGGCCATGGCGACCAGCTCGACGACATCCTGCTGGCCGCGGCCGACGGGTCGGATGCCAACGCCGCCAAGGCGCGCGCCCTGCAACAGCGCCGCAAGAAGCTGCTGCCGGCGCTGGAGCGCGCAATGGCGGGCGACAGCCCCGCCGCCAATGCCCTGGTGGCGACTCTGCAGCGCTTTACCGATGCGCTGGCCGACGACAACCTGGACGCGGCCAAGGCGGCCCTGGACCAGGCCGAGAAGGCCATCGGCGATGCGACCAAGGCGGACGAGAAGGCCGGTGCCGACGCGCGCAAGGCCCTGAACGCGCGCATGGCCAAGCTGACGGCGGGGCTCAAGCGGGCGCTGGCCGCCGGCGGCAAGCCCGCCGACGAAGCAAAGCGGCTGAGCAAGGACTATGCGGTGGCCATCAAGGGCAAGGGCGCTCAGGCGCTGGCCGCGGCCACCAAGGACGTGGAGGACCTGGAGGCGCTGCTGTCCGGCAAGGCCGTGCCCAGCGCACAGGACCTGCAGGACAAGGACCAGCTGACCCGCGACCTGAAGGAGACGGCCCGTCAGGTGAAGGAGCTGGCCGACGCCAAGGACCCGCGGGCGGCCGAGGCGGTCAAGCTGACCAAGGAGGCCGGCGGCCTGCTGAGCTGGGAGACCCTGGACAAGGCCAAGGCCAAGTACAAGGCCCTGAAGGAGCTGGTCAGCGGCAAGGCCGGCACGCCGGAGGACTCGCCACGCCGAGCGCCCAAGGGCGATGCCGAGATCAGCCTGGATGCCTTCAACAAGGACCTGGGCAGCGCCATCGGCAACATCGGCAAGATGCGCACGGTGGCCAAGAAGCTGGGTGCCGACGACCTGGACAAGCACCTGGGCAAGGTCGCCGACGGCCTGGGCGCGGTCAGCAAGCAGTCCGGCAAGCTGGCCGAGGTGGCCGAGCTCTACCGCGACATGGAGGAGCTGCAGCGGGCGGTCAACGTGGCCCGGAGCCTGGACCTGAACAAGGACTTCGAGCAGGCCGCCGACGCGATGGACGACGTGGCCCGCATCACCGGCACGCTGGCCAAGAAGGCCGGTGCCAGCAAGGTGCCGGGCCTGGAGGCCTACGTCACCATCTGGCAGAACGCCGGCGAGATCTGGAAGATGGGCGCGCGCATCCGCAAGCGGCGCGAGGAGGAGTGGGAGAAGGCGTCGAGCAGCAACGACCCGGTCGCGACGGACACCGAGCCCGCGGCGCCGACCAAGGTTCCGAAGTCCAACACCGGCGGCATCACCGAGGCCCAGATCGTGAAGTTCATGGAGGACGCGCAGGCGACCTTCCTGGAGGAGGCCAGGACGATGGGCGGCGTCTGGAGCAACGAGGCGCCGCAGTGGAGCCTGGACACGGACTATTTCCTGAAGGCGTTTGCCGACTTCGAGGCGCTGCACGTGGAGCGCCAGAAGGTGATGGGCGACACGGTGGGTGCGGTGGCCGGGCGCCTGAGCCCGAAGTACAAGCTGCTGAGTAAACAGATGAAGGTGCCCTACGACGAGGCCATGGACCGCCTGAACAACCTGCAGCGGCTGGTGGGCAAGCGCGACGATATCTCCGTCACCTACGAGCCGGCGCTGAAGGCGATGGCCAAGCTGGCGCCCTGACGGCGCCCAGCATCGCCTCGCGGCGCCGGGCCCGTCCCACACCGTGCGCCCCACCTGGCGGGCGCCGACGGCGTTGCCCTAAAGTCGGGCGACGGCCCGGGTGGCCGCGAGCCTGCCGATGCCCGACGACCCCGCTGATACCGCTGCCGCAACTGCAGCCGCAACTGCAGCCGCAACTGCCGCCGCAACTGCCGCACTCATCGACCGCGCCACGCGCTGGGCCGGTGACTGGGCCGCGCCACGGCTGTCCGGCTGGGAGCGCGCGCAGGCTTTGCCGCGCGGGGCTTTCGAGCAGGCCGCCGCGGCCGGGCTGATGGCGGTGGAGGTGCCCGCCGGCCATGGCGGGCTGGGCCTGCCGTTCTCGGCCAAGGCGGCGCTGGTGCAGGCGTTGGCCGAGCTGGACTTCGGCGTCGCGATGGCGCTGGTGAACAGCCAGAACATCGCGGCCAAGCTGGCCCGCGAGGGGCCGGCCCACCTGGCCGGGCGCTGGGTGGCGCCCCTGATGCGCGGCGACGCGGTCGGCTGCACCGCGCTGACCGAGCCGGGCGCGGGCTCGGACTTTGCGGCCATCACCACCCATGCAACCCGCGTGGACGGCGGCTGGCGGCTGGACGGCGCCAAGGCCTGGATCACCAACGCAGCCGTGGCCGACGTGGCGGTGCTGTATGCACAGACCGAGCCTGGCAGCGGCGGGCGCGGCATCGCCAGTTTCCTGGTCGAGGCACAGCGCACCGGCTTCGTGCGCGAGCCAGCCTTTGCGCTCAGCGGCCAGGCCACCATCGGGGCCGGCGGCTTCCGGCTGGAGGGCTACCTGGCGCGGGACGACGAACAGCTGGCCGCGCCCGGGCGCGCCTTCAAGGCCGCACTCGGCAGCATCAACGGCGCCCGCACCTACATTGCGGCGATGTGCTGCGGCATGGTGGCGCGTTGCCTGCAGGTGGCCGACGCACACGGTGAGCAGCGCCAGGCCTTCGGCCGGGCGCTGGCCGACCACCAGGGCTGGCGCTGGCGCCTGGCCCAGGCCAGCGCAGAGCTGGCCGCCTGCCAAGCCATGGTGGACGCCGCCGCCGCGGCCATCGACGCCGGCCGGGACGCGCAACTCGCCGCCGCGCAGGCCAAACTGCTGGCAACGCAGATGGCCGAGCGGCAGATACCCGCGCTGGCCCAAGCCATGGGTGCCGAGGGCCTGCGCGAGCATCATCCCTTCGGACGCCACCTGGCCGGCGCACGCGTGGCCGGCTTCGTCGACGGCTCCAGCGAGATGCTGCTGGAGCGCATTGCCGCGGTGCGCCGCGCCAACATGACCCCACCCACCCAAGGAGACAAGCCATGAGGATCCGCCAGATCGTCTTTGCCGCGACCGACCTGGCCGCGGCCAGCCAGCACATCGGCCGATGGCTGGCCCTCGACCCGCCCTACGCGGACCCGGGCGTCGGCGACTTCGGGCTGGGCAACGCGGTGTACGCCTTCGGCGACCAGTTCATCGAGGTGGTGTCGCCCATCCAGGACGGCACCGCCGCGGGCCGCCACATCCAGCGGCGCGGCGACAGTGGCTACATGGTGATCCTGCAGACCGACGACCTGGCCCGCGAGAAGGCGCGCTTTGCAGGACTGGGGGTGCGCTCGGTCTGGGCCAAGGACCTGCCGGACATCAGCGCCATGCACCTGCACCCCAAGGACATCGGCTGCGCCATCGTCTCCATCGACGAGCCGCGGCCCGCCGCATCCTGGCGCTGGGGCGGCCCGGACTGGCGCGTGCAGCCCGGAATGGCCGGCGCGCAACGCGTGCGCGGCGTGACGCTGGAGGCGGCCGACCCGAAGGCCATGGCGCAGCGCTGGGGCCAGGTGCTGGGCCTGGCGCCACCCACCGCGGACGGCGACGGCTGGCGCCTGGCCCTGGACGGCGGCTTCGTGCGCGTTCAGGCCTGCGGCGCGCGAGGGGAGGGCGTCGCGGGATACACGCTGGATGTGGCCGACCGCGACGCCGCACTCGAGCGTGCGCGAACGCTCGGGCTGCCGGTGACGGGCGATGCCGTCAATATCCTGGGCGTGCAGGTCGACCTGCAGGCCATGGCGCCGGCCTGATGTCCGGGCGTGGCGGCCGGCCGAGGCCCGCATGTTGACAATGGATCAAGCGTCCAAGAACCAGAACCCCATTCATCCACCGGGGCATATCCACAGGGCGCCGATGGCCACCGGTGGATCCAGATGTAGCCACTGATGGTCACCCGTGGCCATAAGTGGACACCGGTGGCAATATGGGGGTGATGGCGAAAACACGTTAGGCCTCGCAAACTCAGCGTTCAGGCGCCACCCACAAAGCGCTTGCACTGATCGAGCGCAGTGCTATCATTCAACTGGTGAACGGCACCCACCGCAAGACCCTAGAGAGAGTGTTCGCCGACCCAGTCAATGGGAACATTGAGTGGGCACGCATCGAGTCCATGCTGAAGGCTGCGGGCTGCAGGGTCGTCGAAGGTGCGGGATCGTCTGTCACCTTCGAGTTCAATGGGCGAAAGATGACGCTCCATCGGCCCCACCCAAGCAGGGAAGCGCTGCGCTACCGGGTCTTGGCCGTACGGGAGTTCGTCGAACGAATGGGAGTGAAGCCATGACCAATCTCATGTCTTATAAGGGCTACACAGCAAGCATGGTCTTCGATGCTGAAGACAAGATCATTGTTGGACGTGTTCAAGATGTCGACGACATCATCTCGTTTCACGGCGAGTCGGTGTCAGAGTTTGAAGCCAATTTTCACGCGGCGGTCGAGGGCTATCTGGCAGCGTCCCAAGAACTGGGAAGTGCTCCAGAAAGGCCAGCCAGCGGCAAAGTCATGCTGCGCATCGCACCGGAGATTCATGCTGCCGCTCTCAAGGCTGCGGCGAGAAGTGGCACCAGTCTAAACAAGTGGGCGGAGAGCGCGCTTGGTAAAGCAGCAAAGAAGGCACCCGCACGCGTTGCCGCCCGTAGCGAGGCCTAACCCCTTGCTCAAGCTGACCCGCTACGGCATGCGTTGCTTGGCCGCTCCAGGGCAGGTGTGCCATTTTCCTTCCGCGGCCAAGCAACGCATGCCTCCGCGGTCAGCTTAGCCCGAACGTTAGGCTTCACAACGAAGTTCACCGCCTCACGAGTATGAAACGCGCAACTCCCGGTCAGCTTCGATTCATGCAACAACGCTTCCGCGACCTCTTGCAAGCGCCACCAGTTCACTTCAACGCGCTCACTCCAAGCAAGGTACCCGAAGCCGAAGGCGTCTATGTGATCTCCGCAATGAAAGAAGGGCGGGAGTTCCCATACTACGTTGGCCGCACGAAGAATCTGAGGCAGCGGCTCTACACAAACCATCTCATGGGTTCCCCCGCAGGTGCTCGGCTCAAAAAGCATCTAGTCCAAGCCGGCGAGTGCGTTGACATGGCCGCCGCCAAAGCCTTCTTGCGGGCCTACTGTCTTGTACGGTGGATCGAGCAGGCCGGCCATCGCGAGCGCGGCGCAGTCGAAGGCTATTGCACCGGTCTGCTCTTCCCAAAGTACGGCATCTACGAGGAGCACTAACGAGGTGAAGCCTAACACTTCGCTCGAGCCGACTCGCTCCGGCATGGCACTTGGCCGGCTTCCCGGAGTGGTCCATCATCCGTCCAGCCGGCCAAGCGCCATGCCTGCGCTCGCGGCTCAGCTCAAACGTTAGGCCGCACAGAACACTGCC
>JBJXHB010000333.1:0-27204 GCA_046160725.1 Aquabacterium sp.
CGGGCAACGCCGTGGGCGTCTATTGCGGGTGAACGCGCCGGTACACCGGGCCCCAGGTCGGGTGGCCCACTTCGGATCGGCTGAGCGCGAACTGCGGGTCGGCGACGCGGGCGGCCCGGAACTCGCCCTCGCAGGCGTCGACCCGCTCGCTTGTGCACAGGATGAAGGCCAGCAGCTTGTGCGCAGCCGCCCGGTCGCGCGGGCTCTGCAGGCCTGCGCCCAGCGCCTGGCGCAGCGCCCGCTCGGACTGCGCATACATCGCCTCGTCGTACAGCCGCATGCCGGCCAGGAGCGCCCGCTCGGCCGGTCGCTCGGCCAGTTCGCTGACCCCAGCCATCGGCGCGGCGGCCGGTGGCTGCGTGGTCACGCAGGCTGACAGCAAGGCCGAAGTCCATGCAATCAGCAGAAAGCGGGCAGTGGCAATGGGCATCATGATCCGAATCGATGGCGTATGTTGACGGGCTGTTCGGCGCTGACGCGGATAGTGACGCTGTGCGGCGCGAAGTCCGCGTTGCGGACCACGATCACATGCTCGCCCTCTGGCAGCGACAGCCGCGTGAGCGGCGGCGTGGTGCCGACAGACTTGCCATCCACCTCGACCTGACCCCATGGCGCGACGGCGAACTGCACCAGGCCTTGCGCGGGTGGGGCCGGGGTCGTGATTGCGGTAGAGGCCACAACCGGGGTTTCGATGGCTCTGGTGTCCTGCTCGCGCAGCCGGGCGCCGGGACGCGCCGGGCGCGCTGTGACGGCAGCCGGGGGTGGATTCGTCGTCGGCGGCACTGCGGGCGGTGTCGCCGCGAGTGCCGCTGGCAATGCCGGTGGCGAAGTGTCGACCGCGCGCGACGCATCGGCTGCCGGCGTTGCCAGAACGGCGCTGCCCGCGGCCGGTGGCGGCGGTGGCGTCTGCGCCGGCAACGACACCACCGGCGCGGTGGCCACTGCCGTACCGGGACTGTTGCCGGGGCCCGCCAGATGCTTCCATGCGATGCCGCCGGTCACGGCCAGCATGGCCGCGGCGACAGCCCAGCGCAGCCCGGTGCGGCGGCCCGGATCAAGGGTTGCCGACGAGGCCCCCGACGCAGTGGCCGCACCTTGGATCGGCACGGCGCGCTGGGCGCCTGTGGCGTGCTCGTCGTTCCAGCGGCGCAGAGCCCGTGAAAGGTCGCGCGCACTGGCAAAGCGTGCCGCCGGCTCCAGGGCCATCGCGCGCTCGGCGATGCGCGACAAGTCCGCTGGCACCTCCGGCCGGACCTGATGGGCGGACACAGGCCGCGCGCCGAGCACGGCTGACTCCAGCTCGGCCAAGGTCTGCCCCTCGAAGGCCTTGCGCCTGGCCAGGAGTTCATACAGCAGCACACCCAGTGCATGCACGTCCGTGCGTGCGTCTGCCGAGCCGCCCCTCAGTTGCTCAGGCGCTGCATATTGCGGTGACCCCGCCGACGGCAGGCCGACCTGGCCCTCGCGGGCGCGCTCGCGCGCCAGGCGTGCAATGCCGAAATCCAGCACCTTGGGCCGTCGCCGGTCGACCATGAAGACATTGGCTGGCTTGATGTCGCAGTGGTAGACGCCCATGCCGTGCGAATAGGTCGCAGCATCGGCCACGCGGCGCACCAGGCGCGCTGCCTGGGCCGGGCTGGGCTGCCAGCCCTCGACCAGCATCTGCCGCAGGTCCTGACCGGACAGGTGCTCCATGGCCAGGTAGGCGCCCAGCCGCTCGTCCACGCCGGCGTCGAACACCGTCACGATGTGGGGGTGGCTGAGGCCGGCCACCGCTCGGGCCTCATGCACGAACAGGTTGTCCAGCGTGGCTCGGTCCGCACCGCTGGCCTGCAGGTTCAGGGTCTTGACGGCCACGGCGCGCGACAGGATCGGGTCCCAGGCGGCATACACCGTCCCCAGGCCGCCCTCTCCGATCAGGCGCTTGAGTGCATAGCGGCCGACATGGCCGATGGTGGGCTCACCATCGGTCGAGGCCGTTGCCGGGTTGTCTTCAGCAGGCGCGCTCTCGGCGAAAGGCAGCGAGATATCGGTTGGCAACGAGTCCTGCACCGTCACGGCAAAGCCGGACGACGGGTCGTCGCTGTCAAGGGGTTTGGAACGATCAGTCACGGCCGGCGAGCTTATGTCGCGCGCCGTTGGTGATGGATTCGAAAAGCGTGGGTTTGTGCGGCCGGTTTACCGCTTGTCACCTTTGTAGCCAGCGCGCGCCGCGGCGACCTCGGCCGCACGCAGCTCGGCGGCTGCCTTGTCCAGCACGCCGTTGACGTACTTGTGGCCATCGGTGCCACCGAAGGTCTTGGCCAGTTCGACGGCCTCGTTGATGGCCACCTTGTATGGCACATCCAGGCAATGCTGCAGCTCATAGGCGCCGATCCAGAGCACGCCATGCTCCACCGGCGACAGCTCGGCGACCTTGCGGTCGATGTGGCGGGCCAGGACGATATCGAGGGCCTGTGCCTCGCGCAGGCAGCCATGCAGCAACGCATCGAAGTGCGCAGCGTCGCAGCGACCGAAGCCTTCCATCTCCCGGATATGCGCGTCGATCACGCCGGCATCGCCGCGCCCGAGCATCCATTCATACAACCCCTGCAGCGCCGCCTCGCGGGAGCGGCGGCGCGGTGAGCGGTGTGCGCCCGTCCGGGGCCGGCGCGGTGCGGGTTCCGTCACGACAGCTCGTCCATCAGGTTGGCCATCTCGACCGCCACGCGTGCGGCGTCGCGGCCCTTCTCGTCGATGCGGGCACGCGCCTGGGCGTCGGTCTCAACGGTGAGGATGGCATTGGCGATCGGCAACTGGTGATCGAGCGAGACCCGCATCACGCCGGCGCCGCTTTGGTCGGCCACCAGCTCGAAGTGGTAGGTCTCGCCGCGGATCACGCAGCCCAGTGCGATCAGGGCGTCGTAGTCGTCGCTTTCAGCCAGCGCCTTCAGCGCCACGGGGACTTCCAGGGCACCGGGCACCCGGACGACGAAGATGCGCCGCTCAGCGACGCCGAGCGCCTCCAGTTCAGATCGGCATGCGGCGAGCAGGGCATCGGTGACGTCGGCGTTGAAGCGCGCGCAGACGATGCCGATGTCAAGGCCTTGTCCATCCAGGTCAGCGGCAGTGCCGCGATCGGCGTCTTTCATGCGTTCTCCGTGCGGGCCATATACCCCACCACTTCCAGTCCGTACCCGGCCATGCTGGGCATTCGGCGGGGGCTGCCCATCAGGCGCATGCGCGACACGCCAAGGTCACGCAGGATCTGGGCACCGACGCCATAGGTCCGCAGGTCCATGGCCGCTGGCCGCAGGCCAGGTCCCGCGGAGGCCAGGATCTGCGGCAACAGGACTTCAGTGTCCTTGCCGCAGTTGAGCAGCACGGCGACACCCTGACCGGCGGCCTGCAGCGCCGCCAAGGCGCGCGGCAGGGGCCAGGAGTGACCTGCCGCCCCATGGTCCAGCAGGTCCATTGCCGTGAACGGCTCGTGGACTCGGACCAGAACTTCGTCCCCAGGCCGCCAGTGGCCACAGCGCAGCGCCAAGTGCAGGCCACCGCCGTGGTCACGGTAGGCGCGCAGCTCGAATGTGCCGAAGGCCGTCTCCAGCGAGCGCTCAGCCACCAGCCGCACCAGCGACTCGTTGTGGCTGCGCAGCGCGATCAGGTCCGCGATGGTGCCAATGCGCAGCCCATGGGTCTGTGCAAACTGCTCCAGGTCTGGCAGCCGCGCCATCGTCCCGTCATCGTTCATGATCTCGCAGATCACGGCAGCCGGCGTCAGGCCGGCCATGCCAGCGAGGTCGCAACCGGCCTCGGTATGGCCCGCTCGCATCAGCACGCCGCCATCCTGGGCCTGCAGCGGAAAGATGTGTCCAGGCTGAACCAGGTCGGACGGTCGTGCATCGCGCGCCACCGCGGCCTGCACCGTCCGTGCACGGTCGGCGGCCGAGATGCCGGTCGAGACACCCGAAGCCGCCTCGATCGAGACCGTGAAGGCCGTGCCGTGGGCGGTGCCGTTGCGCATGGCCATCGGCGGCAGGTTCAGGCGCTCGCAGCGCTCACGGGTTAAGGTCAGGCAGATCAGTCCGCGCCCGAACCGGGCCATGAAATTGATCGCCTGCGGGGTGACGTGGTCGGCCGCCAGCACCAGGTCGCCCTCGTTCTCGCGGTCTTCTTCGTCCACCAGCACGATCATGCGGCCGGCGGCTAGCTCGCTGACGAGCTCTGGAACAGGGGCAATCGGCATAGGCCGGATTGTAGGTGGGGGGTCCGCTGTGCAAAGGCGCAGCGCCGCCGGGCCCGGGAGGCCGGACAAGGTCAGGCCAGCAGCGGATCGAAGCCGGTCGATGCGCGCCGCAAGCGCAGCCGAAGATCGTCGCCCACCCGCGAAGCCTCGACGTACCGCCAGCGCTGGCTCTGGTCCAGCCCGGACAGCAGGGGCAACTCGGCCAATGCCCGCCCCGGGCCCAGAAGCATGGGCGCCTGATACAGGAGGATCTCGTCAACCAGATCGGCGCGCAACAGAGCGCCGTTCAATACCGCTCCGGCCTCGACGTGCAGTTCGTTGACGCCTCGCGACGCCAGTTGATCCACCAGGCCCGCCAAGTCGACACGATCATCGACGCCCGGCATGGTCATCCACTCGGCCCCTGCGACATGCCGGACCGAGTCAAGGTCGGGCCGCGGGCTTGCCGTGACCACCAGGACGGATCCCGGCGGCTGCAGGACGCGCGCGGTCGGGGAAAGCGGATGTCGTCCGCCGAGCACCACGACGCGTGACGGCTGCACCGTGGTGTCGACCAGACGCACGTCCAGCCGAGGGTCGTCGGCGGCAACCGTGCCAGAGCCGGTCAGGATCGCGCCGGCGCGCCGTCGCCAGGCATGGCCATCGGCACGGGCCATGGCGCCAGTGATCCATTGGCTAAGCCCGTCGGGCAAGGCGGTGCGGCCGTCCAAGGATGCGGCCATCTTCAACCTGACCCATGGCCGGCCCCGCCGCATGCGCGAGTAAAACCCGATGTTGAGCTCGACAGCATCCGCCGCCAGCTGTGCGGATGCCAGCTCGACGACGATGCCTGCGGCTCGGAGCCGCGCGATGCCGGCGCCGTCGACCCGCGGGTTCGGGTCGGTCGCAGCAACCACCACGCGGGACAGCCGGCGCGCCACGAGTGCATCGGCACAAGGCGGCGTTCGCCCCTGGTGCGAACAGGGCTCCATGGTGACCCAGGCGGTGCCGCCGGTGACGTCGGCGCCGTTTGCATCGGCATCCCGTAGGGCCATGACCTCGGCATGGGCTTCACCCGCGCGTTGGGTGTGCCCGCGTCCTACGACCTGCCCGTCAGACGACGCGATGACGCAACCGACGCGGGGGTTGGGCTCGGTCAGGCCAACCGCGCGGGCTGCCAGTGCCAACGCCTCATGCAGATACCGCGCATCCAGCTCCGAGATCATCGGGAGCCCGAGCGGCCGTTGGGCGTCACGGCTGGTGCAGCAGCGTGTTGCTGTTGACGAAGTCGCCGGTCGCTGGAGACACCGCGACATCGATCGGACATGACTTCGCGGAGACGATGACCAGGAAGTTCTGGTTCACCAGGTTGCCCTGTACGCTGGCATAGGCGCGCGGATGGTTGGCGTTGACGGTGGCGTCGGTCGAGGCCGTGGTGTAACGGCACACCTTGTGGGTGCCGCCCGATGTAACGCCCCAGGCGACATTGGTATCCGAAAAGACCGCAGGTGCCAGTGTCGAACTGCCCGACCACGTTTGTGCTGTGTTGGGATAGATGATGCAGTAGTAGATGACGGCCTGCATGCTGTAGGCCTGCGATTGCGTGCCCGGGGCGTCATCGAAACAGGCCGGCGGATTGGCGTGACCGCTGCTGGTCAACCCCAGCAGCACATCAAGGTTCAGAGGCGGCCCTGTCGGGTTCTCCGAGTCCGCCGCTGTCAAATCCGCGTCGCCTGCATAGTGATTGAACCGGACCGCGCCGGACACCAGTTGGGCTGTCGTCTGCGTGCAGTTCTGAAGGTCCGCACTCGTCAACAGCTGATTGGTCGTGCCGCCCAGAACGCTGCAGACACTGGTGATCACGCCGGACGTGTTGTCGAACACCCAGGCCACTGTGGCGCCGGCCCGCGGAATGAAGCCGCTGGTGCCGTTTCCCAGCTCACGCGCGTTGACCGGGATGGATGGATGCCGCCCACGTGGCCGGTCGATGGCGGTCGCTGATGGGGCGACAGAGAGCAGGCCAGAGAGCTTGGGCTCTGCGCCGGCGATGACACTGTTCAGAATCACGGCCTGGGGCTGGCCGTTCCGGTCGGACCAGGCAACGCTGACCTGCAACACCTTGTGCGCAGGGTCGTCGATGGTCAGCACACGACGCTGCAGCGAAAAGGTCGTATTGGCGCTGGCCACGGCGACGTCGTTGGGTCCGTCATCGGAAATGTCGTCCCAGGTCAGCTTGCCGGCCTCGATGTCCATCTGCACAAAGGCGCGCATCGCTTCCATCTCGGTCTGGGCGATGCGGTTGGCCTCGGTGCGCTGCCGGGCCACGTCCGCGTTCAGGCGCATCGTGGCCTGAATCCCCGCAATCGCCAGCATGCCCAGGGCCATGACCGCCAGCGCGACCAGCGCTTCGATCAACGACACGCCCCGCTGGCGACGGAAGTACGGATGGTGTGTCATTTCTTGTCCCACCAACTGCCCGGAACCCGGACGTAGGAGCCATGCCCGCGACGGATCAGATCCAGAACCGCAGCGTCGTAGGCAACACGCGCATCGGTGGTCGCGATGAAGTCGCCCTCGGCAACCACCGCACCTATCACGGCCGAACCCGGCGTGGCGTTCCAGTCGACGTTTCGGGCGTGCAGCAGGCCCGTCAGCACGACCTGTGCGCTCAGGGTTGCGCGGCCGTCGACCAGCACCATGGTCGGTTGGGCGGCGCTGCCCAGTGCGCCGTCCTGATCGAGATCGATATCGCCCTGGACCCAGATGACGCGGCCCGGATTGTTGGCCACGGCCGTTGCCAGGCGGTCCCCACCACAAGACTGCGGACAATCGACCCGGACCGCGGCCGGCTGCCGGCGAAAGGTTGCCCGGTCCATGGCGAACAGAGACACGAACAGCCGATCGGCAGCAACCAGCGACAGCAGTGCCGCGTCGTCGGTGACCTTCCCATCGCCCGGCGTCCCGGCCGGCAGCACATAGCGGGGTGTGGCGGCCACGACGCTTGTCGCCGAGCGCACGGTGATACCTGTCTTGGGGTCCACGTTGGACACCTCCAGGACGCCGGCGGCCTGGATCCGGTTGCCCGCGGTCAGAGCCGCGACCGGCGGTGCGGGTAGGGCGCGGACCAGCGCGACCTGGCCGATGATCTGCGACACGGCATCGGCATCGGTGTCGCTCACGCTGCCAGATGGCACCCCCAGACACTGACGACCGTCCGAACCGATAAAACTGCAACCCGCTGCGAGTATGCGCACGGTGCCCGGCGCGTCGGCGTTTTCGAATGCCAGCGCGTAGGCAGGCGCGGGCTGCTGCGCAGGCGCCACCAAGGTCGGGTCAGCGGCCGTCGGGCAACTGCAGACGAGGCCTGCAGCGCCACGGACACAACCGGCGACCAGGGGCGCTTCGACGCCGTTCTTCATCCAGCGACGGAAATCGACGTGCCCATCGTCCATCAACGTCAAGTAGCGTTCCCGGAATGTGTTGTCGCCGTTGTTGGCGCTGGGCGTGCAGGTGGCCGTGATGCGGCCGCCGTTGAGCATCGTGATGGCCCACTCGATGCTGGCCTCCGCGGCCTCCATCGCCTGAGTTGCACGGTAGGTGTTGGCCGATGTCTTCTGCTCGAAGATCAGGTTGCGGCTGGAATAGCCGGCGACCAGCGCCATGATGAAGAACAGCACCATGACGACGGTCAGCGCGGCCGCGCCGCGTTGACGCATCCGGCCCGCCGGCATGCAAACCACGGGTCCTGGGCGTCGGGTCGCCGTGGAGGCATTTGCGCCATAGTGGAGCGCTCGAGTCGTCATGCGGGGCAACTCCCGCTGATGAGGTCGTTGCGCAGGCGGGTGTCGCCCCGGACGCTGCGCGTCACGCGGGCGTCATGCACCGCACGCCCGACGATCAGCACGCTGACATCGCGCACCTCCTGCCGCCGCGGGCAATCCGCGGCGCCGGGTGGACAGGCCTTCATGCAGGGCAGGTCGATGCGCCGGCCGTTGACAGTGATCTCGAACTGCGTAATCAATACCGTCCCGGCATCGGTCAATGCCTGCCAGCCGGACTCGCCCAGCCGCATCTGGACCACGCCGCCTTCCAGGCGCACGCCCATCTGTTCGCGGGCATCAATGGCGCCGTTGTCCACGTCACCATCCAGCGAATACTGATACGTGATCTCGGAAACAGCGCTGGCCGCGCTGGCCGGCGAGGTCGCCGCGTAGGGGTTCTCAGCCACAGCGCCACCGTTCAGTGCCAGGCCTGTGTGCGAGCTGGCCCAGTAGCCGGAGCGTCGCAGGTCACGCACGATGATGTCGGCGGCTGCCCGCAGGTCCTGCTGGATCTGCGTCTCCAGCATCAGGCGCCGGTTGTCGGCGAGCTGGTTGGTGGCGATCAGGCTGGCGCCGGCCACCACGAATAGACCGATGGTGATACCCACCATCAACTCGACCAGCGACAAACCCGCCTGTCGAAGGCGCGTGCTGCGGCCAGGTGGTCTCAGGGACATGCTGGCGCTCCGGACATCGACCCGTCCGGCGAGCACATCGTCGGACGGCCGGTCAGGTTGGTGGCCGCACGGAGCTGACCGCCTCGACTGCTCGAGACCGTCATGCGGAAGTCAGGTCGGTTGGGCAACAACTGCGGCAGGTCGAACGTGATGGACGTCGCCGGCGTCGCTGCAACGGTGACCGTGGTGCTGCGCGGAATCTGCACCGTCTTCAGCTCCGTGATGCCGGGCCAGGCCGTGCCGTCGTTGCGCAGACAGGCGGTGCCCTGGGCCTTGGTGCAGTTGCAGTTGCCGACCACCCCCGTGGTGTGGATGGTGTAGCAGGTCATGGACGCGTTGGTGCCAAACACCATCCTCACCGGGCGGCTGCGTTGGGTTGCCTCAGATCGTGCGAGATGGATGTCCGTCATCAGCTCGGAGGTGATGCTCTGCACCCTTTGCCGTGCCAGCATGTCCTGCATGGACGGCGCCACCAGAAGTCCGATGATGCCCAGCAGGGCAACCACCATCAGCAGCTCGATGAGCGTGAAGCCGCGGCGAGGGCGGGGCAGGCGCTTCATCGGGCCCAGCACCGGTTGGCATTGTTGGAGTCGACCTGACCGGCGGAATTGGCTGATCGATACGCGATGTTGCCGCCGGTCATCTGCAGCACAAGTTGGCGGCAGGCAAGGTCGTTGTATTGGGCCGAGCCGCTGTTGGCAGTGGCTGTCACGGTATAGGTCGCGACGCCGGCGTTCGAGACGGCAATCGTGTAGTGGCCGTCCGCCGACGCGGACGACACGCCCTGCAGGTCACTGACGGCACCCGCGTATGCGGCCACGTTCGCGCGATAGCGCTCCTGTGCCTGCTGGACCGCGCTCAGCGCGGCGACTGCATCGGCACGGCGCCCTTTGCGGACCGAGTCCTGATATGCCGGCAGTGCCACGGCCAGCAAAATCGCGCCGATAGCCAGCGCCACCATCATCTCGATGAGGGTGAATCCGCGAGCCGGGCCGGCCCTTCTCCCCTGGTGGACCATGGCGGGATTATCAGACCGGCGCAGGCTACCGCCCAGGGCACCGGCACCTTCCATCCTTGGAGGCTGACCGTTTGTCGCGGACACCATTGGTGATCAAATCAAGGGTAAACACTCATGTCCGCCCTTTAGCAGGCCTTGTGCCCAGGCATGCGGCCCTGAGGTGAACAGCTGCGAATCCGTCCGACAAGGTTGATGATCTGGTGCACCGCCCGGCCGTCCGCTGCCGTCAGTCGCAACGTGGCCGTCGGCGTCACCGTGCCGCGTTGGGCATCGAAACCAATAGACGAGCTGCTGGCCCGCAACTGGATTCGGCTGTCCGGCTCGATCGTGATGCTGCGCAGCGAAGTGGCACCGGTCTCGCAAACCGGCGCCTGGCCAGGCACGCAGCGGCAACGGCCCGCCGGACCCGAGTGGATGACATAGCAGCTGCCGTTCACGTCGTGTCCGACCGCAAATCGGATGGTCCGTTGGGAGCGCACGGCCTCGCTGCGCGCGTACTGCAGGTCGGTCTCAATCTGGGCACTCAACGCGTCCAGCTGACGCTGCGCGCGCAGCTCTTGGAGTGATGGAACGGCCACGCCCGCTACAACCGACATCACGGCCGTGCAGGTCAACGCTTCGATCAATGAGAACCCGAGCTGGCGGCGGGCGTTCTGGAGGCGGGCGGTGAGGGACATCGTGATCTCCGGCGGGTTGCTGATGGAGATCACTTTAGAAATTCGCAGCCTGGTGCGCGTCGCCCTCGCTGGGGCCTTGCTTCGCCGAATCGGTGGGCGGCCGATACGGGGGATGGTTCCCACCCCCTTTCGGGGGGGGTTAGATGTCGCGGATCAGCTGCCGGAACTCGTCCACGTCCTCAAAGCTGCGGTACACCGACGCAAACCGGACGTAGGCCACCTTGTCGATGCGCTTGAGCTCGCGCATCACGAACTCGCCCAGTCGCGTGCTGGGCACCTCACGGGCGCCGCTGGCCAGCAGGCGCTCCTGAATGCGCTCCAGGGCCACATCAACCTGCTCGATGCTGAACGGACGCTTGCGCAGGGCCAGCAGCATCGATGCCCGCAACTTCGCGGGGTCGAATTCAGCCCGGATGCCGCTGCGCTTGACCACTGCAGGCAGGGTGATGTCGGCCCGTTCGTAGGTGGTGAAGCGTTTTTCGCATTTGAGGCAGCGGCGCCGCCGGCGCACCACGTCGCCCTCGTCGGACTCCCGGGTCTCGGCGACCTGGGTCTCGGCATGTCCACAGTAGGGGCAACGCATGGGGCGGGCGGACGCTGGGGACGGCGGCCGGGGTCAGTGTCCGCTCAGCGGTACACCGGGAAGGCAGCGGTGAGCGCCGCCACCCGGGCCCGGACCTGGTCGTGCCGCGCGGTGTCCTGCGGATGGTCCAGCACATCCGCGATCAGGTGTGCCGTTTGGACGGCCTCTGCTTCGCCGAATCCGCGCGTGGTCATGGCCGGCGAACCCAACCGGACGCCGCTGGTCACCATGGGCTTCTGCGGGTCGTTCGGGATGGCGTTCTTGTTCACGGTGATGTGGACCGAGCCCAGCAGGGCCTCGGCCTGCTTGCCGGTGAGGCCCTTGGGCTGCAGGTCGACCAGCATGACATGGCTCTCGGTACGGCCCGATACGATGCGCAGGCCGCGCTGCGTCAGCGTGGTCGCCATGGCCTGCGCATTTCGAACCACCTGTTGCTGATAGGTGACGAAGGCGGGCTGCGCGGCCTCGTGCAGGGCCACCGCCTTGCCGGCGATGACATGCATCAGCGGCCCACCCTGGATGCCGGGAAACACCGCGCTGTTGATGGCCTTTGCCACCGCGTCCTTCATCAGGATCAGGCCGCCGCGCGGGCCGCGCAACGTCTTGTGGGTGGTGCTGGTCACGACATCCGCATGCGGCACCGGGTTGGGGTACACGCCCGCCGCGATCAAGCCCGCGTAATGGGCCATGTCGACCATGAACACCGCGCCGATGTCGCGCGCGACCTTGGCGAAGCGTTCGAAGTCGATCTTCAACGAGTAGGCGGAGGCGCCCGCAATGATCAGCTTGGGTCGTTTTTCCCGCGCCTGCTGCTCCATCGCGTCGTAGTCGATGGCTTCCTGGCCATCGAGCCCATAGCTGATGACCTTGAACCAGCGCCCCGACATGTTCAGGGGCATCCCATGGGTGAGGTGGCCGCCCTCGGCCAGGCTCATGCCCATGATCGTGTCGCCGGGCTGCAAAAGGCCGAAGAACACGGCCTGGTTGGCCTGAGAGCCGGAATTGGGCTGCACGTTCGCGTGCTCGGCGCCGAACAGCGCCTTGGCCCGGTCTATGGCCAGGGTCTCCACGACGTCCACATGCTCGCAGCCGCCGTAGTAGCGCTTGCCGGGGTAGCCCTCGGCGTACTTGTTGGTGAGCTGTGTACCCTGGGCGGCCATGACCGCCGGCGACGCGTAGTTTTCCGATGCAATCAGCTCGATGTGCTGCTCTTGACGGCGGTCTTCTGCCTGAACGGCGGACCAGATGGCCGGGTCGGTGGCGGCGAGGGTGTCGGCGAGGCGGTTGAACATGATGTCCTTCAGGCTTGTCGGTTCGGGACCGAGCGGCCCACCATCGCCGACGGGCGGCGCAGGGTGGATGTCGGTTGCCCAGGCGAACGGCTGAAGCCGGCAACGCCAAGGTTGCCGGACGCGCTCCCTGGTGGTGGTCCACCTCGGCTCCGGACGGAGCCTATCGCCAGTTGCGCTGGGCAAGAGTTTAACGAAGCGGCCTGCGGACGCGTCAGCGGCGCTGACACCGTTACCCGTGCTAAGAGTTGGGCCTCGTCAACGAGGCCGCGACGCCAACGCGATTTTCACCTCAGGAGGCGCCAAGGCCTGATCGCCCGTTTGGCGCGCTTCGGGCGCTGGCGGCACGGGCGAAGGTGTCGTTGGTACTGGCAGGGCCACATTGACGGGAACGGGCCGGCCCGACGCCACGTGTCGCAAATGCTGCGTTTCCGCCATCACTTTGCCCACATAGCCGCCATCGTCCGGTAGGTTCGCCGCACCGACGTAATGGCGCAAACCCGCTTCCAGGCTGCCGGCGCGTCGGATGCATTCCTGCAGGACGAGCACGCCCACTCGAAGGTTGGCCAGGGGGTCGAAGGCCGCATGGGCGCCACCGAAGGCGGTGTACTTGTCGTCATGAACCCGTGTCATCACCTGCATCAGGCCTTGCGCGCCGACAGGGCTCTGGGCAAATGGGTTGAACCCGGACTCCACCGCCATGACCGCCAGGATGACGGCAGGCTCCAGGCCCGTCCGCAATCCAAGCTGCCATGCCTCCTGGACTAAGGCGCTGACCGGCTCCGGCGCGACCCGGTACCGGCGCGACAGCCACTGCGCCACAGTCGCCTGTGGTTTGGGCAGGCTGCGCGGGTCGGCCGCCGTGGCGCGTGCGACGGCATCGGGTTCGGGCGGCACGGTCATATCGACACGGGCTTCCTGGCGGGCCTGCAGCCAGCCCAGCGCATGCTCTTCCAGCGCGCTGCGCAGGTCTGCACGGCTGGCGCCGAAGGTCAATGCCGCCACCACCACAAGGCCCAGCAAGGCCAGTGAGTTGTGGCTGATCTCCAGCAAGCCGGTGCCGACATCCTTCACAAAAACCCGGACCGCACTCGTGGTCGACCGGGTCACACTGCGCCAACTGGCCATTGCTTGCCCCTTCTGCGGTCCGCCGCGTGCCCGGCTGTTAGCCGGAAACTGGACGACACCTGGTGACGTGATTTCTCGGGTGCGGACCGCTGCCGACGGCGCACATGTGGTTGCGCCTGTGGCGGTCTACGGATGCTTGGCTGCCCCCAACGGCGCCAGCCCGGCCTCGATCAGAACGAGGAATGGGAAATTCTAGGAACCGGTTTAATAACCGGTCAAGTATAAGAGCGTCATCTCTAATTCAATTTGGTCATGTTGTGTGACCCTTGCTCGCTCGTTTGATTGGGCACGGTGAGGCCTCAACCTCGGGCTGATTGACGACCGCGCCGGCAATCAGGAATCCAGCCATATGGCAACGGCCTCGCGCCAAACTGCCCTGGTCAGGGTCAGGCCCTCGCCGGATGGCATCCAGCGCAGAACCGGGTGCTGGCCCTCCAGCCCCGAACCCATGGGAGCGGCACGCACCGTCAGCTTCATCTGCTGGCGCTGCGCGGCCCAGTTGAAGAGCCTGACGGCACGGGGCATGTGCCAACGATGGGTGACCAGGATGACCTCGTCGATGCGCTCGCCGTGCAGCAGGGACAGGGACATGACAGCGTTCTCGCGTGTGTCGCGGGAACTCGACTCCACCCAGCGCAGAGGCCGCAGATAGTCCTTTTCGGCAACGACGGCTGCAATCTCCGCCTCTGAGGTCCCAGGCTTGTCGCCATGGCCGACGCCGCCGCTGTAGACCAGGGGCGCACCGATCTGTCGCGACAACCAGACGCCATGATGCAGCCGCTCCAGCGAGCGGCTGGTCAGTGCCGCACTCTGGACTTCGGAGGCATAGATGCGTCGGCCGCCGCCCAGGACGACGATCACCACCTTGCGACCCTTGCCAATGCTGCGTCGCAGGTCGGTCAGGTCGTCCGCCACCAATGCCGGCTGCGGGCGCAGCAGGGCATCCTCCAGCCAATGGGCAAAGGCCGGCATGGCTGAGATCCAAATGCCGATACTGGCCAATCCGACGATGGAGATCCCCCACCATCGTCTCCTCATGCAGACCACCAGCCCCAGCAACAGGAGCAGCAGTGCCGGCACCGGTGGAAGCAGCCAGGCGGTCAGCAATGGCTTCCAGGTCGTCAATCCGAGGGAGGAGATGATCTCGTTCAACCGGGTTGTCTGTATCGGCGGGGTGGGTCAGGATTGTGGCGGGTTGCATCAGCGATGTGGCTGATTGGCGAATGCTGGTTTGGTCGGGAGGGTTCGGGTGCCGAAGTGGATCGTGCGGGCAAGTTGGGTGGTACTGGCCCTGACCGTCATGGCCGTGGCGACCTGGTTGGCGGCCTGGCATTGGCTGCCTGGGGCACTGGTGCCGCGCATCGAGGCGGCTGCGTCAGCGGAGCTGGGGCGCTCGGTGACGATCCAGGCGCTATCGACATCGCCAACGCTTCTGCGCTGGCGGCTGGACGGTCTGAAGGTTGCCGGCGCCGGCGCCGGTGGTCCCCCCTTGCTGGATGTTCAGGCCATCGAGGCGAAGGTCAGTGTGCAGTCGCTCTGGCAGCGCGCACCTGTCTTGCAGTCACTGCGTATCGACGCGCCGCATCTGCGTCTGCAGCGACATGCGACGGGTGGCACGGATGTCGACGACGTGATCGCGCACCTGCGGGCGCGTCCGGTGTCGCCGCAGACGGAGCCGGCACGCTTTGCGCTCTACAACCTGGTTGTGGAGGGCGGGCGCGTGCAGGTCCGGGACGAGACCGTCGGCCGACGCCATGAGCTGGCGTCGCTGTCGATCGGGCTGCCTTTCCTGTCCAACCTGCCGGTCCACTTGAAGGTAGCGGTCCAGCCCCGACTGGCTTTCTCGATCAATGGCGCTGGCTTCGAGAGCGCAGGCTCTGCGGTGCCGTTTGACGAGCATCGGCGGGCGCAGTTGGACTTTCGCCTGAGCCAGTTCGACCTTGCGCTATGGCTGGCCTACCTCCCTGAAGATTTGCCGTTGCAGCCCACGCGGGCCCGACTGGATGGGCAGTGGAGCGTGGCATTCGAGCAGCCGGCAGGGACGTCGCCGACCGTGCGTATAGCGGGCCGGTTCGAGCTGACGGACCTGCAGCTTGTCGGTGGTGCTCGCAAGCCTCTGCTGGACCTGGCCCGCCTGAGCGTGGTCATGGATGACGTACAGCCGCTGAGTCGGCGGGTCGGCCTGGGCGAGGTCCTGCTGGACGGCCTGCAGCTCCATGTTGCGCGCCTCGCGGATGGACGGATTTCAGGCATGCCCGGTGCCGCGCTGCCGACTCCGGTTGCCCCTGCCAGCGAGGCCGGCCTGGCCCGTCCAGCGGCCGCGCCAGCTGAGGCTGCGGCGTGGAAGGTCAGCGCCACTCGTGTGGCGGTCCGCGGTGCCCGGTTGGACTGGCGTGATGCATGGACGCGTCCGGCCAGTCGCCTTGCGTTGGACGGCATCGAGATCGAATCCGGACCGCTGTCCTGGCCGGGCGCCGAGGCCATGCAGCTCAGCTGGACCGCGTCATTGGGCAGCGGCGACGGCAAGCCGGGCGCGCCGCTGGCGGGCATCATCTCCGGGTCGCCGCTGGCGGCGCGGCTGACGCTGCAGGCCAAGTCGTTGCGCGCCGCCTGGGCTGCACCTTACCTGGCGCGCTGGACGCAGGCCCGCGTGGCGGGCAACCTGGCCTTTGATGCGGATGTCGATTGGCGAGCGGCCGGGGGCAGCAGACTGAGGGTCGCCACTGCCAGCCTGACCGATCTTGCGGTGATGCCCCCGGACGATGCCCGAGCGCGTCTCGCCTGGCGAAGCCTGAGCATCAGTGGTCTGGATGTCGATCTCGACCGTCGACAGGTGCAGGTTCGCCAGCTCGCGCTGGCATCGCCGGTGGTACGTGCACGGCGCGCGGCCGATGGCAGCCTGGAGCACATGTCGTGGTGGCGTGCCGGGACCCAGAGTGCGCCGTCCGCAACGGCCCGGCCGTCCGATCTGGAAGGCGCCGAGCCGTCGCCGCGGGGCCCGCCCGAATCTCCCGATCCCACCTGGTCGGTGGTGCTCGGCTCGTTTGCGGTCACGCAAGGCGACCTGCATTGGGACGATGCGTCGGGCGCGACGCCGGTGTCCGTCAGGTTGTCTGATGGGCGGCTACAGATGGGCGATCTGCGCTGGCCGGTGTCCGGACCCGGCGGGCGCATCGATGGGTCGCTGACGCTGATCAGTGCGCTGCAGCCCGAGGTGGCCGGACGGTTGAGCTGGAACGGCCGTTGGCGGCCGTCGCCTGCTGGCTTCGAGGGACGACTGGAGGCCGACCAACTACCGCTGTCCTGGGCCGCCACCTATGCGCAGGGCCTCGGCCCGGTGCGCCTGGCCGACGCCCGTCTGCGATGGCGCGGCGACCTGGCCGCCTCGCTTGCACACGACGGCGCGCGTCTGCAGATGCGTGGCGACGCGACGCTGACGGACCTCGACCTCCGGTCGACCACCGCGCCGTCAGGCAGCGATGAACTGCTGAACTGGCAGTCCCTGGCACTGGTTGGACTGGCGGTGGACCTGCAGCCCGGCCGAGCGCCCCAGATCCAGATCGCCGATGCGACGCTGTCGGACTTCTATGCCCGCCTGCTGATCAACGAGAAGGGACAACTGAACCTGCAGCCGCCAGAGGCTGACAAGGGCGCGGCACCGTCGCTCGGCGGCAGTGTGGTTTCAGCGGGAGCCATCGCGTCCGTTTCCGCCGCATCGGCGGCTGCACCCGCGGCGACCGCCAGCAGTCCAGGTGCAACGGCGATGCCTTCGTTGATGGTCGGCAACACCCGTGTGACCAACGGCCGCATCGACTTCACCGACCGCTTCATCAAGCCCAGTTACAGCGCTGCGCTGTCGGAGCTGGGCGGCACGCTGGGGCCCTTCAGCAGCGCAGCGCCGGAACTGGCCTCGTTGTCCCTGCGCGGGCGGGTGGCCGGGACCGGCCTGCTGGAGGTGACCGGGGCGGTCCATCCCATGACCCGGCCGCCGGCGCTGGACCTGCAGGCCCGGGCTTCGGACCTGGACCTGGCGCCGCTGTCGCCCTATGCCGGCAAGTACGCGGGTTATGCCATTGAACGCGGCAAGCTGACCATGGACGTGCGCTACCGCCTGCAGTCCGACGGTCGATTGGAGGCCAGCAACCAGATCATCCTGAACCAGCTGACCTTTGGCGAGCGGGTCGACAGCCCGGATGCGACCAAGCTGCCTGTGCTGCTGGCAGTGGCGCTGCTCAAGGATCGAAACGGGGTGATTGACATCGATCTACCCATCAGGGGCTCTCTGGACGACCCGCAGTTCAGCGTCGCCGGCCTGATCGTCAAGGTCATCGTCAACCTGCTGACCAAGGCCCTGCTGTCACCGTTCTCGTTGCTGGGCGGCGGACAGCAGGACCTCAGCCAGGCCAGCTTTGTGGCCGGCACGGCGCGCTTGACCGACGCCGGGGTGGCCGTGATGGACAAAGTGGCGCAGGCGCTGGTGGACCGGCCGGCCCTGAACATGACCATCGCCGGCAGCGCCGATCCAGTGGCCGAACGCGAGGCCATGCAGGCGACCGCATTTGACGTGCAGCTGGCCTTGGCCCATCGGCGGGCGTTGCTGCGGACCGGCCTCTCGGGCGCGGCGCTGGAGGCGGCACCGACACCAGCGCAGCGCGAAGCTGCTCTGCGGCAGCTGTACCGTGACAGCCGTCTGCCGGACCGGCCACGCACCGTGCTGGGCACCCTGAAAGACGTGCCACCGCCTGACATGGAGCAGCGTCTGCGGTCGGCCGTCGCGGTGACGCCGGAGTCGACTCGTGAGCTGGCGCTGCAGCGCGCGGTGGCGGCCCGCGCCGTGCTGGAGGCCCGGGGCCTGCCTGGGGCCCGGGTCTTCCTGGCCGCGCCTCGCCTGCGGACCGCTGATGAGGCCGACTGGACGCCTCGGGTTCAGATGGTCCTGGCCACGCCCTGAGCGCAGGCGCCGACAATCGCCATATGAAACCCGAGACCATCACGTTGGGCGGCGGCTGCTTCTGGTGTACCGAGGCGGTCTTCCTGGAGGTCGACGGCGTTCTTGCCGTCGAGCCTGGCTACTGCCAGGGCCATGTGTCGCAGCCGACCTACGAACAGGTCTGCGACGGCGACACCGGTCATGTGGAAGTGGTGAAGGTCGAGTTCGATGCCGATCGCATCGGCCTGCGCGAGATCCTGGAGATCTTTTTTGCGGTTCACGACCCGACGACGCGTGACCGCCAAGGCAACGATGTCGGGCCGCAATACCGGTCTGGCGTGTACCTTCATGACGGGGCTCAGCAAGCGGTGGCCCATGCTGTGCGGGACGAGGCTGGCCAGGCACTCGGCGCCCGCGTGGTCACCGAAATCGAACCGTTGCGCAACTACAGCACCGCTGAGGCCTACCACCACCGGTATTTCGAGAACCACCCGAACCAGGGCTACTGCAGCTTCGTGGTGGGCCCGAAGGTGGCCAAGTTCCGCAAGACGTTCTCAGCCCGCTTGCGGCGCTAGGCCCTGCCAGCAGGACGCGCGAGGACTCCCAGAGCGTTGACAGGCCCTGTCCCCGGACCATGCCATCCCAGCACGACACGGCCGACGACAGCGCCGATCTGCCCGACCTGGACCTGACCGAACGCCTAGAGTTGGTCCAGGGTCTTGGGCAGTTGGGGGTCTTCAGCCGCGACCTGCGCACCGGTATCGGTGCCTGGGACGCACAGGTGTTCCGCATCTATGGTCTCGACCCGGCCATGCCGACGCCGGGCATGGATGAGTTGCAGCGCCGGTTGATACACCCGGATGACCAGGACGCTTTCCGGGCGGCCCACCAGGACCTGCATGGGCAGCAGGGGCGGCGTCAGATGCGGTTCCGCATCGTGCGACCGGACGGCGAGGTGCGCCATTTGCACTCCTTGTTCAACGTCCGTCAGGACGGATCCGGCCGAGCCATCCTGGTCGGCGTGTTGATTGATGTCAGCGAGGTCTTCAGCACGCGCGAGGGTCAGCACGACCTGTTGCAGCGCATGGACCTGGTGGCCAGCGCTGTCGGCGTGGCTTTCTGGAGCCGGGACAACGATGCTGATCGGGCGCATTGGGACGCGCGCATGTTCCGGATGCACCACCGTGACCCAGCACGCGGTGCCCCGGGCATCGACGAATGGCTGCAGGAGCATGTCCACCCACTGGACCGCGACTGGATGAGGGCTCACCAGGCGGAGAGCCATGCCCGGTGGGATCCACTGGACGAGGTGCTGTTCCGGATACCAGATGGCGCCGGTGGCGCCCGGTGGGTGCAGAGCTGGACGCGACGCTCACGGCGCGATGGCGTTCGCGTCTCGCATGGCGTCCACCTGGATGTCACCGACCGCGAGGTCGAGCAGCGGGAGATCCGCCGCGAGCGCGGCCGGATTGCCAGCATGCTCGACGCGGCGGGCATTGGCGTATGGGAGCGCCGGCTGGACGGACGCCCGTCCTACCTGAGCCCGGCCGCACGGCGGCTACGCGGGTTGGCTGAGAACGACCCGCGTCCCTATGAGGACATGGTGCGGCAGACCACCCTGGCCGAGGACGCATCGGGTGTCGATGCGGCGTTGTCCACGCCGCCGGACGCCAATGGCGCGTATGCCCATGAGTGGCGCGTTCGCCTGCCCGACGGCGCGGTGCGCTGGCTGACCGCCTACGGACAGGCGACGCGGGACGACGCCGGTGCGGTGGTCAGCATAGGCGGGGTGACCGTCGATGTCACCGAGCGCAAGCAGGCGCAGTTGCTGGTGGCCGATCGGGTACAGCAGGAGACAGTGGCCAGGGCCAAGGCGGAGTTCCTGTCCGGCCTCGGGCGGGAGTGGCGCGCGCCGCTGCGCCAACTGCACAGCGGGCTCAGCCAGCTGCTGGACGATACGGAGGACCCGCCGACGCTGCGCCAGGCCCAGAAGCTGCGGCAACTGATGGTCACGTCCGAGCGGCTCGCACGGTCGATCGACGCGGGCCTGCAGGTCGCTGAGGCACCGCCCGGGGCCCCGGTGCCGATTCAGCCGCTGCGGTTGGACCGGATGTTGCAGGCGGCGCTTGATCAGCTTGACGCACCGCTCAGAGCGCGGGCAACTGGGGCCAAATGGAACAGGGCGGAGCGTCCAGCGACGGTGATGGCGGAGCCCCATCTGCTCGATCAGGCGCTGCAACGAATGCTGGCCCACGTGCTTCGACGCGCCGCCCCGGGTGAGACGCTGGCCGCCACATTGAAGCCCGAGGTTCGCCACGGCCAGGTCGGCTGGCGCCTTGATATCAACCCGACCACCGATGGCGCCGCCGTTGTCCAGGACCAGGGCGGAAGCGACATCGATGCCGTCGACTCCGGATGGGCAACCTATCTGCTGCAACCGATGGGCGCTGAGTTGATCGCGGTGCCGGGCGACACGGTCGGGATCCATGCCTGGCTGCGCGCATCGGATGCCGAGCCTTTGCTGGCCGAGGCGCCGCCGCTCAGCCCCAACCGCGGCGACATGTCGCGCTATCGGGTGCTTTGCGTTGAAGACAACCCGGTCAACCTGTTGCTGCTGCGCGAGCTCTTTGGCCTGCGCCCGGCAATCGAGCTGCATACCGCCGTTGATGGAGCGCAGGCGCTGACGATGGCCTCCCGGCTGCAGCCACAGGCCATCCTGCTGGATCTGCATTTGCCGGACCTGCACGGCACCGAGGTCATGTTGCGCCTGCGGTCAGACCCGAATCTGGCGCAGGCCCACTTCATCGCGCTTTCGGCCAATGCCATGCCCGACGACATCGGCCAGGCCATGCGTGCCGGCTTCGACGACTACTGGACCAAGCCCATCGATGTGCGCCGCTTCCTGGACAACATCGACGCCATGGCTGACGGGCGGTGGCGTGGGCCGTCGGGCTGATCAGGGCGCCAATCGTTCGCGCTGCCAGCCGGCTTCCGTCAGCCGGTATCGCAACCGGTCGTGCAGTCGGCTGCGCCGGCCCTGCCAGAACTCCCAGCGGTCTGGCTGCAACCGGAAGCCGCCCCAGTGCGGCGGTCGCGACGGGTTCAGCCCATGCTGGACCGCCGCCTTGGCGGCCTGGGTGACCAGGACGGCGCGCGACGAGATGACCTGGCTCTGTGGCGAGGCCCAGGCGCCCAGGCGCGAATCCAGCGGGCGAGTCGCGTAGTAGGCATCCGACTCTTCGGCCGAGGTTCGGACGACGGTGCCCTCGATACGCGCCACGCGCTCCAGCTCGACCCAGTGGAACTGCAACGCGGCCGATGGGTGCGCCGCCAGTTCCTGCCCCTTGCGGCTGTCATAGTTGGTGTACCAGACCAGCCCACGCGTGTCGCAACCCTTGAGCAGGACGATCCGCGTGGACGGCCGGCCATCGGCGCCCACGGTCGCCAGCGTCATGGCCGTGGGTTCGGGGACCTTGGCAGCCACCGCGTCGTCCATCCAGCGACGAAACTGTGCCAATGGGTCGTTATGCGCCAGCGACTCTTCGAGTTCGCCACGCTCATAACTCTTGCGCGCCCGCGCCAGGTCGTCGTTGTCCATGTGCCCAGTATCCACTGGCGCTGGGGGCGGTGTCTGCATACCGGCGCTGGCCTGCAGGCCCCCGCCTTAGTGGAACGCCTTAGGTACTGCACCGACTGTTGCGGCCGCCTCTGCGCCCTCATGCTGACAGGAGGGAGATTTCAGAGCAACAGGCCATGCAGGCCCAACCCGTCATCATTGTCCTGGCCGCCGGCCATGGCTCGCGGTTCGAAGGCGCCGATCACAAGCTGATGCAGCACTTTGGCGGCAGCACGGTGCTGGGCGCGACCTTGACCGCGGCCGTTGCCAGCGGTTTGCCTGTCGTGGTGGTCGCACGCCCGGACCTGGCCGACCTGGCCGCTGGGCAACTGGCTCGGCGCGACGTCGTGCTGCTGGAGCCCGATGCAACGGCTGCGGGCCGGTCCGGCATGGGCACCTCGATCGCCGCCGGTGTCGCTGCCCGGGGCGATGCGGCAGGCTGGCTGGTGCTGCCCGGCGACATGCCGCTCGTACGGCCCGAGACGTTGCGGGCTGTCGCCGCGGGCCTCGAGCAATCTCCCGTGGTCTACGCGCAGTTCCGTGGCCGGCGTGGACATCCGGTCGCGTTTGGCCCGGAGCTCTATTCGGAGCTGGCCCGGTTGCAGGGCGACGAAGGCGCCCGGCGGCTGGTGGCCCGTTATCCATCGTTGGCAGTGGATGTTGACGACCCTGGTGTGCGCATCGACATCGACACCAAGGACGACCTGGCCCGTGCTCGCCACTTGCGAGAGCGGGCCTGACCGGCCACGTGGCCCTTTGCCGGCCCGCGCTGACAGCGCTGATCAAGCCAGTCCGTGGCGGCCGGCCAGGCGCGCCAGTCGGTCGATCTCGCCATCGGCAATGCCATGCAGCCGCAGCGCGCGAGCGGTCTCCAGCAGGTAGTCCAGCGTCGTGCCGTAGCGGCCGCGCGCATGGCGCAGGATGCGCAGCATCTGATCATCGGAGATCGGCCCTGTGTGCGCTGGACTTTGGCGTGCCAGCGTGAACGTCAGGGCGGCAACGGGCCCTTGCGTGGTCGCACATCGCAGAAAGCGCGGGTCGTAGACCCCAGTCATCATCTCGCGGTTCCAGAGCCGGCGCAGTTCCTCGACAGCTTGACGGCGCGGGATGCGGAAGGCCATGCCCTTGCAGCAACCGCCGGGCAGCAGTGCAAAGACCAGCCCGGGATAGTCGGGTGTCCCACGGTTCACGCGCGAGCGCATGCGCAGGGCGCGATGCCAGCCATGGACCCGCGCCACCCTGTGCTCGGCGGCCTCGAATTCCGGGCGCCAGATCAGCGACGCATAGCCGAAGACCCAGAGATCGTCGCTGGTGCGTTGCCACCGCGCCGTGACATCCCGGAGCATCGGCTCCGGGTCGCGCAGGATGGGCGGCCGCAGGTTGGGTTCGGCAGGCATGGTCGGCAAGGATGCCAGAAGCCGGGCGTCGGGCGGTCAGCCTGTCCCGCAACTCGAATCGCGCATGTAATCTTATTTCATGTATATCGGAGGTCCGATTACACTTCCGCATGCACGCTGAAATCGATTGCGTCCTGGCCCGCATCCGCCAGCGCAGCGCCACCACGCGCACCGCCTACCTGGCCCAGGTCGATGCCCTGGGCGCCCGCCCACCGGGCGCACAGCGCCTGGGCTGCGCCAATCTGGCGCATGCGTTGGCCACGCTGCCTGTTGACCACCGCTTGCGTATCGTGGCCGAGCGCGCGCCGAATCTGGCCCTGGTCAGCGCCTACAACGACATGCTGTCAGCGCACCGGCCGTATGAGTCGTACACCACCATGCTTCGGGACGCCGCAGTCGCAGTCGGCGCCACGCTTCAGATGGCCGGTGGCGTGCCCGCGATGTGCGACGGCGTGACGCAGGGCCAGCCGGGCATGGAGCTGTCGTTGTTCTCGCGCGATGTGATCGCCATGGCCACCGCCGTCGCGCTGTCTCACGACATGTTCGACGGCGTGCTGCTGCTCGGCGTGTGCGACAAGATCGTTCCGGGGTTGTTGATCGGCGCCCTGCAGTTCGGCCACCTGCCCTGCGTTTTCGTGCCCGCTGGTCCGATGTCCAGCGGCCTGTCCAACCCCGCCAAGGCGGCGGTGAGGGAGCGTCATACGCAGGGCCTGGCATCACGGGACGAGCTGATGGCCGCGGAGCAGGCGGCCTACCACGGCGACGGCACCTGCACCTTCTACGGCACGGCCAACAGCAATCAGATGCTGCTGGAGGCGATGGGCCTGCATGTGCCCGGCGCAGCGTTCGTCCATCCGCACGATCCGCTGCGTGCGGCCTTGACCCATCAGGCGCTGACCGATGCGCTGCGCCTGGCCGCACAGCCGGGCCGGCCCGCTGCCATCGGCCGTCTGGTCGACGAGCGTTGCATCGTCAATGCCATGGTCGCGCTGCTGGCCACTGGCGGGTCCACGAATCACCTGATCCACTGGGTGGCGGTGGCCCGTGCCGCGGGCATCGTGATCGACTGGGATGACTTCGACACCCTATCTTCGGTCGTGCCGCTGCTGGCGCGGGTGTATCCGAACGGCCAGGCGGATGTGAACGCCTTCCAGCAGGCTGGCGGGCCATCGTTCGTGATCCGTGAGTTGGTGCAGGCCGGTCTGATGTACGGCGATGTCGTCACGGTGGACGAACGCGGTTTGGACGCCCATCGCATGCAGCCCGGTCTGCGCGAGGGGCGGCTGCAATGGTCCATGGCACCCGTCGACAGCGGGGACACGGACGTGCTGCGCCCGGCGTCCAGTCCGTTTTCAGCCAGCGGCGGGCTGCGGCTGCTGCAGGGCAATCTCGGGCGTTCCGTGATCAAGGTGTCCGCGGTGCCGGAGAGTCACCATGTGGTGCAGGCGCCGGCTCGCGTCTTCGACAGCCAGGCTGACCTGCTGGCGGCCTTCAATGCAGGTGAACTCGATCGCGATGTGGTGGTGGTGGTCCGCTTTCAGGGGCCACAGGCCAACGGCATGCCGGAACTGCACAAGCTGACGCCGCCTCTGGCGGTGCTGCAGGGCAGGGGGCGCCAAGTGGCGCTGGTCACCGACGGTCGCATGAGCGGTGCCTCGGGCAAGGTGCCGGCGGCCATCCACATCACACCCGAGGCATCGGCCGGCGGTCCGCTGTCCCGGGTGCGCGATGGCGACATCATCCGGCTGGACGCGGTGTCGGGCCGCCTGGACGCGCTGGTGGATGATGCGGTCTGGCTCGCGCGCGACGCGGCGACCGTGTCACATGCCCAGCGCCTGGAAGCGGCGGCCGGCTTCGGGCGCGAGCTTTTCGCCGGCATGCGCCGGCATGTCAGCGGAGCCGAACAGGGAGCCTTCACATGGACAATGTGACGTCAGCGCCGGTCGACCCGGGATTCCTGGTGGCCTGCGGGCCGGTGATACCGGTCATCGTGATCGAGCGGCTGGCCGATGCGGTGCCGATGGCGCGGGCCCTGCTGGATGGCGGCGTGCGGGTCCTGGAGGTCACATTGCGCACCGAGGCCGCGTTGCCGGCCATCGCGGCCATTGCGGCCGCGCTGCCCGATGCCATCGTCGGTGCCGGCACGGTCTGTGGACCGGACGACGTCGACGCGGCGGCCCGGGCCGGTGCGCGGTTCATCGTCAGCCCTGGCTTCGCGATATCGGTCAGCCGCGCCTGCATCGACCGTGGGCTTGCGCTGCTGCCGGGGGTGGCAACGGCCGGCGAGGTGATGGCCGCCCGGGCGGCCGGGCACCGTCTGCTGAAGTTCTTTCCGGCCGTTCCCGCGGGAGGCATCCCGATGCTCAAGGCGCTGGGCGGGCCCTTTCCGGACGTGTCGTTCTGCCCGACTGGCGGCCTGACTGCGGAAACGGCCGCGAGCTTCCTGGCGCTGCCCAACGTGCCCGTCTGTGGTGGTTCCTGGTTGACCCCCGGCGAGGCCCTGGCCGCCGGCGATTGGGCGCGTATCCAGCGCCTGGCCGAGGCGGCACAGCGCTTGCCGCGCTGAGCCTTGCCGGGCGGCCCGCCTCAGCGGCGTCGCTCGATCAACTCGATCTTGTAGCCGTCCGGGTCAGTGATGAAGGCGATCACCGTGGTGCCGCCTTTCACCGGGCCGGGTTCGCGCGTGATGGCGCCGCCCAGTGCGGTCGCGCGCTCGCGCACCGCATGGCAGGTGGCGGCGACGTCGGGCACACCGATGGCGATGTGACCGAAGGCACTGCCCAGCTCGTAGCGTTCGACGCCGTAGTTGTAGGTCAGCTCGATCTCGGCATGCTCGGGGTTGGAGCCATAGCCGACGAACGCAAGGTCGTACTGCTGCTCCGGGCGTTGGGTGGTGCGCAGCAGGGTCATGCCCAGGACCTCGGTATAGAACGCGATGGCGCGCTGAAGGTTGCCGACGCGCAGCATGGTGTGCAGGATGAGCATGGATGTCTCCGGGGGTTGGGACGGTGTGTGTCTCAGGGACCGGGCCGGTCCAGCCAGACGGCCAGGCCTTGGGCATTGAGTTCGATGTCCAGCGCGAGCCAGTGCTGCAGTCGGTCCAGGTCGGTCAGGCCATGGGCCAGCCCATGTTGCCGCACCTGCTGCACCAGCGCGTCGACCAGGGCCTGATGTCGATGCGGCGCCTGCCGCAAGGCCTGTGCCACCGCCACCAGCGCATGCACCTGCTCGATGAGTTCGTTGCCCAGGCGCTGCACCTCACCGGCCCGGCCATAGTGTGTTGGATAGATCCAGCTCGGCTGGCGCTGCATCATGCGGCGGACCGACGCCTCCAGTGCAGCCGGATCAAACTGCACCGGCGTCGCCGTCGGCGTGATCCAGGGACCGTTGTGGTTGTCGAACTCGCGGTAGCTCAGGCCGAACGTGTCGCCCGTGAACCAGCCGGCGCTGCGCTCGTCCCAGATGCAGTGGTGGTGGCGGGCGTGGCCCGGCGTGTCGATCAGTTCCAGCGTGCGGTTGCCGACCTGCACCCGCATGCCATCGCTGCTGGCGCAGACCCGCTCAGCCGGCGTCGGCACCAGCTGGCCATAGGTCCGGTCCATCTCTGCCTGGCCATAGACCGCCAGCGCACCCTGGTACAGCCGCGAAGGGTCGACCATATGAGGCGCGCCGCGTGGATGCACCAGCATCATGGCGGCGGGCAGAGCCTGCATCAATGCGCCGGCGCCACCGGCATGGTCCAGGTGGACATGGGTGGGAATCACGTAGTCCACCACCGATCGGTCCAGCCCCAGCGCTGCCAGCGCCTGCAGCAGCCGCGGAACGCTGGCATTGGTACCGCTGTCGATGTATGCCCCCCGG
>JBJXHB010000334.1:0-3070 GCA_046160725.1 Aquabacterium sp.
CCAGGGGCTTGGCCCCTGGCGGGTCTGGGCGGAGCCCAGCCTTCCTTTCACGATCCCCTATCGTCGCATCTTGCCACACCACGCCGCCCCGCATCCACGATCGTGCCGGCTTCAGCGGTACTCAGCACCCCGGTCTTCAGCCCCGCCAGCGCCCGCACCATTTCGCGCCGCAACCAGGGCAGGCGCGGCAGGAGCGGAAACATCACATCCCGCATCACGCCCAGCAGCCGTGAGCGCGACTGGAACAGCGGCGTCATCGCGATGCTGGCCATCTGGTAGAACCGGACATGGCTGCGCCGGACCGCGGCATACTGCGCTAGCGCCGCCCCGGTATCACCGGTGCCCGCGAGCGCATCGGCCAGCACCACAGCATCCACCAGCCCCTGGTTCGCCCCCTGGCCCATCTGCGGCGAGGTCGCATGCGCGGCATCGCCCACCAGCACCAGCCCGTCGCGCCAGGGCCGCCGCGCGGTGAACTGGGCATACAGCGCGGGGCTGAATACCTCGGGTCCCGGCAGGCTCGCCAGCGCCGGGGCGATATTCGGCCAGCGCCGCGACGCCTCTGCGCGCCAGGCGGCGAAGCCGTTCGGCCAGTCGGCCATCTCCGCCCGCCGCAGGCTCCAGAACACCGCGGCCAGGGGCGTGCCGGCGGCATCGACGCGCCCCACCGGCAAATGCCCGAGCATGACCCGCGCCCCGTCATAGCGCTGGGCCAGCGTGTCCGAGGCGAAGCCGTGATCGGGCACCACCGTCCACATCGCACCGAAATCATACGGCCGTGCCGGCTTGCCGCCGAGCAGCGCCCGCAGGGCCGATCCCGCCCCGGAGGCATCGATCACCAGGTCGGCACGCGCATGCACCCGCCCGTCGGACCCAACCGGACAGGCCCCGCCGCCGGCGGCGGGCTGGAGATCGACCACCTCGGCCGCGGTCTCCAGCGTGGCGCCGCTGGCCGCGAAGTGGTCCCACAGGATCCGGTGCAGCATGGCGCGATGCACCCCCAGCCCGAACAGCCCCGGCGTCAGGTCGCCATAGCGCACGTCGAACACGGCCCGCCCGGCGAAGCCCTGCCCCTCCAGCCGATGGATCGGCGCGCCCAGCGCCACCGCCGTCTCACGCAGCCCGAGCCGATCCAAAGCGGCCAGCCCGGTGGGTTGCAGCAGGAGGCCCGCCCCCAATGGACGCGAGGTGGAAAAACGTTCCAGCAGCCGCACCCGGTTGCCGGCGCGCGCCAGCAGGCTGGCCACTGCCAGCCCGGCCACGCCCGCCCCGATGACGGCGATGTCGCGAACCGCCACGCGCGCCCTAAGGGTCCCGGCTGAGCCGTCCGGCCCGCAGCGCCGCGAGATAGGCCTCCCACTTGCCGGTCCGGTCGCGTCCCAGCGCGTACAGATAGTCCCAGGAGAAGATCCCGGTATCGTGCCCGTCATCGAACAGCAGCCGCACGGCGTAGTTGCCCACCGGCTCCACTCCGGTCACGCCGACATGGCGCTTGCCGGCGATGGTGCGACGCTCATTCGGGCCATGGCCCTGGACCTCGGCGCTGGGGCTTTCCACCCGCAGGTATTCCGCCGGCAGGGTAAAGCGCTGTCCGTCGTCGAAATCGACCTCCAGCAGCTTTTCGGCCCGGCGCAGGCGGATCTCGGTCGGCGTGGCCATCAGGCCTGGTCGTCCAGCGCGCGCGCCTCTTCGGCCAGCATGATCGGGATGCCGTCGCGGATCGGATAGGCCAGGCGGGCACCGCGGCTGACCAGCTCGTTATGCGCCCGGTCGTATTCCAGCGGACCCTTGGTCAGCGGGCAGACCAGGATCTCCAGCAGCCGGGGATCGACCGGGACCGGGGTGGGCGTGTCAGACATGCGGCGGTCTCCGGCTCAGCTTGGCCGCGCCGGGCCATCGGGGCCGGGCTCGGTCGGCTGGTGGGTATCGATCTCCAGCAACATGCGCAGCGTCCGCGCCCGCGCGTCCTCGTCCGGCGCTTCCAGCAGCGCTTGTTTCTCGGCCGCGTCGAAGGGACAGACCATGGCCGGCGTCACCACCAGCGTGTCGTCCGGCATCTTGCCGATCGCGTCCCAGTTGGCGTCGAAGCCACGGCGCAGGAAATAACCGCGCAACGTCGTCAACAGGCCGGCGCGGTCAAAATCCGCGACCTCGGCCGGCGGGTCGAGGTCTGGGCCAAAGCGGGCGAAATCGCCGCGCACCCGGCGATAGCCGCGCCGCATCTCCAGCTCGACGGCGACGGAAAACCGCACCAGGCCGGACAGGGTGATCAGGTAGCGCCCGTCATCGGTTTCGCTGAACGAGGACAGCCGGCCGAGGCAGCCGATGCGGTACAGCCCGGGTCCGCTCGGCCCGGCGGCTTTCTGCGGGTCGGGCTGGATCATGCCGAACATCCGGCCGGCGCCCAGCGCATCCTCGACCAGCGCCTTGTAGCGCGGCTCGAAAATGTTCAGCGGCAGCTTGCCGCGCGGCAGCAGCAGCACACCGGTGAGCGGGAAGACCGGGAACTCCGCCGGCAAATCGCCCAGCGGTCGCTGGAACGGGTCCATCGCCGTGATGTGCTGCGCCGGGGTCAGCGGAACAACAGGGCGGACAGGCGGCGGCGGGCCGCCATGGTTGCCGCGTCGTCAAAGCCCCAGGCCTCGAAAAACTTCAGCAATTGCAGCCGGGCGGCATCCTCGTTCCAGCCGCGCTGGACGCGGATGATCTCGAGCAAAGCGTCGGCGGCTTCCTCGCGCTTGTCCATGGCGTTGAGCGCGGTGGCGAGGTCGTAGCGCGCCTGGTGGTCGGCGGGATTGGCGGCGAGCGCGTCCTGGTAGGCGCCGAGTTTTTCGCGCGCCTCGCGGCCTTCCTCGGCCAGGGCCAGGGCGCTGCGGGCGCCGACGACTTCGCCGTGTTCGGCGATCTTTTCCGGCACCTGTTCCAGCGCCTCGCGCGCCTGGTCCATGTCGCCCATGGCCACCAGGCAGCGCACCAGCCCGCCCCAGGCATCGGGGTTCTCCGGCTCCTGTTCCAGCACCTCGCTGAAGATGCCGGCGGCTTCCTGGGCCTGGCCGTCTTCCAGCGCCTT
>JBJXHB010000335.1:0-3176 GCA_046160725.1 Aquabacterium sp.
CGTAGTCAGCCGGTTACCCGGCGGCCTCGGCCTCGCGCTGATGAGGCCGGGCATTCATGGCGCATCACCAGAGCAGCCTGTCGCAGCGACCGCTCTGAGCCCGAAGGCACCATTCGAGTCGATGTGGATGACGGCCTGGGGCATCAGGCCCTGGGTGCGACCGGCCCGGCCAGCAGCGGCATGGCGCCGTCGCTGCTGGCACCCAGCAGGCCGGCGGCGGTGTAGATGCCCAGCTTGGCTCGCGTGTCCTCGATGTCCAGGTTGCGCATGTGCAGCTGGCCGATGCGGTCCGCCGGCGTGAAGGCGCCTTCGCCCTTTTCCATCGTCAGCCGCTCGGGGTGGTAGGTCAGGTTCGGGCTGTCAGTGTTGAGGATGGAATAGTCGTTGCCGCGGCGCAGCTCCAGCGTCACCTCGCCGGTGATGGCGCGCGCCACCCAGCGCTGGGCGGTCTCGCGCAGCATCATGGCCTGCGGGTCGAACCAGCGGCCGTGGTACAGCAGCTTGCCCAGACGGCGGCCGTTGGCGCGGTACTGCTCGATGGTGTCCTCGTTGTGGATGCCGGTGACCAGGCGCTCGTAGGCGATGTGCAGCAGGGCCATGCCAGGCGCCTCGTAGATGCCGCGGCTCTTGGCCTCGATGATGCGGTTCTCGATCTGGTCGCACATGCCCAGGCCGTGGCGGCCGCCGATGGCATTGGCCTCGGCCATCAGGGCCACCAGGTCGGTGAAGCCGATGCCGTTGAGGGCCACCGGCTGGCCCTCGTCGAAGCGCACCGTGACCTCCTCGGCCTTGACCGCGACGTCGTCGCGCCAGAAGGCCACGCCCATGATCGGGTTGACGATGCGGATGTTGGCGTTGAGGTACTCCAGGTCCTTGGCCTCGTGCGTGGCGCCCAGCATGTTGCTGTCGGTGGAATAGGCCTTCTCCACGCTCATCTTGTAGTCGAAACCGTTGGCGACCAGGAACTCGCTCATCTCCTTGCGCCCGCCCAACTCGTCGATGAAGCGCTGGTCCAGCCAGGGCTTGTAGATCTTGAGCTGCGGGTTGGCCAGCAGGCCATAGCGGTAGAAGCGCTCGATGTCGTTGCCCTTGAAGGTGGAGCCGTCGCCCCAGATGTGGACATCGTCCTCGCGCATGGCCACCACCAGCGCGGTGCCGGTGACGGCGCGGCCCAGCGGCGTGGTGTTGAAGTAGGTGGCACCGCCGGTGGAGATGTGGAACGCGCCGCACTGGATGGCGGCAATGCCCTCGGCCACGAGCTGGGGCCGGCAGTCCACCAGGCGCGCGATGTCGGCGCCATAGGCCAGCGCCTTGCGCGGGATGTCGTCGTAGTCGGTCTCGTCCGGCTGGCCCAGGTTGGCGGTATAGGCGCAGGGCACGGCGCCCTTGCGGCGCATCCACAGTACAGCGGCGGAGGTGTCCAGACCACCGGAAAAGGCGATGCCGACCTTCTGGCCGGCGGGGAGGGATTGCAGGATGTGGCTCATGGCGCAGTCGACAGTGAAGGCGGCATTGTCGCAAGCCGGCCCGCTGGGCGATCCCGGCTGGCTCGGGGCCGCACCGCATCAGCGCCGCCGTGGCAGCAGGCCGGTGGCCAGGGCCGTGCCCAGCAGGATGACCGCGCACCCCGACAGCATGGCCATGGTGACCGGCTCAGCCAAGAGCAATCCGCCCCAGACCACGGCAAAGGCCGGCACCAGGTAGGTGACCGCCATGGCATAGCCCGCCCCGGCATGGGCGATCAGGCGGAAGTACAGGACATAGGCCAGCCCGGTGCACAGCACGGCCAGCCCGGCGAGCGCCGCCCAGGCCTGCGGGCCTGGCATCTCAGCCGGCCACAGCCAGGCCGCCGGCGCGGCCAGTACGACAGTGGCGCCGAGTTGGCTGCCAGTGGCCACCACCAATGGCGGGACGTCGGCAAGCGCGCGCCGGGTGTAGTTGGCCGAGAAGCCGTACAACACCGGCGCCAGCAGGCAGGCGGCGACGGCCCAGGCCGGGCCGCCGGCCGCGGCGTCGCCGGCCTTGGCCCGGGCCAGTGCGGCGACACCGGAGAACCCGATGGCCAGCCCGGCCAGGCGCCAGCCGGCCAGCCGCTGCCCCAGCCACAGCCAGGCGATGGCGGCGCCGAACAAGGGTGTCGCGGCATTGAAGATGGCGCTCAGGCCGCCGGCCAGGTGCAGGGCCGCAAAGCCGAACAGCGCAAATGGCAAGGCCGAGTTCGCGATACCCACGACCAGCAGCGGCACTGCGTGCCGGGCCAGCAGCGGCAGCTGACGCCGCTGGGCCAGCAACGGCAGCAGCACCAACGCGGCGCCGGCGACCCGCAACGCGGCCATCGCGATCGGACCAAAGGCCGGCGCGGTCAGGCGCATGAACAGGAAGCTGGCACCCCACAGGGCTGCGAGCAGGATCAGGTCACTCAGGTTCTGCCGGTTCGTGGTCATGCCGGTCGATGTGGCGCCAGGCCCGGTCATGCGGCGCGGCGCGGAGCGGATGTCGGCAAGTGGACGCCTGTGGCTTCATGCGTCAGCAACCATTGCTTGCGGTCCAGGCCTCCGGCATAGCCGGTCAGCGCGCCCGCCTGGCCCACCACCCGATGGCAGGGCACCAACAGCGAGATCGGGTTGCGGCCCACCGCTGCGCCAATGGCTCGCGCGGCCTGCGGGCGCCCAAGGCGGGCCGCCAGTTCGCCGTACGTGACGGTGCGTCCACGCGCGATGCCCCGCAGCGCCTGCCAGACCGCGCGCTGAAAGGCTGTGCCCTGTGGGTCCAGCGCGAGGCCTGCCAAGGCCTGCTCGTCGCCGTCAAACCAACGCGCAAGCACCTGCTTGGCCTCGCGCAGCCAGCGCTGGCCGGCATCCTGCGGCACCTGCAAGGGCCCGGGATGGTGGCGCTGGCCGTCGAACCAGAGCCCGGCCAGGCCAGCTGCCGTGGCGACAGCGGTCAAAGGGCCCAGCGGGCTGGGCAGGCGTGCCTGGGCGACAAAGCCGTGTGGTTGGTCGAGCCTGTGGGACGGTTTCATGGGGACTCCAGTGATTGCCAAAGTTGAAGCACGGCATAGGCGCGCCAGGGCCGCCATGCCTGCGCCTGCGCCTGCGCCGCACGGACATCGCGCGTGCCCAGTGCTTGCAGGAGGCCGATGTCGCTGGCCGGCCAGGCATCAGGCCAGGCCAGGG
>JBJXHB010000336.1:0-12289 GCA_046160725.1 Aquabacterium sp.
CGCAGTGTGCCGGAGCGAAACGTGCGGACTGGCTGGATTCGACGTCGCAACTGCTGCTGCCGGACATCACGTATTTTTCCCCGGCATCGGTGCGCAGGGCGGCGACGCCGCGGCGGCGGTGCGGGCCGGCTGGCGCGGTGACGCGATGCGCGGCCTGGCCGGCACCACCGGCGCCATCGTCGTCAGCTCGTCGCGGGCGGTGCTGTATGCCGGTGCCGGCGGTGACTTCGCCGTCGCCGCCAGGGCGGCCGCCGATACCGCCCGGCGCGAGCTGAACGCGGCGCTGGCGCCGGGCTGAGCGGCCGGCAGGTGCGCCTCGCCATGTCGACGGCATGGCCTGAGGAATGGGCGACACTGCGCCTCGACCCGCTGGACCCGCGCCGCCCAACGTGACCACCCCCGCGCAGACACCGCCTATCGAGCGTGCCGCTGATGTGGTGCGCTCGCTGGTGTTGCGCCATTTCTTCGGCGCATCGGTGATCGTGGCCCTGGGCGGCGCGGTGCTGTTCAGCTTCGTGCCGCCGCACTTGACCCTGGCCGACCGCTTGATGATCGTGGCCGGCTTCATCGTGCTGGCGGCCCTCAGCGCCTGGGGCCTGCGCTCGCGCCAGGACACGCACATGCGGGCGATGACCGCCGTGGTGCTGTGGTCGCTGGCGCTGATCACCTTGTGCGGCTGGCTGCAGCAGTCGGGCACGCAGACACCCGGACTGGTGTTCCTGGGGCTCATCGTCTGCATGGTCGCTGCGGTTGCCAGCGAGCGCGCCGCCTGGTGGACAGCCGCTGGCGCAATGGCGTCCGTGGCCGTGCTCGGCGGGGCCGAGTGGGCATTGAACACTGTACCGAGCGGCACGCTGGTGCAACGCCTGGTGACCCTGTTGCTGGTGGTCGGTACCGGCCTCGCCGCCGGCCTGGCCATGGCGCGCGTCGCCGCCGCCCATGTCGCGGCAGCCAGCGAGCGCGAACGGCGCTTCCGCTCGCTGCTCGGCATTGCTGTCAGCGCCTACTGGGAGACCGACCCGCAAATGCGCCTGCGCCAGGTGCTGCGACGCATGGGCGATGGTCAGTTCGCCCCGATCGAGCTTCCGGCCATCCGCCCGACCGAGGTCGCGGCGATGGACTTCTTCGACACGCCGCGGCTGGCCGAGGTGCGCGACTGCATGCAGCGGCGGGTTCCGTTCCGCGACCTGCCGGCGTTCTGGCAGCGCACGCGTGGGCAGCGCCGGGTGCTGATCAGCGGTGATCCTCACCTGGATGCCTTGGGCAAGTTCGTCGGCTACTGGGGCGTGGTCCGGGACGTCACCAACGAGCATGCGGCCCAGCAGGCCCTGGCACAGTCGCAGGCGCTGCTGGCGCAAGTCGTCGCGGTCAGCCCGGACGTCATCACGCTGACCGACCTTGCCACCGGGCGCTATGAAATGGTGAACCAGCGCTTCACCGAGATCTCCGGCTACACGCCCGAGCAGGTGATCGGACGAACCGCCGCCGAGCTGGGCATGTGGGTCGAGCCCGAGGGCCGTCAGCGGCTGGTGGATGCGGTGGCGACGACGGGTGGGGTACGCGACCTGCCGCTGCTGTACCGGGTTGCCAGTGGATCGACGGTGTCGATGCAGGTGTCGGCCCGGCGCCTGGAGCGCGACGGCCGGGCCTGGCTGGTGGTGTCCGCCCGCGACATGACCCGGGCCGACCGGGAGCGCCTGGAGCGCGAGGCCATGCTGGCCCATGCGTCGGTCGGCATCGTGTTCTCGCGCCAGGGCCGCATCGAGCTGGCCAACCCGCATGCCGAGCGCCTGTACCACGCACCGCCAGGCGGCTTGATCGGCCGCCAGATGGTCGAGCTGCTGGCCGACCCGGGCCAGGCCGATGCCATCCGCGGCCAGCAGCGCGCGCTGTTCCTGCGCGGCGATATCCTGGCCGCGGACCTGGACGCGCGGCGCCTGGACGGCGGCGCCTTCACCGCGCTGGTGCGGGCCAGTCCGGTCGACCCGGCGATGCCGCTGAGCGGCACGGTCTGGATCGTGCAGGACATCACCGAGCGGCGCCGCACCCAGGCGGCGCTGGCCACGGCACGCGACCAGGCCGAGGCGGCCAACCGCGCCAAGAGTGCCTTCCTGGCCAATACCAGCCATGAGATCCGTACACCGCTGCATGGCCTGCTGGGGCTGGCGCAGCTGGCGCGCCGGCCCGACCTGGACACCGAGCGCCGGGCCCAGTACCTGGACCAGATCGTCGACAGCGCGCAGAACCTGTCGGCCATCATCTCGGACATCCTGGACCTGTCCAAGATCGAGGCCGGCCGGCTCGAGATCGAGCACGTCGTCTTCGACCTGGCCGAGCTGCTGCAGTCCTTGCACCGGGCCTATGCACCGCTGGCCGCCGCACAGGACCTGGCCTGCGAGCTGCGCCTGGCACCGGGGCTGCCGCAGCAGGCCCGCGGCGATCCGTTGCGCCTGCGCCAGGTGCTGGCCAACTTCCTGAACAATGCGCTGAAGTTCACCGCCAGCGGCGGCATCACCATCGAGGCGCGGCACGTGCCACCGGACCGGGTGCGCATCACGGTCGCCGACACCGGCGACGGCGTTGCAGAGGCCGCCCAGGCGCGGCTGTTCAGGCCCTTCAGCCAGGCCGACGAATCCACCACGCGGCGCTTCGGAGGCACCGGGCTGGGGCTGTCGATCTGCCGCGAGCTGGCCACGCTGATGGGTGGTGAGGTCGGCCTGCACAGCGCCCCGGGCCAGGGCAGCCGATTCCATGTCGAGCTGCCGCTGCCGGCCGACAACGAGGACGCCGAGGCCAGCGGGTTCGGGGCGCTGGACGGCGAGCGCCTGTCGGGCGCGCGCGTGCTGCTGGTCGAGGACAACGCCGTCAACATGATGATCGCGGCGGCCATGCTCGAGCAGTGGGGCGTTTCGGCCACGCAGGCCGAGGATGGCGATGCGGCGATCCGCGCGGTGGACGCGGCCGCATCCGCCGGCGCGCTGTTCGATGCCGTGCTCATGGACGTGCAGATGCCCGGCATCAGCGGATACGACGCGACCCGTGCCCTGCGTCGGCGTTACAGCGCATCGACGCTACCGGTGATCGCGCTGACGGCGGCCGCCTTGGCCTCCGAACGCGAAACTGCGGCCCAGGCCGGGATGACGGACTTCGTCACCAAACCCATCGACGCCCGCCGCCTGCGCCGGGCGCTGTTGAAGGCGCTGCGGCAGTAATCCACGCCGCGCCGGAATGCCTGCTGTATGCCGTGACCGATGCACGGCGCGACACCGCGATCAGGTGGGGCTCCATCAAGTTCGCGGCCGATAGAGTCTTCTCACCGTCGCGCAACCGGACTTTCCCTGAGTCAAGGGCAGCCCAGCCAGCGTCGTCACCATAAGAGAAGAACGATGTCGTTGGTACTGCTTGCCGCGCTGGCCGCGGCTCCGACCACGCTGGACCATTGCTCCTGGGACCGCCCGGGCCACAACCCCTTCATGGGCGACGTGGTGGCGGCCGTCGACCGCTATGCCGACATTCCCGCCGATGTGCGGGCACGGCTGAAGTCCCGCATGCAGGCCCGGCAGTACGACGAGATGGTCAGCATCCGCCGCGACACCATCATGGGCCAGCATCGCTACGACCCGCAGATCACCGGCATGCATTTCGGTGCCGGCTCGGTGTGCCAGACTGTGTCGCGCACGCGCTGGGGCGCCGACATGCAGGAGCGCGGCCTGGTTTACTGCGAGGCCGGCCACTGCATCCTGGTGCCCACGGTGTGCCGCAACGTGAGCCGCATCAACCGCCGCCCCGGCCGCGAGGTGGCGGGCGCCGGTGGCGGCATTGGTGGCGCCGGCGGCGACGCACCGGGCATGGCCATACCTGATGTGGCCTGGATGGCCGATGTGCCGGTGGTGGCCGACGCGCCGGTGGCGCTGGCCGCCGCACTGCTGCCGATCGGCGCCGCCACGCCGCAGGCGGAGGCGCCCCGGTTCTGGACCATGGCCGGCGGCAGCTTCGGCGGCGGCGGATCGTCCGGTGGCGGTGGATTCGGTGGTGGTGGCGGCGGTGGGGGTGGGGGCGGCGGTGGCGGGTCGTTCAAGGAGACCTCCGAGAAGCCGCCCGGCGGCGATCCCGGCCCGCGCCAGCGGACCACGCTGGGCAACCCGCCGCCGCCGGACTCGCCATTCCCGCCCTCGCCCCCGCCGCCGCCGTATGAAGAGCCGCCGCCGGTCACGACCCCGGTACCCGAGCCCGGCACCTGGGTCCTGATGTTGCTGGGCCTGGCCACCGTCGGCGCAGCCGCCAGACGCCGTGGGGCTCAGCGCGCCCGTTGATCGCCACCGTCCGGCTGGCCGCGCGCAGGCAGCCCTGAGGCCAGGGCCTGTTTACGCTATGGGTGGGCTCGCGCTGCCCGCTGGCAGGCCCTAGTCGAGCGACACCTCGCAGCGGACCGCACCCGCGCGGTCCGCGGTGGCGGTCAGCGCGATGCGGCTGCCGACCGGCGCCTTGACGATCCACTCGGCCATGGCCCGGTCGCCGCTGACCTTCTTGTCCGGCAGGAAGGCCTGCAGCGAGTTCTTGGGCGCGTGCCCCTCCAGGTGCGGCCCGACCCAGCGCTCGCGGCCACTGACCAGGCTGGCACCCTCCGGCAGATGAATCTCGAAGACCGTGCCGCGTGACGTCTTGCGCTCAAGCGAGCGCTTGCTGACATAGGCCGGCAGGTAGCCGGCATTGCCCACCGCCATCCGCACGCGCCAGGTGTCGGGGCCGAGGGCACGCACCTCGGTGCGCAGCAGCTCCAGCTTGGGCAGGCTCAGGCCCAGCGTGGACAGCCACTGTGGAAAACGCGCCGCCTCGCGCTCGCGCAGGTGCGGCGGCGGGTTGCGCCAGAAGTTCAGCCGGTCCCAGCCGCCGAGCTCGACCGCGCCCAGCTGCGGATGCTGGAACGCATACCAGTCGACATGGGCCAGGCCGCCGCATTGCTCGTCGCTCCACTTCAGCAGCTTCAGGTCGTCGGCCGGCGGATGGTCCCGGTACCAGTCGACCCATTGGTAATCGTTGATGCCCGCCTCGCGATTGGGAGCCCAGATCTCGACCGTCCAGAACAGCGCGCCGAGGTGCTCGTAGACCCAGTCCTGGGTGCCGGTGATGGTCTCCTTGGGGTGGTACTTGAAGTCGTGGAAGATGCTGATGGCCGGATAGCCGGTGAGCTTCTCGCCCAGGGCCGACAGGCGCTTGTAGATCCACAGGTCCTCCGGCGTCATGTCGTCGTCGCTCTGCGTGCCCATGGGCCGCAGGATCACGCCGGAGTGGGTGTGGAAGCTCACCGCTGCACCGATGTTCGGGTGCTGCACGATGAAATCCACCATCGCCCGCACTTCGGGCTCGCTGGTCGGATACGGCCCGGCGCCGGCCTGCTGGAACTCCTGGCGCCAGTAGGCCGGGAAGTTGCGGTTCAGGTCCAGGCCCTCGCGGTTCGGGTTGACGGTGATGTTCAGGCCGTCGTAGTGCTCGATCGTGCCCTCGGGCATCAGGCGCCAGTAGCGCCCGCCGATGTCGCCGGGCTCGCGGGCCACCATCAGGCGCGGCTCGTCGGGGTGCGCCTTCCAGCCGCCGTGCGGGTCCGGCACGCGCATGTACAGCACCCGGCCGTCGCCGTCGATGTCCTCCACCGTCATGCCGTCGACGAAGGCCTCGTCGTACGGGTAGGGCCGGGTCGACGACCGGATGTAGCGCGGCCGGTCGGCCAGCGCCAGCTCGGCGCCATCGGGGTTGAGCCGCGGCACGATGTACACGCAGCGCGTGTCCAGCAGGTGGGTGATGCGCTCGTCGTTGCCGTAGCTGCTGACCAGCTGATGCAGCCAGTACAGGCAGGCCGTGCCGGCGGTCAGCTCGCCGGCATGGATGTTGCCGTCGATCCACAGTGCCGGCTTGTCGGTGTCCGGCCCGGTGCGGGTACAGGTGACCGTCAATAGCCAGATGTCGCGGCCCTCCCAGCTGCGGCCGATCGAGCGCAAGGCCACCAGGTCCGGTCGTGCCTGGGCATAGTCCTGCAGCAGCCGCGTCAGCTCGGCAAAGCGGTAGAAGGTGTCGAAGCGGGGGACGGGCGTCGCGGTCATGGGTGGGCGGTTTCCAGGTACGCGGACCGGCTGGCCGCGACAGCTGGAGAGTGTCGCGCGGCCCGGCGTGGGCCGCGACGCGGGCAACCCGCAGCGGGCCGACCGGCCACGCCGCTACTGGCCCTTGAAGCGGCCCTGGAAATGGCGCGAGACTGGCAGCGTCTCGGTGCGCCCGCGCAGCCGCAGCTGCAGGTTGCCCTCGTCGATGCGTACCGCCGCCTCGATGTGGCGGTGGTTGACGATCACCGACCGGTGCACCTGCCAGAACAGCTGGTCATCCAGCTGCGCCAGCAGCTCCTTGAGGGGCGTGCGGATCAGCGCATCCCCACCCGGATGCACCACGCGGGTGTAGCGGCTGTCGGCCTCAAAATACACCACCTCGTCGACGCCGATCAGCCGCACCTCGCGGCCCACCGCCGCCTGGATCACGGCCAGCGGTGGCGGCGCCACGACGCGGGCCTGGGCGGCCAGGCGCTCGATCAGCCTTTGCAGGTCGGCCCCCGCGACGGCCGACGCGGGAGCTGCGGACCCTGTAGCCGCTGGCATGGACAGCCCGCCCAGAGCCCGCTCCACTGCACGCTGCAGCCGGGCGTCGTCCACCGGCTTGAGCACATAGTCCACCGCGCCGGCGTCAAACGCCTCCAGCGCATGGTCGCCATGTGCGGTGACGAACACCACCGCGCAGCGCCCGCCGATGCGCCGGGCCACCTCAAGGCCGCTCAGCCCCGGCATGCGGATGTCCAGCAGAGCCAGCGCGGGCTCATGCTCCAGCCAGGCATCCCAGGCGTCGACGCCATTGGCCACCCGCGCGCAGACCTGCGCCTGCGGCAGCACGCGGCGCAGCGCCGCTTCCAGTTGCGCCCGCGGTGCCTCCTCGTCGTCGGCGATCAGCACACTCGGGCTCCTGGGGCCTGCCAGTGCGTTCATATGTCGGCCTCCCCCTGCAACGGCAGGCGCAGTCGCGCGCAGGTGCCGGCGGTGCCGGCGACCAGTTCGAAAGATGCCTGGTCACCGTAGGCCCAGGCCAGCCGGGCGCGCAGGTTGGTCAGCCCGGTGCCCTCCCGGGCAGCCGGCGCGGGGCCGGGGCCGTCGTCTCGCACCTCGATCTGCAACGCGCCGCCCACCGCGTCCGCCTGCACGGCGACCGTGCCACCCCGCAGCTGCGGCTCCACGCCGTGCGCTATCGCGTTCTCCACCAAGGTCAGCAGCAGCCCTGGCGGCAGGCGGGCCTGCATCACGTCGGGCGCGATGTCCACCGCATGGCGCAGCCGCTCGCCCAGGCGCAGCTGCATGACCTGCAGGTAGCGGCGCACCGCGTCGGCCTCGTCGGCCAGCGGCAGACGCCGACGCTGGAACAGCGGCAGCGTCGCGCGCAGATAGCCGCTGAAGGCCTCCAGCAGCACCGGCGCGCGGTCGTCCTTGGTGTCGACCCAGTGCTTCAGCGCCGCCAGCGTGTTGAAGATGAAGTGGGGCTGGATCTGCGCGGCCAGCAACTGCCGTGCCATGTCGGCGGCGCGCTCGCGCTCAGAGAGTTCGGCCAGCCGGGCTTCGATCTGGTGCGACCGCCACACCGCCAGGAACCACAGCAGCAGGCAGCCCAGCACCGAACCGCCGGCCAGGATGCCGGCCAGCCAGCTGCGCAGCGCCAGGTCCGGCACCCGCAGGCGCACCGCCAGCGCCAGCGTGATCAGGCACAACACCAGCAGCACGGACACCTTGAACAAGGGGCCGCGCCAGGGGCGCCACCACAACCATTGCGCAGCCGCTCCAGTGAGCAGCACCAGCGCTGTCAGCACGGCTGTCAGCACAGCGGTGTGAGGCGCGGGCGCGAACTGCAGCATCATGAAACCCATGAAGGCGGCATTGGCCAGCACCACGAGCTTGAGCGTTGCGCCCGGCGGCTCGGCGCCAGCGCTTGCCATCTCGGCCGCGCTGAAGCGCCGGGCCGGGCCGGGGTACCAAAGCTGACTCCAGTCGATGCGTTCGCGGGACATGCCGGGGCAGTTTAGGAGTGCCCTGTGTCGGCCGGACCATGACCGGGGTGGACGGCAGGCCAGGCCGGGCAAAGGGTCGCTTTCCGCGTTCGGATGGCGGTGCCTCAGGCTGCGGCGTTGACGCGCCGCCCGCCCATGAACACGCCCAGCTCGCCCGGCTCGAATGGCGACCAGGCCTCGTCGCTGGTCAGCGGCTCGGTCGCGATCACTGCCACTCGGTCGGCGGGCGTGGTGTGGGCGGCGAAGTCAATGCTCAGGTCCTCATCGGCCAGGCGTGCGATGCCGAAGGGATGCGCCCGCTCGATCCAGTGCAGCCGGGTGGTCGCGTGGGACCACAGCGCCTGGCCGTTGGACAGCAGGCAGTTGAAGCTGCCATGCCGCGCCGGCAGCGGCAGCAGCTCGGCCAGCGTGCGGCTGAGCTCCTGCACACTGGGCACGGCCGCATGCGACTTGGCCAGCTCCTGCATCAGCCAGCAGAAGGCCCGCTCGCTGTCGGTGTCGCCGACCGGCCGGAACGCCGCGTGCAGGTTGGGCCTGAAATCCTTGAGATCGCCGTTATGGGCGAACACCCAGTAGCGGCCCCACAGCTCGCGCACGAAGGGATGGGTGTTCTCCAGCGCCACCCGGCCCTGGGTGGCCTTGCGGATATGGGCGATGACCTGGTCGCTGCGGATCGGATAGCGCTGCACCAGCTCGGCCACCGGCGACGCCCGGGCGCTGTGATGGTCCACCAGCAGACGCAGGCCGCGGTCCTCGAAGAAGGCGATGCCGAAGCCGTCCTGGTGCTCGTCTGCGCGCTGGGCCAGGCCGGTGAACGAAAACATCACGTCGGTCGGCGTGTTGGCGTTCATGCCCATCAGCTGGCACATGGTGTCGGGCCCAGCCGCTACTCGAGGAAGACGCGCGAGAAGCCCTTGAACGACAGCAGGTTGCCCGGGTTGCTGGTCTCGTTGAGCACGCCGGACATGCGCTGCAGCAGGCGTGGGCTGCGGCGCGCACGCCAGATCAGCAGGTCGGCCAGCCAGGGGTACTGGTTGACGCGGTTGGCCTTCTCGTACAGATTGAACCGCGGCTTCAGCCGGGCCAGCGCGGCGTCGTAGTGGCTGCGCACGGCGGCGTCGGCCAGGCCCTCGGGCCGGCCGGCCAGCAGTGCCTCGGCGGCCAGGATGCCGGTCTCCATGGCCTTGCCGATGCCCTCGCCCGAGAAGTCGTAGGTGGTGCCGATGGCCTCGCCGGTGGCCAGCACGCCGTCGGCACTGCTGCGCGCGCCAGACAGCCCGCAGCGCAGGGGCGCGCCCTTGATCTCGCCTTGCAGGGTGCCGCCCGCCATCAACTCGGCGGCAGGGGGATAGCACTCGGTGAAGGCGTTGAAGACCTGGCGCAGGTTGAGGTCGCGCTTGGCCGCGCGGCCGTCGTCACGCACCTCGGCATGGCCCTGCACCACGCCGGCGCCGATGTTGAAGACGCCGTGCCCGCAGGGAAAGATCCAGCCGTAGCCGCCCTTCAGCCGGGGATGCCACACCACCTCCAGCGCGGTGATGCGGCCGACCATGCCCGGGTGGTGGACATAGCCGCGCAGCGCAATGCCGGTGGGCTGCCGGCGGTCGCACAGCCCGGCCGCCAGCATGGCCTGTGGCGGCGCGCCGGTGGCCAGCACCAGCCAGCGTGCCTGGATGTCGAGTGAGCCGGCGGCCCCGGTACAGCGCGCACCGATGACGCGGCCGGCGGCGTCGCGCAGCGGTTCGTCGAAACGCAACGGGGCCTCGAAGCGGGCACCGGCGCGCTGCGCGGCGCGGCACAGGATGTTGTCCAGCTGGCGACGTGGCAGCACGGCCATGGTGCCGGGTACGTCGACGCGGCCGCCGCGCGGGCCGATGCAGCCGACATGCGAAACCGGCTGCGCAACCGCCATCACCTCTTCGTACACGCCCAGCCGGCGCAGCGCCGCCAGTGAATCCGGTATCAGGCCGTCGCCGCAGGTCTTGTCGCGCGGGAACGGCTCCTTGTCGGCCAGCAGCACGTCCAGGCCGTGCCGCGCCAGCCATTGGGCGCAGGCGCTGCCGGCCGGGCCGGCGCCGATGACCAGGACGTCGCAACGGTTGGAGGTGGCGGTGGTGCTCATGGCGAGGCGGCGGATTGTGCCCGCGGGGCCCGCCCGGGCCGGTACAGGTGCCGGTGGCTGCTGCTTGACCTGGGTCATGCCGCCGCGCCGGCGACTGCGCATCATGTGGGTAACCAGGAGCGACACCATGAGCACCCATCTCACCCCCGGCCAGAAAGCCTTGCTGCACACCGAGCTGACCTCGCGCCAGACGCGGCTGCGGGAGCAACTGGACGCCCACCTGCATGGCCAGACCCGTGCCGAGCGTGCCCACGAGGTGCTGACCCAGGACGGCGACGACGCGCCGCAGCGCGCACCCGAGCGCGAGGTGGCCATGGCACTGACCGACCACGAGCGCGCGGCGCTGGCCGAGGTGACCGCTGCCCTGGAGCGACTGAGCCGTGGTGCTTACGGTCGATGCGCCGACTGCGGCGAGGACATCGCCTTCGACCGGCTCAAGGTCGAGCCCGAGGCCCGCCGCTGCATCGGCTGCGCCAGCGCCGCTGAAAAGGGGCGCTGAGGCTTGCGGCCAGGCCCTCGGGTCGGTAGCCGATGGCTCAGGCCCCGGCCTTCACCTTCAGCCGCCAGGCGTGCAGCAAGGGCTCGGTGTAGCCCGAGGGCTGCGCCGTACCCTTGAACACCAGGTCACAGGCGGCCTGGTAGGCGGCCGAGGCATCGAGCCGGCCGGCCATCGGCCGGTAGGCCGGGTCCCCGGCGTTCTGGCCGTCGACCACCTTGGCCATGCGCTTCAGCGTCGCCCGCACCTGGGCCCTGGTGACCACGCCATGGGCCAGCCAGTTGGCCATGTGCTGGCTGCTGATGCGCAGCGTGGCCCGGTCCTCCATCAGGCCGACGCCGTTGATGTCCGGCACCTTGGAGCAGCCGATGCCCTGATCCACCCAGCGCACGACATAGCCCAGGATGCCCTGCGCGTTGTTGTCCAGCTCCTGCCGCTTCTGCTCGTCGGTCCAGACCGGCCGGCGCGCCACCGGCACGCTCAGCAGGCCGCCCAGCAGCGTCTCGCGCTCGGCATCGGCGTCGGTCTTCTCCAGCGCCTTCTGCACCTGGCGCACGTCCACCTGGTGGTAGTGCAGTGCATGCAGGGTGGCAGCGGTCGGGCTGGGCACCCACGCGGTGTTGGCCCCGGCCTTCGGGTGGGCGATCTTCTGCTGCAGCATCGCCGCCATCAGGTCCGGCATGGCCCACATGCCCTTGCCGATCTGGGCCCGGCCGCGCAGGCCGCACCGCAGGCCCACCAGCACGTTGTTGCGCTCGTAGGCGGCGATCCAGTCGCTGGACTTCATGTCGCCCTTGCGGATCATCGGGCCGGCGCGCATCGAGGTGTGCATCTCGTCGCCGGTGCGGTCCAGGAAGCCGGTGTTGATGAAGGCCACGCGGCTCTTCGCGGCGGCGATGCAGGCCTTCAGGTTGACCGAGGTGCGACGTTCCTCGTCCATGATGCCGAGCTTGACCGTGCTGTCCGTCAGGCCGAGCAGGCGCTCAATGCGGCCAAACAACTCGGCCGCGAAGGCCACCTCGGCCGGCCCGTGCATCTTGGGCTTGACGATGTAGATCGAGCCGGCGCGGCTGTTGCGCAAGGCGCCGTCGGTGCGCCGCAGGTCGTGCAGCGCGATGGTGGTGGTGACCACCGCATCCAGGATGCCCTCGGGTATCTCGCGGCCGTCGTCGCCCCACAGCACGGCCGGGTTGGTCATCAGGTGTCCGACGTTGCGCACGAACAGCAGCGAGCGGCCATGCAGCCGCAGCTCGCCGCGGCCGTCCGGCGCGGTGTACAGCCGGTCGGGGTTGAGGGTGCGCCGGAAGCTGCCGCCACCCTTGGCCACCTCCTCGGTAAGCGTGCCCTTCAGGATGCCCAGCCAGTTGCCATAGGCCTGCACCTTGTCATCGGCATCGACCACCGCCACCGAGTCCTCCAGGTCGAGGATGGTCGACAGCGCGGCCTCCAGCACCAGGTCGCACACGCCGGCCGGGTCGGTGGCGCCGATCGGATGGCTGCGGTCGATGCGGATGTCCAGATGCAGGCCGTGGTGCCGCAGCAGGACCGACGACGGGGCATCCGCGACGCCCTGGTATCC
>JBJXHB010000337.1:0-7370 GCA_046160725.1 Aquabacterium sp.
CCAGCGCGCGACCATGCTGCAGGCCCAGGGCGCACTGGGCCGGTTGATGCAAGCCGACGGCGTTCGGCTTGAGTTCGACGGTGCGCCACCGGCCGATCTGCGTCCGCAGGCGCGGGGCTTTGCCGGCCTGGGCCTGCAGTTCTGGATCGTGACCGCGCTGGCGCTGGTGCTGTACCTGATCGCCGCCAGCGTCTTTCTGTCGCGCCCGGTGCTGGGCAATGCTCTTTACGGCGTGATCGCGCTGGCCCAGGCGGGCAACCTGCTGCTGATCGCGGCCGAGAGCCTGGGCGGGCTCGGCATGCCCTCCGGCTTGCCAGGCTGGATCATGCCGCTGCGCATCGGCTGTGACACGCTGACCGCCGGCGCCGTGCTGCATGTCTGTGCGGTGCACCCAGTACGGCTGCCGCACGCGCGCTGGATCGGCGGTGCCGGCTGGGCGCTGGCGATCGGCTTCACGGCCTGGAACCTGCTGCACCCGGTGCCGCAGCAATGGTGGGCCGCGCAAGCCATGCTGCTGCTGTACGGGCTGGGCGCCGTCAGCGTGCTGACCTGGGCGCAGCATCTGAAGCCGCATCCCTTTGCCGTCACCTTGCGCCGGCTGGGCTGGGCCGCCAACGCCACCCTGCTGCTGCTGACACTGTCGGTGGCCCTGGCCGGCAGCTCGCCCGGCGGTGCCTATGCGGTGGCCACCATCGGCTCGGTGATCTGGTATGTGTTCTTCGCGTCGCTGATCCTGCTGATCCCGTTCCTGTCGCGGTCGCAGCAGGTGATGCGCGAGTTCGCGATGCTGGCCGGCATCTCGACCGTCGCCACGTCGTTGGACTTGCTGTTCGTTGCGGTGTTCGCGCTCGGGCAGTTCGCATCGCTGACGCTGTCGCTGTTCATCGCGCTCGGCCTGTACGCCGGCGCCCGGCAATGGCTGATGACCCAGCTGATGGGCTCGACCGCGCCCAGCGCGGAGCGGATGTTTGACAGCCTGTACCGGGTCGCACGCGACATCGAGGCCGAGCCGGCGCAGGCGCCGGCCCATCTGTCGAAGCTGATGCAGATGCTGTTCGACCCGTTGCAGGTGGCGCTGGCGCCCGGCCGCCGCCTGTCGCGCGCCCGTACCGTCGGCGAGGGCGCCGCGCTGGTGGTGGCGCTGCCCGACTGGGCCGCGGGCATGCCCCCGACGGACGACGCGCCGGGCCTGCTGCTGTTGCGCCATGCGCGCCGGGGCCGCCACCTGTTCACCGACGAGGACGCCCGGCTGGCCGACCGTGTGCTGGAGCAGCTGTCGCGTGCGGTGGCACACGACCGAGCTGTCGAGCAGGGCCGGCGCGAGGAGCGCACCCGCATCGCGCAGGACCTGCATGACGACATCGGCGCACGGCTGCTGACGCTGATGTACAAGTCCCCGACGCCGGAGATGGAGGAGTACGTCCGGCACACCCTGCAGGACCTCAAGACGCTGACGCGTGGCCTCGCGGCCTCCAGCCACCACCTGTCGCATGCCGCAGCGGAGTGGAAGAGCGATCTCACGCAACGCCTGACCGCCGTCCAGTGCGACCTGCGGTGGTCGGTGACCTGGGACGAGGACATCGCGTTGAACGTGGTGCAGTGGTCGGCACTGACGCGCGTGCTTCGGGAGCTGATCAACAACGTCATTGCCCATGCCGGTGCGACGCGGGTCGAGGTGTCGGGGCAGTTCGAGCGTGGACGCCTGAACCTGGTCGTCAGCGACGATGGCCGCGGGCGCGATCCGTTGGCCTGGGCCCATGGCCTCGGCCTGGGCGGCGTGCGCAAGCGGATCAAGCAGCTCGGTGGCGAGGTCGCCTGGCGCCAGCTGCTGCCCACCGGCATCGCCTGCGAGATCCGCATTCCGCACCTGGCGGCCGGCCCGGTCCGAGCCACCGGGCCACGCTGAACGCCGGCCTGCCTGCGCGGTGCAGGCCGGGCCGTCAGACCATAGCGAACCACCCCGCCGGGTCGCGCGCCCGGGCAATGCCGACCATGGCCCCTGCGCACAGGAGCGCCGCGCCATAGGCCCAGGGTCGCCGCCCCGGCGAGCCGCGGAAAGCCACCGTGCCCAGCACGACGTACAGCAGCAGCAGGCCGAGCTTCAGCCCCAGCCAGGCCGGCACGGCCGGCAGCAGGCCCGCCCGCCACGCCAGCGCGACACCGCTGGCTAGCAGCGCGGTATCCAGCAGCACGCTGGCCACCCGTGGCAGGCGCCGCAATGGCCAGGCGGCCCGCAACAGCACGGCCAGCCCGCGTACGGCGAACAGGCCCAGACTGGCCACGACAAGCCACCGATGCAGGGAAAGCAGTTGAGCCGGTTCGATCAGCATTGCTTGCAGCGGCGGGAGTGCCTGCCCTGTCGAACCTCAGGGCCTGGATCTGGTCAGGGTCTGCGGCATCAGGACCGCAGCCGGACGAGCACCGGCTGGTGGTCCGACAGGGTGGTGGCCGTGTCGACGCTGACAGCGTCCAGGCGCGGCGCCAGGTCGGCGCTGGCGAAGATGAAGTCGCAGGTGATCGGCACCGGGCCATAGCGGCGGTCGTGAATGCGGAAGGTCGGCGCCGGCGCAGCATTGCCATGCAGCAGGGGCCACACGTCCAGCAGTTGTGTCGCCGGCATGCCGGGCGGCACAGGCTGCTGAATCAGGGCGTACTCTGGGTCGTGCCGCTCCAGGTTGAAGTCGCCGCACAGCAGTGCGCTCGCGGCATGCGGGCGGTTCTGGAACGGGCCGCCGGTCTCGTCGTCAGCCGGAGGCGCCCCCGCATGGCCGCAGGCCTGGCGATGCAGGTCGACCAGGGCCTGGGCCTGGGCCATACGCTGCCGCGGCGAGTAGAACTCCAGATGCGTGGTCATCACCCGCAGCGGCCCCCAGGGCGCCTGCAGCGTGAGGCTGGTGCACATCCGCGGCATCGACCGGACGCCGCCGTCGGCCGGGTACGGCAGGGCCTGGTGCACCGCCTGCGCCACCGGCAGGCGCGACGCCACGAGGTTGCCGAACATTTGCCAGCGTCCATCGCGCCCGCGCTCCTGCACGGCCGCACCGAAGTGAACCTCGAAGCCCGGCAGCCGCTCGCGCACCCGTTGCACCTGGTCGAAGCCGGCACCGCCCTCCAGACCCGGGTAGTCCACCGCCACTTCCTGCAGGCACAGCACGTCGAAGTCGGCCAGCGTCCGGGCATGGTCGATGACGCGGTCGACATCGACCCGGTAGTCCAGGCCGCAGAACCACTGGACGTTCCAGGTGATCAGACACACTGTCATAGCGAACTCCTACCGAACGGCCAAGCGGCCGCCGTGGAACCGGCTCTGCCGGGCCACTGGCGGCGCCCCCGTGAGGGGGAGGCGCCAACGGCGCCTCGGGGGTGGTTCATTTGATCCCCGCGCGCATGAAGCTCTGGACGAACTGGCGCTGGAACAGCAGGAAGGCCACCAGCAGAGGCCCCGCACTCATCAAGGTGGCCGCCGTGATGATCGACCAGTCGATGCCCTGGTCGGTCGACGAGAACACCTGCAGGCCCACCGTCAGCGGCCGCGCGCCGACCGTGTTGGTGATGATCAGCGGCCACAGGAAGTTGTTCCAGTGGAAGCTCACCGACACCAGCGCGAAGGCCACGTACACCGGCCGCGCCAGCGGCACATAGATGCGCCACAGCACCTGCAGGGGGCCCGCGCCCTCGACCCGGGCGGCCTCGTCCAGCTCCTTGGGTATGCCCATGAAGGTCTGGCGCAGCAGGAAGATGGCGAAGGCAGACGCAAAATACGGCAGACCGATGGCCAGCAGCGTGTCGACCAGCCCGAGGCGGGCCATGGTCTTGTAGTTCTCGACCAGCAGGATGTCCGGCATCACCATCAGCTGCACCAGCACCAGCGCGAACATGATGTCCCGGCCGGGAAAGGTGTAGCGGGCAAAGGCATAGGCCGCCAGCGTCGACAGCACCAGCTGGCAGGCCAGGATCATGGTCACCAGCATGATGGTGTTGATGAAGTAGCGGCCGAAGGGCGCGGCCGCCCAGGCGTTGGCGAAGTTCTCCAGCGTCAGTGGTGCGAACAGATCGAAGCGCGTGGCGTACTCACCCGGATGAAACGCCGTCCACACCGCATAGGCCAGCGGCAACACCCACAGCAGCGCCAGCAGCCAGGCCGCCACCGTGTCCAACCAGCCGGGCTCGTTGTAGACCAGGCGCGCCGCCGCGCCACCCGGTGCCAGGCCGCGTGCGCTCATTTGTAGTGCACCCGTCGGTCGAGCACAAAGAACTGCAGCAGCGCCACCGTGGCGAGGATGACCAGCAGCACCATGGTCAGCGCCGCGGCATAGCCGCTGTCCCAGTAGCGGAAGCCGACCTCGTACAGGTGGAACAGCAGCAGCGTGCTGGCATTGTCCGGCCCGCCGCGTGTCAGCACCACGATGTGGTCGACCATGCGCACCGCGTTGATGACCGCGTTGATGCCGACGAACAGCGTGGTCGGCATCAGCAGCGGCCATTGCACGCGCCAGAAGAAGGTCCAGCGCGACGCGCCCTCGATGGCTGCGGCCTCGCGCAGGCTGGGGTTCAGGCTTTGCAGCGCGGCGAGGTAGAAGATCATGAAGAAGCCTGCCTCCTTCCAGACCGCCACCGCCGTTACCGCCCCCAGCGCCGTTGCCTGGTCGCCCAGCCAGTTCTGGGCCGGCAGGCCGAAAGCGCCGCGCACCTGCTCCAGCAGCCCGTACTGCGGCGTGTAGAAGAAGAGCCAGATGTTGGCCACCGCCACCATCGGCAGGACGGTGGGCGTGAAGTAGGCCATGCGCAGGAAGGCGCGGCCGGCGATGCGCTCGTTGACCCACAGGGCCATCACCAGGGCCAGCGCGATGGACGCCGGTATGGTGGCGAGCGCGAACCAGGCGTTGTTGCGCAGCGCCTTCCAGAACACCGGGTCCGCCGCCATGACCTGGTAGTTCTCCAGGCCCACCCACACCGGCGGCCGGCTGCCCTTGGGCGTGGAATGCAGGCTGTCCCACAGCGTGGCCACCGCCGGCACATGGGTGAAGGCCAGCAGCAGCACCAGCGCCGGCAACAGGAGCAGCCAGGCCTGGATCGCCGTGTGGCCCGCGCCGCGGGGAAGATTCATGACCGGGTCCAGGCCAGCGCCGCCGCCTTCAGGACGTCACTTGTAGCCGCGCAGCAGGCGGTCGGCCTCGGCCTGTGCGTCCTTCATCGCCTGTGCCGGCGACTTGGTCCCGGTCAGCGCGGCCTGCAGCCCGTCGTTCAGGGCCTTGGTCACCCGCTGGTTGTCGTGCGTGGAGAACTCCGCCAGTGCGTGGGGCAGCTGGTCGCGGGCCACCAGCGCCGGCGCGAACTCCTGGCCGTACTTCCTCAGCGCGTCGGTGTTGTAGGCCGCCTCGCTGACGGCGACATAGCCGGTGTCGATGCTCCACTTGGCGGCGCGCTCGGGCTGGGTCATCCACTTCGCAAAGCGGAAGGCCGCTTCCTGCTGGGCCGGGCTGGCCTTCTTGGAGATGTAGAAGTTGCCGCCGCCGGTGGGCGAGCCGCGGCGGTTGCCGGCCGGCAGCATGGCCACGCCGAAGTCGAACTTGGCGTTGTTTCGCACGTTGGTCAGGTTGCCGGTGGTGGTCCACATCATGGCGACCTTCTTCTCGAAGAAGTCCTTGGGTGTGGTGCCCCACTCCACGATGCCCGGCGGGTGCACGCCGGCCTTGACCAGGTCGACCCAGTACTGCAGCGCACCGACCGTGGCCGGGTCGTCGAAGCGCACCGCATTGCCGGCGTCATTGGCCAACACCGCGCCGTTCTGGATCGCCAGGCCCTGGAACAGCCAGTACGGGAAGCCCGACGACGGGATCTGCAGGCCCCATTGCGTGACCTTGCCGGCGCCGTCCTTGACCGTCAGCTTGCCGGCCATGTCGCGCATCTCGGCCCAGGTCGACGGCGGCTTGTTCGGGTCCAGGCCGGCGGCCTTGAAGGCCTCCTTGTTCCAGTACAGCACCACCGTCGAGCGCTGGAACGGCACGCCCCAGGTCTTGCCGCCGCTCTGGCTGTTGAGCATGAAGGCCTTGTAGAAGCTGCCGAGCCAGGCACGGTCTTCCGCGGTCTTGATGAAGTTGTCGATGGGGACGATGGCGTCCTCGTCGATGAGCGTGAACATGTCGGTGGACAGCAGCACCGAGGTCACCGGCGGGTTGCCCGCCTTGTGCGCGGTGAGCGCCTTGACGATGGTGTCTTGATAACTGCCGGCGTAGATCGGCGTCACCTTCAGGCTTGGGTTCTCCTTGGTGAAGTCGGCGGCGTACTGGTCGATGATCTTCGTGATCGGGCCGCCGACGGCCACCGGGTAGTAGAAGGAGATTTCGGTGGCGGCTTGCGCGAAGGCGATGTGCGCCGCTGGCGCGGCGGCGGCGAAAGCGGCTGCGGCCGTCAGGTGCTTGAGGAAGGTCTTGCGTTGCATTGCGCTCGTCTCCTTGTGGGTGAGGTGGGAGTGAAGTAGGTCGTTGGGGGCGGGATGGGCATGGGCCTCATCCGGCGCGGCGGCCGCCGGCATCGAAATAGTGTTCGTCCTCGGCGGCCCAGCCGAGCTGCACCGTGGCCCCCGGAGCGAGGTCGACATGGCCTTCGGCGCGCACGGTGAGCTGCTCGCTGCCCACCGCACAGCGCAGCACGAGGTCGGCGCCGAGGTATTCGATGCTGCTCACCTGGGCGGCCACGGGGCCACCGAGGTGCACGGTTTCGGGCCGGATACCCAGCTGCGCAGCGCCATTGGCGTGGCCGAGCGTGGCGACGGCGCTGCCGGCGATGCAGCCGCCATCCAGCTTGAGCAGGTTCATCGCCGGTGTGCCGATGAAGCGCGCCGCAAACGTGCTCGCCGGTCGCGCATAAAGCTCACGCGGGGCCGCGTTCTGCTCGACGCGCCCCTGGTTGAGTAGCACCACCTGGTCGGCCATGCTCATCGCCTCGGCCTGGTCGTGCGTCACGTACACCACCGTGAGCTTCAAGCGCTGCTGCAGCTCGCGCAGCTCGTGGCGCATCTCCTGACGCAGTTGTGCATCGAGGTTGGACAGCGGCTCGTCCATCAAGCACACCTGTGTTTGCGCCACCAGCGCGCGGCCAAGCGCCACACGCTGCTGCTGGCCGCCCGAGAGCTGCGACGGTTTGCGCGCCAGCAGCGTGGTGAGGCCGAGCAATTCGGCGGCCTGCTCGATGCGTTGCGCCGCTTCGCCCTTGGGCACCTTGCGCACCGAGAGGCCGAAGCCGATGTTCTCGGCCACGCTCAGGTGCGGGAAGAGCGCGTAGTTCTGAAACACCATCGAGATGCCGCGCTCGGCAGGCGCCGCCTGCGTGACATCGCGCCCGCCGATGAGCACGCGGCCGTTCGAGGC
>JBJXHB010000338.1:0-2535 GCA_046160725.1 Aquabacterium sp.
GTGCTGCTGGGCACGCTCTACCCGCTGCTGCTCGACGCCCTGGGCCTGGGCAAGATCTCGGTCGGGCCGCCCGACTTCGACAGCGTCTTCGTGCCCATCATGACGCCCCTGGTCTTCCTGATGGGCGTGGGCCCGCTGGCGCGCTGGCGCAAGGCCGAACTGCCCGACCTGGCGCGGCGCCTGCGCTGGGCCGCCGGGCTGACCGTCGTCGCAGCCCTGCTCACCGGCTGGATGGCCGGGCGCATTTCGCCGCTGGCCACGCTGGGCTTCCTGATGAGCTGGTGGATCGTCTTCGCCGTGGCCACCGATCTCATCGAGCGCCTGCGCCCCACCGGCGCCACCGCCGCCAACCTGCTGGCCCGCGCACGCCTGCTGCCGCGCTCGCTGCTGGGCATGATGCTGGCGCACCTGGGCATCGCCGTGTTCGCCTTCGGCGTCAGCATGGTCAACACCTACGGCATCGAGCGCGACCTGAAGATGGAGCTCGGCCAGACCACCGAACTCTCGGGCTACACCTTCACGTTCCGCGGCGTTCGCGAGGTGCCGGGGCCGAACTACATGGCCTCCCAGGGGCTGGTCGAGGTCACGCGCAACGGCAAGACCGTGACCACGATGCGCCCGGAGAAGCGCGTCTACCGCGTGCAGGAGAACCCGATGACCGAGGCCGCCATCGACAGCGGCTTCACGCGCGATCTGTTCGTGGCGCTGGGCGAGCCGGTCGGGGCCAGCGCCTGGATCGTTCGCGTCTACTACAAGCCCTTCGTCAACTGGATCTGGGGCGGCTGCGTGCTGATGTCCTTGGGCGGCTTGCTGGCCGCGGCCGACCGCCGCTATCGCGCACGCCGCAGCGCGCCGGCCACCGAGATGACACCGGTGTCGGCCAGCGCGGCATGAGCGCCGCAGGCCCGTTCCCAAGGCGCTTGGACCACGAAGGGGCCCCTGCGGGTCCTGCGGGCACGACGCGACGCGCCATGGGGGCCGCATGAAGCGCCTGCGCTTTCTCCTGCCGCTGGCGGCGTTCGTGGTGCTGGTCGGCTTTCTGGCCGCCGGCCTGAAGCTCGATCCGCGCGAAGTGCCGTCGCCGCTGATCGGCAAGCCCGCGCCGGCCTTCGCCCTGACGAGGCTGGACGATGCCAGCCAGACCATCCGCCGCGAGGACATGCTCGGCAAGGTCTGGATCCTCAACGTCTGGGCCTCGTGGTGCGCGGCCTGCCGCGAGGAGCATCCGCACCTGGTGGCCTTTGCCAAGACCCGGGCCGCGCCGATCCTGGGCCTGAACTACAAGGACACGCGCAAGGACGGCCTGGCCTGGCTGGCCCGCTTCGGTGACCCCTACGACGCATCGCTGTTCGACGCCGACGGCCGGGTCGGCATCGACTTCGGCGTCTACGGCGTTCCCGAGACCTTCGTCATCGACAAGCAGGGCGTGATCCGCTTCAAGCAGATCGGCCCGGTCACGCCGGCCATCATCGACGAGCGCATCGTGCCGCTGCTGAAGGAACTCAATGGCTAAGGGCTGGTTGCTGGCGCTGCCGTTGGCGCTGTGGTTCGCGCCGGCCGGCGCGATGGCCAAGGAGGCCGCTCCGGCCGTGGCCGACCCGGTGCTCGAGGCGCGAATGCACGCCATCACTTCCGAGCTGCGCTGCCTGGTCTGCCAGAACGAAACCATCGCCGCTTCGCATTCCGGCCTGGCCGAAGATCTGCGCCGCGAAGTGCGCGAGCAGTTGAAGCGCGGCAACACCAACGAGCAGGTGGTGCAGTACATGACCGACCGCTACGGTGACTTCGTTCGCTACCGCCCGCCGTTCAAGGCCAGCACGGCCCTGTTGTGGGTCGGCCCGGTGGTGTTGCTGGTCTTCGGCCTGGGCACGCTGGCCCTGGTCTTGCGCCGGCGCGCGAAGCTCGCACCCGACCAGTTCGAGCCCGATGCGGACGATGCGCCCGCCGCAGCGCCCGGCCCCCCCACAGGAGATCGCACCCAATGACGCTGTTTGTATTGACCGGTGCGCTGCTGGCGCTGTTGACGCTGGCGCTGCTGACGTATCCGCTGTGGAACCGGGGCCGCGGCGCGGCACCAGATGATGCCGTCGCCGCGCTGCGCCAGCAGATCGACCAGTTGGCCGCCCTGCATGCCGCCGGTGCGCTCGGCCAGGCCCAGCACGAGCAGGCGCGCGCAGCGCTAGAAAAAAGGCTGGTCGATGCCGTCATCGCCACGCCCGCAGCCAGCGTGGCGCCACGTCCCGCGAAGGCGCTGCTCGGCGGCCTGGCCGGCTTTGTCGGGGTGGTTGCCATCGCCGGCTACGCCTGGCTCGGCACGCCGCAGGCGCTGGACCCCGCCGCAGCCACCGCAGCAGCGGCCGACGGCGGCCACGCCGTCACGGCCGAACAGATCGAAGGCATGGTGCAGACCCTGGCCGCGCGGCTGAAGGAGCGGCCCGACGATGCTCAGGGCTGGGCCATGCTCGGACGCTCTTACGCCGTGCTCGGCCGCCATGAGCAGGCAGTGCCGGCTTTCAAGCAGGCGATGGGCTTGCG
>JBJXHB010000339.1:0-4922 GCA_046160725.1 Aquabacterium sp.
GCCTGACCGCAGCGGTGCCGGCCTGGCCGGCCCGGCCTCAGCGCAGGGCCCAGCGCCCCTGGGCGTCGGCGTCGGCGCTGCCGTCGCCGCGCAGCTTCAGCAGGTGCGCGCGCAGGCTGCGCAGCGCCATGGCATGCAGCGCCTTGGGCGTGTCGGCATAGACCTGGGCCAGCAGCGCCGGCTCGTCCGCGCTGCCCAGCGCGCGCAGCGCGGCCACCACCTTGGCCTCGCGGCCCAGGCGGTGGGCGACGGTCTTGCGCACAACGCCGTGCGGGTCGTCGATCAGGAAGCCGTGGCCCGGCGCCAGCCAGTCGATGTCCAGCGCCAGCAGCTTTTCCAGGGACTTGATGTAGACCGCCATGTCGCCGTCCGGCGGGTTGATGACCACCGTCGAGCCCTGCATCAAGTGGTCGCCGGTGAACAGCAGGCGCTCATGCGGCAACAGCCAGCACAGGTGGTTGCTGGCATGGCCGGGGGTGTGCACCGCCTGCAGCGTGATGCCGCCGCCCAGGGCCAGCGCCTCGCCGTCCTGGGGCACATGCTCGGGCTGGAAGCTGCCGTCCTGCCACTCCGGATAGTCAGCCACCCGGCCTACCAGCGGCGCGCCGGTGGCCGCGCGGATGGCCAGGGCGGCCGGCGAATGGTCCTTGTGGGTGTGGGTGGCCAGGATGCGGGTGATGCGGCCGGGTGCCGCCGCCAGCAGCGCGCGCACATGGGCATCGTCGTCCGGGCCCGGGTCGAGCAGCGCCCAGTCGTCGCCGGCACCGATGAAATAGCTGTTGGTGCCGGGCCCGGTCATCATCGAGCCGTTGTCGGCGGTGATGCGGACCACATGGTCGGACAGCCGCACCGGCGCGCCCGGCACCAGCACGGTGCGGACGTCGCCGCGTCCGGCGGGATCCAGCCGGCCGACCTCGGCATAGGCCCACTCGCCGGGGTTGACGACGGTGCGCTGGTCCTGGGCGCCGCGTCCCAGACGCGGCCGGATCAGGGGCACCACGGCCTGAGCGCGTGCGGCAGCGATCGCCTCGGCCGCGGTGCGGTGCCGGCCCAATGCCTTGAGCGTCTCCTCGGTCACGTTCAGCAGCCGCAGCCCGCGCGCCTTGTCCAGCGCCTGCGCCGGCGTCAGCCACATCAGGTCCACGGTCTCGGTCTGGTCGTGGCGGGCGGTCTGCCCCGGCGGCAGGGCGGCGATGAAAAACCGGGTGTCGAAGATCTTGGGCAGGCCTGCCGGCGTGACCCAGTGGCTGTAGTAGGTCAGCGCGTCGGCCTCCAGCCGCACGCCCAGACGGGCGCAGACCTCGGCCATGCCGGTCTGGTTGGCATGCAGCGCGCGGCGCAACGCCTCGACGTCGGCCGCCGGCAGGGCATCCAGGTCCAGTGGCCGGCCCTGGGCATCGACGGCGAACAGCAGCCCGGCCTCTTCGAAGCACTCCCGCACCGCCGCGATCCAGTAGTCCAGCCCGCCATGGGCGATGCCCAGGCGCTGGCTCGCGGCGCGGTCGTCCAGGCCGTTGCACAGCTCGCCATGGCCGGCGTCGGCCGTGTCGAGCAGGCCGCCCGGGAAGACCGAGGCGCCGCTGTTCTGGTCGCCCGGGCGCTCGGCCCGGCGCAGCATCAGCACCTCCAGGCCCTGCGGCGCGTCGCGCAGCACGATCATCGACGCCGCCCGGCGCGGCACCGGCGTGCCCGGCGCACTGCCGGCGGCGGCGGCAAAGCTGTGGGCGGCGTCCTTGGCCTGGCCGGCGTGGGGTGCGGATGGCGTCATGGTGTTCTCGCGGCGGCGGTGGAGGTCAGTGGCCCTGGGCCGCGCCGCTGGCGCGCAGCGCCGCGATGGCGGAAGCGTCCAGCCCGGCCTCGGCCAGCAGTTCGTCGGTCTGGCTGCCAGCGGCCACCGGGCTGCGCAGCGGTGCATGGCCGCTGCGCGAGAAGCGCGGCGCCGGTGCGGGCTGGCGCACGCCGTTCAGCGTGACCACGGCCGAGCGCGCCACCGCGGCACGGTGCTCCTTGGCCTCGTCCAGCGTCAGCACCGGCGCGAAGCAGACGTCGGTGCCCTCCAGCAGCGCGCACCAGTCGTCGCGCGTGCGGCTCTTGAACGCGGCGGTCATCGCCTCGCGCAGCGCCGGCCACTCGCGGCGGTCGTACTGCGCCTTGATGAAGCGCTGGTTCAGGCCGACACGCTGCACCAGCTCGGCAAAAAACTTCGGCTCCAGCGCGCCGATGCTGACCCAGCGCCCGTCGGCGGTCTCGTAGGTGTCGTAGAACGGCGCGCCGCCATCCAGGAGGTTGGCCGCGCGCTGCGTCACGTCCCAGCGCCCGGCGCCCTGCAGGCCGTTGAAGATGGTCATCAGCGACGCCGCGCCGTCGACCATGGCGGCATCCACCACCTGGCCCAGGCCGGACCGGCTGCGCTCGTGCAGTGCGGCCAGCACGCCGCAGGCCAGGTACAGCGCACCGCCGCCATAGTCGCCCACCAGGTTCAGCGGCGGCACCGGCTTGCCGGCGCCGCCGATGGCATGCAGCGCCCCGGTCAGTGCGATGTAGTTGATGTCATGCCCGGCCGCCTGGGCCAGCGGGCCGTCCTGGCCGAAGCCGGTCATGCGGCCGTAGATCAGCCTCGGGTTCAGGGCCTGGCAGTCCTGCGGTCCCAGCCCCAGCCGCTCGGCCACGCCGGGACGCCAGCCCTCGATCAGGATGTCGGCGGTGGCGATCAGCTTCAGCGCCGCATCGACGCCGGCCGGCTGCTTCAGGTCCAGCGCGATGGAGCGCCGGTTGCGGCCGGTGATTTCGAAGCGCGTGTCCACCGGCACGCCCAGGCCGCTGGCCTCGGTGCGGTCAATGCGCACCACGTCGGCGCCCAGGTCGCCCAGCAACATGCAGGCAAAGGGTCCCGGGCCGATGCCGGCCAGTTCGATCACGCGCAGTCCGTTCAAGGGTCCCATCGGGGCCTCCTCGCAGCTGGTGGGAGGGCTGGGCATCGGTACCCGGCCTGTCGTTCACGAGTGTGCCCGATGGCATCTGTCGCGGGCGCGACGCCGGGCCGGCGGCACCCGCTGGCCGAGACGGCCCGCGGCGCGACATGTCCGCTGGCCGAGACGGCCCGCGGCGCGTCATGTCGGCTGGCCGAGACGGCCCGCCTCGCCCGGTGACGGCGTTTCGCGCCGCAGGCCGCGCCACCGGCGCGTCTCGGCTGTCGGTTCGTCCGCTGGCCGGCGACGCACGGGCGCACGCTGCGCTATCGTGCCGGCCTCCAGGTTGCGCGCGGCTCACCCAGCCGCGCGTCCCACGCTGCGCCGCCATCCGCGGCCCCAACGCCATCCGAAAGCCTCGCCCCATGCGACCCGCTCCAGCCCGTCTCGACACCCGCCGCGCCCGCTTCGTCACCGCTCTCGCCGCCGCCGTGCTGCTGGCGGCCTGTGGCGGTGGCAAGCCCGGCGACAAGCCGGCGGCGGCCAAGGCCGGCGCTGCCGCCGCGTCAAAGGCCGCACCGGCGCTGCTGCTCTCGGCCGAGGACCTGCACACGGTCGAGGCCGGCAACGTGGCCTCCGGGCCGGTGATCAGCGGTTCGCTGCAGCCCGAGAAGCGCGCCGACCTGCGTGCCGAGATCTCGGCCATCGTGCTGCAGGTGCTCAAGGACAACGGCGAGCCGGTGCGGGCCGGCGAGTTGCTGGTGCGGCTGGACGACAGCACGCTGCGCGACGCGCTGGCATCGGCCGAGGAGTCGGCGCGCACCGCCCAGCAGGCTGTCGAGCAGGCCACGCGCATGGTGGTGCGCCAGAAGGCGCTGCGCGAGCAGGGCATGACCTCCATGCAGGCGCTGGAGGATGCCGAGCTGCGCCGCACCAATGCCCACAGCGACCTGTCGGCGGCCCAGTCGCGTGCCGTGTCGGCGCGCCAGCAGATGAAGCGCACCGAGGTGCGGGCGCCTTTCGACGGCGTGGTCGGCGAGCGCCGGGCCTCGGCCGGCGACACCGCGGCCATCGGCAAGGAGCTGCTCAAGGTCTGGGACCCGCGCAGCACGCGATTCGAGGGCCTGGTGTCGGCCGACCGCATGCAGGAGCTGAAGGTCGGCGCGCCGGTGAGTTTCCGGGTCAACGGCTTCCCGGGCGCAGACTTCGCCGGCCGCATCCAGCGCGTGGACGCCGCGGCCAATGCCACGACGCGCCAGGTCGAGGTGATCGTGGCCTTCCGCGACCCGGCCACCGCCCCGCGGGTGGCAGGACTGTTCGCCGAGGGCCGTGTCGAGTCCGGCTCGTCCCGGGCGTTGATGGTGCCCGAGGCCATGCTGCTGCGCCAGGGGGAGGCGGCGCAGGTCTGGCGCGTGGAGGGCGGCGCGGTGCGGCGGGTGCCGGTGACCCTGGGCGAGCGTGATGCGCGGCGTGGCGAGTACCCCGTGCTCAAGGGCCTGGCCGAAGGCGACCGCATCCTGCGCCGGCCCGGCACCAACCTGGCCGATGGACAGAAGGTCGAGATGACCCGGGCCGCGCCGGTCGCCGGGGCCCCCGCCCCGGCGCCTGCGGCGCCCGCTGTCGCGGCCTCGGCCGCGGCACCCGTGGCCCAGCGCTGAGCGGGAGACGGCGATGTTTCTCTCCGACTTCAGCATCAAGCGCCCGGTGGCGATGGTCGTCATCATCATCGCGCTGATGGGCCTGGGCCTGCTGGCCCTGAGCAAGCTGCGCGTCAACCAGATCCCCGACGTCGAGCAGCCGGTGCTCACGGTCAACATCACCTACCCGGGTGCCAGCCCGGAGACCGCCGAGCGCGAGATCGTCAACCGCGTCGAGAAGGTGCTGCAAAGCATCTCCGGCCTGGACCGGTCGAACTCCACCTCGGGCGAGGGCTTCGCCCGGATGGTGCTGATCTTCAACTTCGACAAGAACATGATCGAGGCGGTGGACGAGGTCCGCAATGCCATCGGCACG
>JBJXHB010000340.1:0-4889 GCA_046160725.1 Aquabacterium sp.
CGGCCACTGGCCGACCAGGCGCCCGCCGCGCAGCACCGCGATGCGGTGCGACACGCGCAGCACTTCGTCCAGCTTGTGGCTGATGAAGATGATCGACAGGCCCTGCGCCACCATCTGCTGCAGCGTGGCGAACAGTGATTCACTCTCCTGTGGCGTCAGCACGGCCGTCGGCTCGTCCAGGATCAGGATGCGCGCGCCACGCACCAGCGCTTTCAGGATCTCGACGCGCTGCCGTTCGCCGACGCTCAGGGCACCGACGCGGGCATCCGGCTGCACCGCCAGGCCGAAGCGCTGCGCCGCGGCCAGCAGCACGGCGCGGGCCTCGGCCCTCCGCGAGCGCCAGCGCCACAGCGGCTCGGTGCCGAGCATCACGTTGTCCAGCACGCTCAGGTTCTCGGCCAGCGTGAAGTGCTGGTGGACCATGCCGATGCCGCTGTCCAGCGCGGCGCGCGGCAGGCCCGGTGGCAGCCGGCGGCCATCCACCTCGATGGCCCCGGCGTCGGCCCGGTAGTGGCCGAACAGGATGGCCATCAGCGTGCTCTTGCCGGCGCCGTTCTCGCCCAGCAGCGCCAGCACCTCGCCGCGGGCCAGGTCCAGCGAGATGTCGTCGTTGGCCCGCAGGCTGCCGAAGTGCTTGGTGATGCCGCGCAAACGCAACACCGGTGCGGCGGGCTCTGCATCGGCGGGCGCGGTGCTTACCATCGCGTCGATTCTCACCGCGCACCGTCATCCCGATGCCCGAGCCGAACCCTGCCCCACCGCACTGCCTGAATTGCCGAGCAGCCTTTCTTGGGGATCGACCGGCCTTCTGCCCGTCCTGTGGCCAGGACACGGCGCTGCGCCCGCCGCGACTGCGGGAGTTTGTCCAGCAGTTCGGCGGCGCGTTCATGTCCACGGAAGGCGCGCTGTGGCGCACGCTGGCACTCCTGTTGCTGCGGCCCGGCGAGCTGACGCGACGCTACCTGGCCGGCCAGCGCAAGCACTATGTGCTGCCGCTGCGGCTGTACTTGACGATCAGCGTCATCGTGCTGCTGGCGGTGCGCCTGTTCGCGCAGGGCGGCATCACGGTCGACCTGGACACCGAAGGCGAGAAGGCCGTCGCCGCCAAGCCCCGGCAGGCGAGCATCAGCATTGGCACCGGTACCGCCGGCACACGCGACGGCGCCTTCTATTGCGAGAACCTGCCGGCATGGGTGTGCAAGCGCCTGAAGCGCCGCATCGACGTCGACGAGAGCCGGGTGCCGCAGATGGCAAGCGAACTCGGCGAGCGCATCCTGAGCAATCTCGGCGCGGCCATGTTCGTGCTGCTGCCCGGCTTCGCGCTGTGGCTGAAGCTGGCCTACCGCAACCGGCGCCTGCGCTACACCGAGCACCTGGTATTCGCGCTGCATGTGCACGCGTTCTGGTTCACCATGCTCGGCTTGGCGCTGGTCGACTGGCAGCCCCTGTCATTGGCCGTGGCGCTGGCCGTGCCGATCTACACGCTGCTGGCGATGCGGCGTGTGTACGGCGGGCGCTGGTGGCCGATGCTGGGGCGCTCTATGCTGGTGAGCACGCTGTACGGCATCACCCTGGTCGCGGCGCTGACAGGGCTGGGGCTGTGGGCGGTGTTGGCGTGAAGCGGCGGCCGATCTCAACCTCCGATCACTTCGTGCTCTTTGGTTGCGTATCGTCAACCTTCACCTTGAAACTGCCGGCGTGGATGGCCTTTTCCTTGGCCTGGACCTTGGCCACCAGGTCGGCCGGGATCTTCTTCTCGAACGTGCCCAGCGGCGCCAGCGAGCTGCCCTTGACGCCCATGTGGCTGTAACGGCCGTAATCCTCGGGCTTGAACTTGCCGCCCTTGACTGCCGCCAGCGCGGCGTCGATGGTGGGCTCCATGTGCCACAGCGCCGAGGCGACCACGGTGTCCGGATACTTGTCCTGGGTGTTGATGACGTTGCCGATGGCCAGCTTGCCCTTCTCCTTGGCCGCGTCGCTGACACCGAAGCGCTCGGCATACATCACGTCCGCGCCCTTGTCGATCATGGCGAAGGCAGCCTCCTTGGCCTTGGGCGGGTCGAACCAGCTGTTGATGAAGGTGACCTGGAACTCGACCTTGGGATTGATCTCCTTGGCGCCGGCCATGAAGGCATGCATCAGCCGGTTGACCTCGGGAATCGGGAAGCCGCCGACCAAGCCGATCTTGTTGGACTTGCTCATGCCGCCGGCGATCATGCCGCTGAGGTAGGCCGGCTCCTGGATGTAGTTGTCGAAGACGGCGAAGTTGGGCTCCTGCGGCTTGCCGGAGCTGCCCATCAGGAAGCTGACCTTGGGATAGTCCTTGGCCACCTTGCGCGCGGCGGCCTCGACGGCGAACGACTCGCCGACGATGAAGGTGTGGCCCTTCTCGGCGTACTGACGCATCACGCGCTCGTAGTCGGCGTTGGCGACGTTCTCGCTGAACACGTACTCGATGTCGCCGCGGGCGACAGCGGCCTTCAGCGCCTTGTCGATGCGGCTGACCCACTGCTGCTCGACCGGCACGGTGTAGATGGCGGCGACCTTGATCTTGGTCTGGGCCAAGGCGGGGGTGGCGACGCCGGCCAGCAACGCGGTGGCGGCCAGGGCCAGGGTCAGGCGACGGGTATGGGACATGCGGCAGGCTCCGATGGGTTGACAGGACAGGGTTAGGGTCTGGAGAAGCCATTGCACGCGATCAGGCCATGCCCGTCCATCGGGTGGCGCCCTGAAGCGCGCCTCCGGTCTGGACCCCGGCTCCTAGAATCCCGACTCGCCGCGGTACGGCTCGCGCCGCCGGCACCTCCCACCGCCCCACGCGCCGCCGCCCGGCGCGCCGCCGATGACCGACCCCACCCTGTCCGCCCTGTCCCCGCTGGACGGCCGCTATGCCGCGCGCATGGCTGCGCTGCGCCCGTTGCTGTCCGAGTACGGCCTGATGCACCGCCGGGTGCAGGTCGAGGTGGCCTGGTTCATCGCGCTGTCCGACGCCGGGCTGCCGCGCCTGGCCCCGCTGTCGGCCGCGGCGCGGGCGGAGGCGCTGGGCTGGGTCGAGCGCTTCAGCGCCGCCGATGCCGCCGCCATCAAGGCCATCGAGCGCACCACCAACCATGACGTCAAGGCGGTGGAGTACTGGCTCAAGCAACGCTGCGAGGCCGCGACCGCCCTGCCCGAGCTGGCCGCCGCAACCGAGTTCATCCACTTCGCCTGCACCAGCGAGGACATCAACAACACCAGCCATGCGCTGATGCTGCAGGCCGCCCGCGCACAGGTGATGCTGCCGGCGCTGGACGCGGTGGCGGCCCGGCTGCTGGCCCAGGCGCAGGCGCTGGCAACGCTGCCGATGCTCAGCCGCACCCATGGCCAGACCGCCAGCCCGACCACCGTCGGCAAGGAGTTCGCCAACGTGGCGGCCCGGCTGGCGCGGGCCCGTGAGGCCTTCGCCACGGTGCAGCCGCTGGCCAAGATGAACGGCGCGGTGGGCAACTACAACGCCCACACCGTCGCCTGGCCGGCGCTGGACTGGCCGGCCTTCGCGCGCCAGGTGGTCGAGCGCCAGCTGGGCCTGGCCTTCAACGCCCACACCACGCAGATCGAGCCACACGACTGGATGGCCGCGTTCTTCGACGCGCTGGCCCGCTGCAACACCATCGCCATCGACCTGTCGCGCGACCTGTGGGGCTACATCTCGCTGGGCTATTTCACCCAGGCGCTGAAGGACGGCGAGGTCGGCTCCTCGGCCATGCCGCACAAAGTCAACCCGATCGACTTCGAGAACGCCGAGGGCAACTTCGGGCTGGCCAACGCGTTGCTGTCCCACCTGTCGCACAAGCTGCCGGTCAGCCGCTGGCAGCGCGACCTGACCGACTCCACCGTGCTGCGCAACATGGGCGTGGCGCTGGGCCATGCGCTGCTGGGCTGGGACTCGCTGGCACGCGGCCTGGACAAGATCCAGGTCAACCGTGCCGCCCTGGCGGCCGACCTGGACGGCGCCTGGGAGGTGCTGGCCGAGGCGGTGCAGACGGTGATGCGCCTTCACGGCCTGCCGCAGCCGTACGAGCAGCTGAAGGCCTTCACCCGCGGCCGGCCCATCACCCGAGAGCTGATGCAGGGCTTCATCGCCGCGCTCCCCCTGCCCGATGCCGAACGCGACCGCCTGCTGGCCCTGACGCCGGCCAGCTACGTCGGCCTGGCCTCGACCCTGGCCGGGCAGGCCTGAACGGCCCGCAGCGCCCGGCACCGCACCGCCCCGGATGCCACCACCCATGACACGCCCGCCTTTCACCACGCAGCTGCGCCAGGCCCAGATCACCCGGCAGTCGATGCTGTGCGTCGGCCTCGACCCGGACCCGGCACGGTTTCCGTCGCACTGGCGCGGCGACAGCGCCCGCATCCTCGACTTCTGCCGCGCCATCGTCGATGCCACCGCCGACCTGGTGTGCGCCTTCAAGCCGCAGATCGCCTACTTCGCGGCCCACCGGGCCGAGTCGGCGCTGGAGCAGCTGATCGCCCATTGCCATGACACTGCGCCCGACGTGCCGGTGATCCTGGATGCCAAGCGCGGCGACATCGGCGCCACGGCCGAGCAGTACGCGGCGGAGGCCTTCGAGCGCTACGGTGCCGATGCGCTGACGCTGTCGCCCTACCTCGGCCAGGACTCGATCGAGCCCTACCTGCGCCATGCCGGGCGTGGGCTGTTCCTGCTGTGCCGCACCTCCAACCCCGGCGGCGCCGACCTGCAACTGCTGCCGCTGGCCGGCGGAGAGCCCGTTTATGAGCGCGTGGCCGGCCTGGCCACCGGCGCCTGGAACAGCAGCGGCCAGGTCGGCCTGGTGGTCGGTGCGACCTACCCCCAGGAGCTGGCCCGTGTGCGGGCCATCGCGCCGACC
>JBJXHB010000341.1:0-3432 GCA_046160725.1 Aquabacterium sp.
GTCCTTCCAGTAGTAGAAGACGTCCACGGTGCTGTGCTTTCCTTGGGGTGATGCCCGACGCTAACACCGTCGGCCGGTGCCGGCGGCGGGTCCAACCCGCGGCACGCGTTTCAGCGTGCCCGCGGCAGCGCCAGGCACAGCCGCGTGCCGCCGCGCGGCGCCGGCAGCGGGCGCAGGCTGCCGCCGTGCAGCAGCGCCACCCGCTGGGCGATCGCCAGGCCGAGCCCGCCGATGCCGCCGCCGGCACGACGCAGCGGCGGCTCGCGCAGCGACTGGTCCTGGGTCAGTCGCCGCAGCAGTTCGTCCGACAGCCCCGGACCGGCGTCTTCCACCACCACCTGCGCCAGCTGTGCGTCGGCGACCAGGCTGACGCGCACCGGCCCGGCGCCGGCGGCATGGCGCTGTGCGTTGTCGATCAGGTTGGTGACCGCGCGCTCCACCAGCTGCAGGTCGCCTTCGACCTCGATCGCGCCGGGCGAGCGGCCATCGAGCAGCACGTCGCTCACCGCCGCGGTGGCGGCATGCAGGCGGAACTTGCCGACCGAGTCGGCCACCAGCTCGTCGAGCCGGAATCGCTCGCGCTGCTGCACCGGCTCGGCCGACTCCAGCGCCGCCAGCTCGAACAGCTGCTGCGTCAGCCGCCGCAGCTTGTCGCTTTGCTGCAGCGCCGTCGCCGCGAGTTGCCGGCGCTGGCCCTCGACGCCGCCGTCGTCCTGCGCCAGGGCTTCCAGGTGGCCGTGCAGCGCGGTCAGCGGCGTGCGCAGGTCGTGTGCGATGCCGGCCATCGGCTCGCGGTGCGCCGCGGCCTGCGCACGTTCGTGCTGTACCTGCGTCTCGATGCGCCGCGTCATCTGCTCGAAGCTGTGCTGCAGCACGCGCAGCTCGTCGCCGTTCGGCACCGGCTCGGCCTGCGCGCCGGCCTGGTAACCGCGCATGCGCTGCGCCAGGTGTTTGAGAGGCAGCGTCACGCGCCACAGGCTGAACGCGCCGATCAGTGCGGCCAGCGCCAGCCCGGCCAGCGCGACCCGGCCCGCCGGGCCCCAGCGCGTGTGGGCATCCACCGCGCGCGTGGCCTGCAGCCGCGCCGCGCCGTCGAGCACGATGTACAGGTAACCCGGCGGCCGTGTCTGCCCCGGCGCCGGCGGGAACATCGCCGCGCTGAACAGCCGGCCAACGCCTGAGCCCATCGGGTCGGTGCCGCGCAGCGGCAGTTGCGCGCCGGCGAGGAAGGCACGCACCGGTGCCAGATCCACCGCCGGCGTGCGCACCATGCCCGGCTCGCCCAGGTACTCGGCCACCGTGCCGTCGGCGTCGAGCAGATAGGCCTGCACCCCGGGGTTCACCGCCATCAACATCGCCAGCACCGACTGGCGCGCCTGCCGTTCGGCCGCGGCCGGCGTGGCTGCGCTGACCTCGGGCCAGTGTTCGACGATGTGCCGCGCCAGGTCGCGCGACACACCCTGCAGCACCGTGGCCTCGCGCTGCTGCGCGTCGTCGCGGAAGCTCAGCGCGACGAAGGCACCATAGGCCGCCAGCGCCAGCAGCAAGGTGGCCAGCAGCCGGGCGCTGAAACCGAAGGACATGCGCATCAGGCCTCCGGCTCGAAGCGGTAGCCCACGCCCCAGACGGTGACGATGCGCCGCGGCTCGCGCGGGTTGGCCTCGATCTTGTTGCGCAGCCGGTTGATGTGCGAATTGACGGTGTGCTCGAAGCCGTCGAAGCCCGCGCCCCAGACGCGGCGCAGCAGCTCGTCGCGGCCGAAGTTGCGCTGCGGATGGCGCGCCAGGAACACCAGCAGGTCCAGCTCGCGCAGCGTCAGCGCCACCTCGCGCTCGGCGTCGAACAGGCGCCTTGTCGCGGTGTCCAGGCGGAAGCTACCGAAGCGCAGCTCCACCGGAGCCTGAACCTGCGCGCGCAGCTGCTCGATGCGGCGCAGCAGCGAGCGCATGCGCGCCACCAGCTCGAGCATCGAAAACGGCTTGGCCAGGTAGTCGTCGGCGCCCAGTTCCAGGCCCAGCACACGGTGCGCCTCGGCCGAGCGCGCGCTGAGCATGATCACCGGCACGCCGGGGTGGCGCTGGCGCAGGTGGCGGCACACGTCCCAGCCGTCGGCGCCGGGCAGCATCAGGTCCAGCAGCACCAGGTCCCAGCGCTGGCGGTCGATGGCACGCATGGCCAGCAGGCCGTCGCGCTCGCGGTGCAGGCGGTAGCCGGCCTCCTTCAGGTGCAAGGTCAACGCATCGGCAATCGCGTCGTCGTCTTCAACGATCAGCAGGTGTTCGTTCATCGGCAGGGCGACGGCCCTGCAACCAGGGCCGTGCGCCGATTGGACACCAGGCGCACGGCATAAAGCTTCACGCCGGCGTGAAGCTCCCGCCTGGCGTGCAACGGCGGCGGCTGATCCGGCCCACGCCACCCAGCAGCGCCAGCGACGCCAGCGCCAGGCCCAGACTGGCCGGTTCTGCCACCGTGTTCTGCACCGCAAAGCTGATGCGGTAGATGGCGTCGGCTGCGCTCAAGGTGTTGTTGAAGGTGTAGTTGGCCGCGGTGGTCAACCCATTGAACGCATCCAGTTCAGAGAAGCTGAAGTTCACCACGCCGTTCTGCGGCGTGCGCTGGCTGTTGACGCCGCCAACGACGAAGGCGGCATTGGCCGGGTCGGCAACTTCCGAGCCGTTGTCCCAGATGTCGCGCGCCAGCTGGTCGATCGAGTTGATCAGCAGCTGCCCTGCCGCGTCGAACAGGCGAAAGCGCGTGGCCGAATCGTTGCCGATGAACAGGTCATTGCTCGGAATGACCATCGACGCAAAAGTGAAGAACGGGTTGACGCTGGGGTCGACCATGAACATCTGGCTCTTGCTGGCCCCCGGGGTCAGCGCTCCGTCGATGGTGCCGCGCGTGGCGCTGGGGTCGGCAGCGGCAAAGTCGGTTTGCCAGATCGAACCAGACCCGCCTTCGGCCACAGTGGTGATGCCGGCACCGGGGGCCTGGCCGTTGTTGAAGGCGTCGAACACGCCCTGGTGGAAGCCCAGGTGCAGCGGCGCAAAGCTGACGCTGCCGGCCGGTGCCAGGTTGTCGATGGTGACGGTGACCTGCACCGGTGCAGCGTTGACCGCGGCGGCGGCACACAAGGCCGCGGCGGACAAGGCGAAGCGGGGTGACACGCGATGGGCTGGACGGAATCGGGACATGGGGCTTCTCCTGGATCGGGTTGTGAACAAGGGGCCCGCTGCGGCGAACCCGGTGAACCTGATGCTAGGAAGCGTCCCTCACGCGGTCCTCATCGGGTGATCACGGCCCCGGGAACCCTGCAGCGGCCATCGAGAGCTGACCCCGGCCGCGAGATCGGCCCGCCTGACGCCGGACCAGCACGGCCTTCATGCAGAATCCGCGGCTGCCACCAGTTGGAGCCAACAGCATGTCGTATCAGTG
>JBJXHB010000342.1:0-30941 GCA_046160725.1 Aquabacterium sp.
GCCGCCGAAGATCAACGTCGACACCTCACTGGCAAAGCGCAGGCCGCGGTCCTGGCGCTGGGCCTGCACGCCCAGGTGGGTCAGGCGGTGGATATAGGGCTGCTCGGCCGCCACCCGGCCGCTGGCCATGTCCTGCACGATCGGGTCGGGCTTGGGCCAGGCATGCGCAAGGCCCAGCATCTCGGCCCGGCGCAGCCAGTCCATCGCGATATAGCGGGCCCGCTTGAGGTTGTCCGGGCTGAAGAAGCCCGGGTCGCGCACCGCCAGCGGCAGCACCGGGCGGAACCGCAGCTCGACCTGGAAATCCTGCTCCAGCCGCATCGCACCCGGCACCGCCAGGTACGAGTACGGGCTGCGGAAGGACCAGAACAGGTCGACGGGTTCGGTCACAGCAGGCTGGCCACGGCGTCGCGCTCGCCGACCAGCTCGGCCAGCGTCTTGTCGATGCAGCCCTGGCTGAAGGCGTCGATAGGCAGGCCCTCGACGATCTGGTAGCGGCCGGCCTCGCAGGTGACGGGGTAGCCGAACATCACGTCCTTGGGGATGCCGTACTCGCCATTGCTCGGCACGCCCATGGTGACCCAGCCGCCGTTGGTGCCCAGGGCCCAGTCGCGCATGTGGTCGATGGCCGCGTTGGCGGCGCTGGCGGCGCTGGACAGGCCGCGCGCCTCGATGATGGCCGCGCCGCGCTTGCCCACCGTTGGCAGGAAGGTGTTCTGGTTCCAGTCATGGTCGTTGATCATGTCCTTGACCGAGGCGCCGTCGATGGTGGCGAAACGGTAGTCGGCATACATGGTCGGGCTGTGGTTGCCCCAGACGCCGAGCTTGCGGATCGAGGCCACCGGCTTGCCCGTCCTGGCGGCGATCTGGCTTAGCGCCCGGTTGTGGTCCAGGCGCAGCATGGCGGTGAAGTTTTCGCGCGGCAGGTCGGGCGCGCTCTTCATCGCGATCCAGGCATTGGTGTTGGCCGGGTTGCCGACCACCAGCACCTTGACGTCCCGGCTGGCGACAGTGTTCAGCGCCTGGCCCTGGCCGATGAAGATCTTGCCGTTGATGGACAGCAGCTCGGCACGTTCCATGCCGGCCTTGCGCGGCATGGAGCCGACGAGCAGGGCGTAGTCCGCGTCCTTGAAGGCGGTCATCGGGTCGCCATGGGCCTGCATGCCGGCCAGCAGCGGGAAGGCGCAGTCCTCCAGCTCCATCATCACGCCCTTGAGCGCCTTCTGCGGGCCCTCGGCCGGCACCTCGAGCAACTGCAGGATCACGGGTTGATCCTTGCCCAGCATCTCGCCAGAGGCGATGCGGAACAACAGGGCATAACCGATCTGGCCGGCGGCACCGGTGACGGCAACGCGGACGGGCTTCTTGCTCATGGGGAGGGCTCCGGTACGGGCGGGTTGGACAAGGGATGCCGGACGAGGCAGGCGGCTGCAGGCCCCCTGCGCATGGCAGCCGGCGAGTTTATGCCGCACCCCTTGACGCCACCTGACGCCGCGGCCACCCAGGCGCACGCGTGTGATGCAATCCGCGCCCATGCCCCGCCCGCCAGCGCCCGCTGCCCGACCTGCCGCACCACCCGCGCGCGAGCCGCTTTACCGCATCGTCAAGGCCGAGGTCACGCGGGCCCTGCGCCAGGGCCTGTGGGCGCCAGGCCAGGCCATACCGAGTGAGGCCGAGCTGGCCCAGCGCTACCACGTCAGCCCCGGCACGGTGCGCAAGGCGATCGCCGAGCTGGCGGCCGAGCACCTGCTGGTGCGCCACCAGGGCCGCGGCACCTTCGTGGCCACCCATGCCGAGGCCGGCGTGCAGTACCGTTTTCTGCGGCTGACGCCAGACCAGGGACTGGTGCAACCGCTGCAGCGGCGCATGCTGTCGTGCACCAGGGAGCGTGCCAGCGCCGAGGTGGCCCGGGCACTGGAGCTGCGCAGCGGTGACCTCGTGATCCGGGTGCAGCGCCTGTTGCTGGCCGACGACAGGCCGGTGGTCTACGACGACCTGTGGCTGCCCGGCGTGGCCTTCCGCGCGCTGGACCTGCCTCGTCTGCAGCAACACCAGGGCACCATGTACCGGCTGTTCGAGACCAGCTTCGGCATCCGCATGATCCGCGCCGAGGAGCAGATCCGCGCCGTGGCCGCCGATGCCGAGCGCGCGCAGGCGCTGGCGGTGCCACAGGGGGCGCCCCTGCTGTGGGTACAGCGGCGGGCCTTCACCTATGACGACCGGCCGATGGAATGGCGCCACGGCTGGTATGAGACGTCGGCCCACCACTATCGCCATGCGCTGAACTGACCGGCCCGGCCGGCCCATTTGCCAAGGCTGGCGTCAGCCGGTTGCGCCAGCATGCGGAACGATCCCCCTGCCGCGCCTGTTGGCCGTGCCTGCTCCGGCGGAAGGCGATGTGTTGCATTGCAATAAACTCGCCCGGTTTCGGGTGGTTTCACAACAAGGATTCGCATGGCGGAGACGACCAAGCCCAGACCCGGCCCGATGCGGCTGACCGATGCGTTGCAGTACCGCCTGCCGGTCGCCGGGGTGGTGTCCATCCTGCACCGGGCCAGCGGCCTGCTGCTGTTCGCACTGCTGCCCTTCATCGTCTGGATGCTGGACAACAGCCTGACGTCGGAGATCTCGTTCGAGCAGTTCACCGACGCCTTCCGCAACGGCCTGCTCGGCCTGCCCGGCTGGTGCGTCAAGCTGGTGACGCTGGCCTTGATCTGGGCCTACCTGCACCATGCCATCGCGGGCGTGCGGCACGTCTGGATGGATGCCACGCACAGCGTCAGCTTGCAGCAGGGGCGCTGGTCGGCCCAGGCGACGCTGGCGCTGAGCATCGTGCTCACGGCCGCGCTGGGCGCGCGGCTGTTCGGGCTGTTCTGAGACCGGGAGCGGCGATGGCTGTCAACTACGGATCCAAGCGCATCGTGGTGGGTGCGCACTATGGCCTGCGCGACTGGCTCAGCCAGCGCGTGACGGCGGTGCTGATGGCGCTGTACACGCTGGTGCTGCTGGCGCAGCTGCTGGTGGGCGGGCCGCTGGGCTACGACCGTTGGGCCGCGATCTTCTCGGCCCAGTGGATGAAGCTGGCCACGCTGGTGGTGGTGCTCGCGCTGGCCTGGCATGCCTGGGTCGGCGTGCGCGATATCTGGATGGATTACGTCAAGCCGGTGGGGCTGCGCCTGGTGCTGCAGGTGGCCACCATCGTGTGGCTGTTGGGCTGCGCCGGTTGGGCCGTCCAGGTGTTGTGGAGGCTATAGAGCATGGCAAGCGTTCCGACCCGCAAGTTCGACGTGGTCATCGTCGGGGCCGGTGGCTCCGGCATGCGCGCATCGCTGCAGCTGGCCCGTGCCGGCCTGAATGTCGCGGTGCTGTCCAAGGTGTTCCCGACGCGCTCGCACACGGTGGCCGCGCAGGGCGGCATCGGTGCGTCGCTCGGCAACATGAGCGAGGACAACTGGCACTATCACTTCTACGACACCGTCAAGGGCAGCGACTGGCTGGGCGACCAGGACGCCATCGAGTTCATGTGCCGTGAGGCGTCCAAGGTCGTCTACGAGCTGGAGCACATGGGCATGCCGTTCGACCGCAATGCGGACGGCAGCATCTACCAGCGCCCGTTCGGCGGCCACACCGCCAACTATGGCGAAAAGCCGGTGCAGCGCGCCTGCGCCGCGGCCGACCGCACCGGCCACGCCATGCTGCACACGCTGTACCAGCAGAACGTCGCCTCGCACACCCAGTTCTTCGTCGAATGGATGGCGCTCGATCTCGTCCGCGACGCTTCGGGCGACGTGCTGGGCGTGACGGCGCTGGAGATGGAGACCGGCGAGATGCACCTGCTGCAGGGCAAGGTGACCCTGCTGGCCACGGGTGGCGCCGGTCGCATCTATGCCGCATCGACCAACGCCTTCATCAACACCGGCGACGGCATGGGCATGGCCGCGCGTGCCGGCATCCCGCTGCAGGACATGGAGTTCTGGCAGTTCCACCCGACCGGCGTGCACAACGCCGGGGTGCTGCTGACCGAAGGCTGCCGCGGCGAGGGCGCGATCCTGCGCAACGTCAACGGCGAGCGTTTCATGGAGCGCTATGCGCCGACGCTGAAGGACCTGGCACCGCGCGACTTCGTCAGCCGCTGCATGGACCAGGAGATCAAGGAAGGCCGTGGCTGCGGTCCGAACAAGGACTACATCAACCTTGACCTGACCCACCTGGGCGGCGAGACCATCCTGAAGCGCCTGCCCAGCGTCTTCGAGATCGGGCACAACTTCGCCAACGTCGACATCACCAAGGAGTCGATCCCGGTGGTGCCGACCATCCATTACCAGATGGGCGGCGTGCCGACCAACATCAACGGCCAGGTCGTGTCGCCGTCCGGCGACGTGTACAACGCGGTGGTCAACGGGCTGTATGCGGTGGGCGAGTGCTCCTGCGTCAGCGTGCACGGCGCCAACCGGCTGGGCACCAACTCGCTGCTCGACCTGCTGGTATTCGGCAAGGCCTCGGGCGACCACATCGTCAAGGCGCTGGCCAGCGAGCCGCGCAACCACAAGCCGCTGCCGGCCGATGCCGCAGACCGCTCGCTGGCGCGCCTGGCGGCGCTGGACGGGCGCAGCGGCGGCGAGTATGCGCAGCATGTGGCCGACGACCTGCGCAATGCGATGCAGCTGCACGCCGGGGTGTTCCGCTCCCAGGCGTCGATGGACGAGGGCGTGGCCAAGGTGGCCGCCATCCGCGAGCGCGTGGCCGGCATTGCCCTGGCCGACAAGAGCAAGGTGTTCAACACCGCGCGCATCGAGGCGCTGGAGGTTGAGAATCTGATCGAGTGCGCCCAGGCCACCATGGTCAGTGCCGCCGCGCGCCACGAGTGCCGCGGTGCGCACACCGTCAAGGAATATGAGCGCGGTGCTGATGACCCGCAGCATCCGCTGGGCCGCAATGACGCCGAGTGGATGAAGCATACGCTGTGGTACAGCGAGGGCAGCCGCCTGGCCTACAAGCCGGTGCAGCTGAAGCCGCTGACGGTGGACTCCGTGCCGCCCAAGGTCCGCACCTTCTGACCGGCCCCGCGCCCGCACCTGCCAACCCGCACGTCGACCTAGAGGCACGCCCACCCATGGCCAAGCGACTGTTCAAGATCTACCGCTACGACCCGGATAGCGACGACAAGCCGCGCATGCAGTCCATCGAGGTCGAGCTCGACGGCACCGAGCGCATGCTGCTGGATGCGCTGATGAAGCTGAAGTCGCTGGACCCGACCATCAGCTTCCGCCGCAGCTGCCGCGAGGGCGTCTGCGGCAGCGACGCGATGAACATCAACGGCAAGAACGGCCTGGCCTGCCTGACCAACCTGCGCACGCTGCCCGACACCATCGTGCTCAAGCCGCTGCCCGGGCTGCCGGTTGTCCGCGACCTCATCGTGGACATGACGCAGTTCTTCAAGCAGTACCACTCGATCAAGCCCTACCTCGTCAACGACACGCCGCCGCCCGAGAAAGAGCGCCTGCAGTCGCCGGAGGAGCGCGACGAGCTGAACGGCCTGTACGAGTGCATCCTGTGCGCCAGCTGTTCCACCAGCTGCCCCAGTTTCTGGTGGAACCCGGACAAGTTCGTCGGCCCGGCCGGCCTGCTGCAGGCCTACCGGTTCATCGCGGACAGCCGCGACCAGGCCACCAGCGAGCGCCTGGACAACCTGGAAGACCCGTACCGTCTGTTCCGCTGCCACACCATCATGAACTGCGTGGACGTGTGCCCCAAGGGGCTCAACCCCACCAAGGCCATCGGCAAGATCAAGGAGCTGATGGTGAGGCGCGCGGTCTGATGTCCCCCCCCCGAAGCGACCTGCGGTCGCCTCCCCCCCAAGGGGGCGGCGCCAGCGGCCCGGCGGAGCCGGTTCCGCGGCGCATGCTTGGCGCCGACCGGCTCGCTGCCGAGGAGCTGCGCCGCCTGCAGTGGCGCTGCCGCCGCGGCCTGCTCGAGAACGACCTGTTCGTCGCCCGCTTCTTTCGTGACCACGGTCACGCGCTGGACATGCGCCGCGCGGCGGGCCTGAATGCCCTGATGGACCTGGCCGACAACGACCTGCTGGACCTGCTGCTGCGCCGCCGCGAGCCCGAGGGCCCGCTGCATTGCCCTGAGGTGCATGAGGTGTTGGCAATGATGCGTATGCCGCCGCACCAGGCGATCGCGTAGCCTGCACCCGAACGACCCCGAGATCGAACCACGAAGGAACGCCCCATGAACCCGTCCGATGTCAAAGCCACGCTGTCGTTCTCGGATGGCAGCCCCAAGATCGAGCTGCCCATCTACAAGGGCTCGATCGGGCCGGACGTCATCGACATCCGCAAGCTCTATGCGCAGACCGGCAAGTTCACCTACGACCCGGGCTTCCTTTCCACGGCGTCGTGTCAGTCGACCATCACCTACATCGACGGTGACAAGGGCGAGCTGCTGTACCGCGGCTACCCAATCGAGCAGCTGGCCCAGAACTGCGACTTCCTGGAGGTCTGCTACCTGCTGCTGAACGGCGAGCTGCCCAACGTCACCGAGCGCGACAGCTTCGTCAAGACCATCACCTATCACACGATGGTCAACGAGCAGATGCAGTTTTTCCTGCGTGGCTTCCGCCGCGACGCGCACCCGATGGCGGTGATGACCGGTCTGGTCGGGGCGATGTCGGCCTTCTATCACGACAGCACCGACGTCCACAACGCGCAGCACCGGCTGATCGCGGCGCATCGGCTGATCGCCAAGATGCCCACGCTGGTGGCCATGGCCTACAAGTACGCGGCCGGCCAGCCGTACATGTACCCCAAGAACTCGCTGAGCTATACAGAGAACTTCATGCACATGATGTTCGCCACGCCCTGCGAGGACTACGAGCCCAACGAGGTGCTGGTGCGGGCGCTGGACCGCATCTTCATCCTGCATGCCGACCACGAGCAGAACGCCAGCACCTCCACGGTTCGGCTGTGCGGCAGCTCGGGCACCAACCCGTTCGCGGCCATCGCGGCCGGCGTGGCCTGCCTGTGGGGCCCGGCGCATGGCGGCGCCAACGAAGCGGCGCTGAACATGCTGGGCGACATCCAGCGTGCCGGCGGCGTCGACCGCATCGGCGACTTCATCAAGCAGGTGAAGGACAAGAACTCTGGCGTCAAGCTGATGGGCTTCGGCCACCGGGTCTACAAGAACTACGACCCCCGCGCCAAGCTGATGCGCGAGACCTGCCACGAGGTGCTGGACGCGCTCGGCCTGCACGACGACCCGATGTTCAAGCTGGCCATGGCGTTGGAGAAGATCGCGCTGGAGGACGAGTACTTCGTCGCCCGCAAGCTCTACCCCAACGTGGACTTCTACAGCGGCATCGTGCAGCGCGCCATCGGCATCCCGGTGTCGCTGTTCACCGCGATCTTCGCGCTGGCCCGCACCGTCGGCTGGATCGCGCAGCTCGACGAGATGATCGGCGACCCGGAGTACAAGATCGGGCGGCCGCGCCAGCTGTTCAGCGGCTCCAACAAGCGCGACGTCACGCCGCTGGCGCAGCGCTGAGGCGCGGGCGCCCGGCGTCGCGGCGGCCGCCCCTGTGACGGCCGCCCTGAACGGACCGGTTCCGGCCTCGTGGGTCGGGCTGGCGGTTGCCCTGGGCTGTGGCCTGCTGATCGGTCTTGAGCGCGAGCGGCGCAAGCGCCAGCGCGGGCCGGATGCGGCGCATGGCCACGCGGGCATCCGGACCTTTGCCGTCGTCGCGCTGCTGGGCGGGCTGGCGCAGACCCTGGGCCAGCCGCTGCTCGTGGCGGCCGGAGCCACCGCAGTGCTGGTGCTCACCGCCCTGGCCTACCGCGACAGCCTGCGCCGCTCGCGCGACCCGGGCCTGACAACCGAGGTGGCCTTGGTCGCCACCTACCTGATCGGTGTCATGGCCGTGCCACGCCCGGACCTGGCCGCGGCGGCCGCCGTGGCAACCGCCGTCCTGCTGGCCGCGCGACAGCGCCTGCATGTGCTGGCCACGCGCTGGCTGACCGAGGCCGAACTGCACGATGGCCTGATGCTGGCCGCCCTGGCACTGGTGCTTCTGCCGCTGTCCCCGGCCGGGCCACAGGCGTGGCTGGCAGGGCTGGTGCCAAGGCACCTGGTCTGGCTCTGGGTCCTGATCCTGCTGCTGCAGGCCCTCGGCCATGTGCTGCTGCGCATGCTCGGGCCGAAGGCGGGCCTGGTGCTGGCCGGGGCGGCAGCGGGCTTTGTCTCCAGCACGGCCTGCATTGCCGCCAGCGGTGCGCGTGCCCGCGCCGAGCCGGTGCTGGGCGGCGCCTTGGCCGTCTCTGCGGTTGCCTCGACCGTGGCAACCTGGGTGCAGGCGACCGTGATGTTGGGCCTGCTGGCCCCGGCGGTCCTGGTTGGCTGGGTGCCGCTGGCGCTGGCAGGCAGCGGCACGGCCATGCTGGGCTGCCTGGCGGTCTGGCGCCTGGTGCCCAAGCGAACGGCGGCACCAACGGCACCGGCGGAATCAGCCGCGCCAGCAGGCGCTGGCCCTGCCGCTGCGCAGAAGGGGCCGCTGCTCGTCAGAGACGCCGCCGCGATGGCCCTGATGCTGGCCGCGACGGCGTCATTGGCCGCGTGGGCGCAGCGACAGTTCGGCCCGGAGGCTGCTGCTGCCGGTCTGGCGCTGGCGGCCCTGGCCGACGCCCATGCGCCGGTGGCGGCCTGGGCGACCCTGCAGGCGTCCGGCCAGGCCACGGCAGCCGAGGCCGTGCGCGGCGCGCTGCTGGCCATGGGTGCCAACTCGCTTTCGCGCGCGGTGCTGGCATTCGCCAGCGGGGGGCGGGCCTTCGGCTGGCGCATCACATCGGTACTGGCTGCCTCATTGGGCGCCGCGGCAGGCGTCTACTGGAGCCTGGGTTGAGAGATTCGGCCGGCGGGGCTCGGGGTCGCGAAGCGGGCCCCAAGGGGCCGAGCCCAGCCGGGCCTCAGAAATGCACGGTCACCGCATCGACCACGCGGTCGTCGGCATCGAGCACGGCCATCCAGTGCCATTTGTCGAACGTCGTGCAGGGGTGTGAGATGCCCAGGCCGACGCGGTCGCCCACCGCCGGGCCGGCGCCAGCGGCGCTGTCCCAGCGCAGGTAGGCATGCTGGTCATTCAGGGCTTTGATCTGCCAGCCGGCGGGCGGCAGCGCGCGCTGCAGCGAACCTGCTGGTGCCCAGGCCACGACATGGGGCATCTCGATGTCGAAGGAAACGTCGCGGCGGCCGGCACTGAGCAGCGCCAGGCCGGGCTCGGGCACGCTCTGCACCGCGGTCCACACCTCGAGCGCCGGCTCCAGCGCGTCGGCACAGCCGCAGCGCAGGCGCACCTGTTCGACCAGCCGGCGGTAGTGACCATGATCGTGGGTGACATAGCAGCCGGATCGCAGCAGCGCCCGCACCGGGCGCCGCAGCGGCGGTCGCAGCCCGGCGGCCACCAGGTCGAAGACGGCGGAGCCGCCCGCCGAGACGATGACCTCGTCGGCTTCGAACAGGTCCTCGGCCTCGCAGCGCGCGGCCACGTCGTGCAGGCGTTGCATCAACGCGCCCACATGCGGCAGGTCGCGCGCGCCGTCGCCGGTGAGGCGCAGGCCCTCGTAGCACTCGATGCCGGCCAGCGCCACCGCCGGGCTGGCCCGCAGCGCGCGCGCCAGGGCGAGGGCCTGGCCGTCGTCGCGCACGCCGGTGCGCCCACCCGGGATGCCCAGCTCCAGCAGCACCTCGAAGACGGGTGCTGCGGGCCGTGCCGCGTGCCAGGCCTCGATCTGCGCCAGCTGCGCCGCCGAGTCCACCAGGAACAGGCTGCGCAGCCCCGGCGTGGTGCGGTGCAGGTGGGCCAGCGCCGCCAGGTCGGCCGGCATGTGCACCTGGTTGGCGATCACCGCCCGGCGCACCCCGGCGGCAATGCCCACCGCCAGCTGGAACGGGTTGGCAAAGGTGATGCCCCAGGCGCCCGCCGCCAGCTGGGCCCGGAACAGCTGCGGCGACATGGTGGTCTTGCCGTGCGGCGCCATGTCGATACCGCGCTGTGCCGCGAAATCCTGCATCCATTGCAGGTTGTGGTGCAGCGCGTCGCGCCGCAGCACCGCCAGCGGCAGCGGCAGCGTGCCGTCCAGCAGGTGCCAGCCCTGGGCGCCGACCGTGGCCAGCGGCAATGGCCCCTGCGCGATCGGCCAGCCCTTGAGCCAGGGGCCCAGCTCGGCTGCGCAGGCGGCAGATGCAGGCGGATGGGCGCCGTCGACGGGGTCAGCGGTGGCGATGGTGGTCTCAACCGTGGTCATGCAGCATCCTCCAGCAACAGGGCCAGCGGCGCGTCGTCCGCGTCGCGCAGCGCCAGTGGGTCGCGTGGCAATAGGCGCTGCTGCACCACGGCACGGGCCAGGGCCAGCCGGCGCGCGCTGCCGATGCGCTGCGCCTCCCAGGCCATCATGGTCGCGGTGGCGGCGTGGTACAGGCCGCTGGCGGCTTGGCGCGCGGCGGCGTCCAGCCCGCCGTCGTCGGCCTCCGCCACCTGGGCCGCCAGTGCCGCGGCACGGTCGGTGCATCCGGCCAGCAGGGCCTCGTCCTCCGGCGCCAGCCGCGCCTGCGCGCGCAGCGTGTCCAGGTGCGCCCGCAGCGCGGGCAACGAGGCCTCGCGGCGGATGGCGCGCATCACGTCCAGCGCCACGATGTTGCTGGTGCCCTCCCAGATCGAGCCGAGGTGGGCGTCGCGCACCAGCCGGGCGTCGCTCCACTCCTCGATGTAGCCGCAGCCGCCGCGCACCTCCATGGCATCGCCGGTGGCGCGGCGTGCGTCGCGGCAGGCGCGGAACTTCAACAGCGGCGTCAGCACCCGCACCAGCGCCTGGGCCGTGGTGTCGCCGCCGTCGGCCCGCTGCAGCGCGTCGGCGCACTGGAAGGTCATGCTGCGGGCCTGCTCCATCGGCAACAGGATCTTCATCAGCTGCCGGCGCATCAGCGGCCGCTCGATCAGGGCCTGGCCGAAGGCCTGCCGCTCGCGCGCAACATGCAGGGCCTCGGCCCAGGCACGGCGCATCAGGCCCGCCGCTCGCATGCCGTTGGACAGGCGCGAGTGGTTGATCATGTCGGCCATCTGGCGAAAACCCTGGCCCGGGTCGCCGACCAGCCAGGCCCGCGCACCCTCCAGCCGGATCTCGCCGCTGGCCATGGAGCGCGTGCCGAGCTTGTCCTTCAGGCGCAGGATGCGGTAGTCGTTGGCCTGGCCGTCGGGGAGGCGGCGCGGCAGCAGGAACAGCGACAGGCCCTTCAGCCCCGCCGATGCGCCATCGATGCGCGCCAGCACCAGGGCATAGCCGGCGTCCGGGTTGGAGCAGAACCATTTGTCCCCATGCAGGCGGTACGCGTCGCCGTCCGGCACGGCACGGGTCTCGGTAGCGCCGACATCGCTGCCGCCGGCCTGCTCGGTCATGAACATCGCGCCCTGGGCCAGCTGGTCCAGGTCCTGGCTGAGCAGCGCGTCGCCGTGGCCGGCCACCAGCGCCGGCGAGCCGTAGCGGTGCAGCGTGCGCGACAGCGCATCGGTCATCGACAGCGGGCAACACAGGCCGAACTCGGCCTGCACGAACAGGTAGCTGAGCGCGTACTTGGCTGCCGGCGGCATGCGCTGCGGCCATCCCAGCACCCCAGGCCGGTGGGCCATGGCAGCCAGGCCGAAGCGGCCGAAGGCCACCTGCTCCAGCTCGACATAGGCCGGATGCTTGACGATGCGCTGCGCGTCACGGCCCCGGCGGTCGCGGTGCTCCAGCACCGGCGGGTGCTTGTCGGCGACCAGTGCCAGGCGGTCGAGCGGCCCGCCGGCCAGCGCGCCCATCTCGTGCAGGTGCGGCTGCAGGTGCGCCAGCAGGTCCGGCGGCAGGTACAGCGGCAGCAGTGCCACCAGCGTGGGGTCGGTCTGGTAGAGGTTGCTGCCGTCGCGGTCGGGTATGGGGTGGCGGTCGATCATGGTGCGGCGGCCTCCAGCCCGTTGGCGAAGTGGCGCAGCATCAGCTGGCGGGCCTTTTCAGGAAGGCGCGCATGCAGCGCCCGCATCAAGGCCCGGTGCTCGGCCAGCGACTCGGCGAGCCGTCCCTGCTTGAACAGCGAGTGGTGGCGGTTGAGCTTCATCATCTTTCGCAGGTCGCGCACGATCTGCTCAGTCCAGCGGTTGCCGGCCAGTTGCAGCAGCCGGATATGAAACTGCTCGTTGGTGGCAAAGAAGGCGTCGCGCTGGTCGGCCTGGGCTTCCAGCCGGTCGTGGATGCCCTGCAGCTCGGCCAATGCCGGGTCGTCGCCCTGGCGCGCCACCTCGGCGGCGGCGTCGCTTTCCAGCAGGCCCAGCAGGTGGTAAACCTGGGTCACGTCGGTCATCGACATCTCGGTGACATAGGCGCCGCGGCGCACCTTGATGGTGACCAGGCCCTCGACGGCCAGTACCTTCAGCGCCTCGCGCAGCGGCGTGCGGCTGATGCCGTATTCGGCGGCGACCTTCTGCTCGTCGATCCAGCAGCCGGGCTCCAGCCGACGCTCGAAGATCTGCTGGCGCAGCCGGTCGGCGACGTCCTGGTACAGCGCGCGCGGCGCCAGGGGGCGGGGCGGGGCGGCCAGGTCGGGCATGCGATTGTCAGCTTGACGCGAGGTTTTGAATTCATAATTATGGCTGATCGATGGCGGTGTGCAAGGGCAGGGGCCCGGCATGGCAGGCCGTCGCAGGAGCCGCCATGTCCGTCGCCGATGAGTTCAAGCCCGTCACCTTCGCCCAGTGGGAGGCCGCAGCCCGCAAGTCCGCGCCCGGTGGCGACCTGGACGCGCTGAACTGGGTCACGCCCGAGGGCATCGTGGTCAAGCCGCTGTACACGGCCGCGGACACCGCGTCGCTCGCGCAGGTGGACACTCTGCCCGGCTTCGCGCCCTACATCCGGGGCCCGCAGGCCACCATGTACGCGGTGCGGCCCTGGACCATTCGCCAGTACGCGGGCTTCTCGACCGCGCAGGAGAGCAATGCCTTCTATCGCAATGCCCTTGCGGCCGGCGGGCAGGGCGTGAGCGTGGCCTTCGACCTGGCCACCCACCGCGGCTACGACAGCGACCACCCGCGCGTGACGGGTGACGTCGGCAAGGCCGGCGTGGCCATCGACAGCGTCGAGGACATGAAGATCCTGTTCGACGGCATCCCGCTGGACAAGGTGTCGGTGTCCATGACCATGAACGGCGCGGTGCTGCCGGTGCTGGCGGGCTATGTGGTCGCGGCCGAGGAGCAGGGCGTGCGCCAGGACCAGCTCAGCGGGACCATCCAGAACGACATCCTCAAGGAGTTCATGGTCCGCAACACCTACATCTACCCGCCCGAGCCGAGCATGCGGATCATCGGCGACATCATCGCCCACACCGCCCGGCACATGCCGAAGTTCAACTCGATCTCGATCAGCGGCTATCACATGCAGGAGGCCGGTGCCAACCAGGCGCTGGAGCTGGCCTTCACGCTGGCCGACGGCAAGGAGTACGTGCGCACCGCCATCGCCAAGGGCATGGACGTGGATGATTTCGCCGGCCGGCTGTCGTTCTTCTGGGCGGTCGGGATGAACTTCTATCTGGAGATTGCCAAGATGCGTGCGGCGCGCCTGCTTTGGTGCCGGATCATGCAGGGCTTCCAGGCGAAGAACCCCAAGAGCCTGATGTTGCGCACGCACAGCCAGACCAGCGGCTGGAGCCTGACCGAGCAGGACCCCTACAACAACGTGGTGCGCACCACGATCGAGGCCATGGCCGCGGTGTTCGGCGGCACGCAGAGCCTGCACACCAACAGTTTTGACGAGGCGATCGCGCTGCCGACCGCCTTCTCGTCGCGCATCGCACGCAACACCCAGCTCATCATCCAGGAGGAGACCCACATCACCAGCGTGGTCGACCCCTGGGCCGGCAGCTCCATGATGGAGAAGCTGACCCAGGACATGGCCGACAAGGCCCAGGTCATCCTGGACGAAGTCGACGCCATGGGCGGCATGACCCGCGCCGTGGACAGCGGCTGGGCCAAGCTCAAGATCGAGGCCAGCGCGGCCGACAAGCAGGCCCGCATCGACAGCGGCCGTGACGTCATCGTCGGCGTCAACAAGTACCGCCTGGCCCAGCAGGACCCGGTGGACATCCTGGAGGTGGACAACGTGCGGGTGCGCGAAGGGCAGGTCGCCCGGCTGGACCGCATCCGCGCCAGCCGCGATGCCGGCCGCGTCAATGCGGCGCTGCAGGCCCTGACCGACGCCGCCCGCAGCGGCCAGGGCAATCTGCTGCAATTGAGCATCGAGGCCGTGCGGGCCCGGGCCACGGTCGGAGAGGTGAGCGATGCACTGGAGCAGGTCTATGGCCGCCACCGCGCGGACATCCAGAAGGTGACCGGCGTGTACGCCGCCGCCTACGACAGCGCCGAGGGCTGGGACAGGCTCAAGGCCGAGATCGCCGCCTTCGGCGAGGCCGAAGGCCGCCGTCCGCGGGTGATGATCGCCAAGCTCGGCCAGGACGGCCATGATCGCGGCGCCAAGGTGGTGGCCACGGCCTTTGCCGACCTGGGTTTTGACGTCGACATCGGCCCGCTGTTCCAGACCCCGGAGGAATGCGCCCGCCAGGCGATCGAGAACGATGTCCATGCCGTGGGCGTCAGCACGTTGGCGGCCGGCCACAAAACGCTGGTGCCGGCCATCCTGGCCGCGCTCAAGGCCCAGGGCGGCGACGACATCGTGGTCTTCGTCGGCGGGGTGATCCCGCGCCAGGACTATGACTTCCTGTACGCGGCGGGCGTCAAGGGCATCTACGGGCCGGGCACGCCGATACCGGCCAGCGCCAAGGACGTGCTCGAGCAGATCAAGGCCGCTCGCGGCTGAGTCGCAGCCACGCCATGGATGCCCAGGCCCTGCACCCGGCGGACGAAACGCTGAGGCGCCAGATCCAGGCCGGCCCAGGGCCGGCGCAGCGGCGTGCCATGGCCAAGGCCATCACGTTGCTGGAGTCGACCCGGCCCGACCACCGGCCGCGCGCGGACGCCCTGCTCAACGTGCTGCTGCCGGCGTCAGGGCGGTCGTTCCGCATCGGCATCAGCGGCGTGCCGGGCGTCGGCAAGAGCACCTTCATCGAGACCCTGGGCCTGGCGCTGATCGAGCAGGGCCACCGGGTGGCGGTGCTGGCGGTGGACCCGTCATCGTCGGTCTCCGGCGGCTCCATCCTGGGCGACAAGACCCGCATGGAGCGGCTGTCGGTGGACGAGCGTGCCTTCATCCGCCCCAGCCCGGCGTCGGGCAATCTGGGCGGCGTGGCCGAGCGCACACGGGAGTCCATGCTGGTGTGCGAGGCCGCCGGGCATGACATCGTGATCGTCGAGACCGTCGGCGTCGGCCAGAGCGAGACCGCCGTGGCCGGCATGACCGACCTGTTCGTGCTGCTGCAGTTGCCCAATGCCGGCGACGACCTGCAGGCCATCAAGAAGGGCGTGATGGAGCTGGCCGACCTGGTGGTGATCAACAAGGCCGACCTGGACGAGGCCGCCGCCACCCGCGCCCGCGCCCAGATCACCAGCGCGCTGCGGCTGTTCGGCCTGCACGGCGACCCGGACCGGCTGCACCACGACGACCAGGTCTGGCATCGGCAGGTGCTGCAGCTCAGCGCACTGCGCGGCGCCGGCCTGAGCGAGTTCTGGGCCACCTGCCTGCGCTTCCGAGACCTGCAGCATGCCAACGGCGCACTGGCCCGCCGCCGGCAGGCCCAGGACCAGGCCTGGCTCTGGGAGCGCGTGGACGCCGGCCTGCACCAGCGCTTTCGCGCCCATGCGTCGGTGCGCACGGCGTTGCCGTTGCTGAGTGCCGAGGTGCGCGCCGGGCGGCTGGCGCCATCTGTAGCCGCGCGGCAGCTGCTGGACCTGTTCCATTGATCGCCAGACCCACCATCGAGCCAACACCACGGCCAACCCGCCCAACCCGCCAGCCCGAGGAGAACCCCATGCACGACATCATCGAACAACTGGAAGGCAAGCGCGCCGCCGCGCGCATGGGCGGCGGCCCCAAGCGCATCGCGGCCCAGCATGCCAAGGGCAAGCTCAGCGCCCGTGAGCGCATCGAGCTGCTGCTGGACGAGGGCAGCTTCGAGGAATGGGACATGTTCGTCGAGCACCGCTGCGCGGACTTCGGCATGGCCGACAACAAGGTGCCGGGCGACGGTGTGGTCACCGGCTACGGGATGATCAACGGCCGGCTGGTGTTTGTCTTCAGCCAGGACTTCACCGTCTTCGGCGGCGCGCTGTCCGAGGCCCATGCCGAGAAGATCTGCAAGGTGATGGACCAGGCCATGAAGGTCGGCGCGCCGGTGATCGGCCTGAACGACTCCGGCGGCGCCCGCATCCAGGAGGGCGTGGCCTCGCTGGGCGGCTATGCCGAGGTGTTCCAGCGCAACGTCATGGCCAGCGGCGTGATCCCGCAGATCAGCATGATCATGGGCCCCTGTGCTGGTGGCGCGGTGTATTCGCCGGCGATGACCGACTTCATCTTCATGGTGAAGGACAGCTCCTACATGTTCGTCACCGGCCCCGAGGTGGTGAAGACGGTGACGCACGAGGAGGTGACGGCCGAGCAACTGGGTGGTGCCGGCACCCACAGCACGCAAAGCGGCGTGGCCGACCTGGCGTTCGAGAACGACGTGGAGGCGTTGCTGATGCTGCGGCGCTTCTTCAACTACCTGCCGCAGAACAACCGCGCCGGCGTGCCCGTGCGGCCCAGTGGTGACCCGGCCGAGCGGCCGGACTTCAGCCTCGACACCCTGGTGCCGGACAACCCGAACAAGCCCTATGACATCAAGGAGCTGATCGGCAAGGTGGTGGACGACGGCGACTTCTTCGAGCTGCAGCCCGAGTACGCCAAGAACATCGTCATCGGCATGGCCCGCATGGAGGGCCGCACGGTCGGCATCGTCGCCAACAACCCGCTGGTGCTGGCCGGCTGCCTGGACATCAAGAGCAGCATCAAGGCGGCCCGCTTCGTGCGCTTCTGCGACGCTTTCGGCATACCGGTGGTCACCTTCGTCGACGTGCCCGGCTTCATGCCCGGCACCGCGCAGGAGTACGGCGGCATCATCAAGCACGGCGCCAAGCTGCTGTATGTCTATGCCGAATGCACGGTGCCCAAGGTGACGGTGATCACCCGCAAGGCCTATGGCGGCGCCTATGACGTGATGAGCTCCAAGCACCTGCGCGGCGACGTCAATTTCGCCTGGCCGAATGCCGAGATCGCGGTGATGGGGGCCAAGGGCGCGGTCGAGATCATCTTCCGCGAGGACAAGTCCGACCCGGCCAAGATTGCCGCCCGCGAGGCCGAATACAAGACCCGCTTCGCCAACCCCTTCGTGGCTGGCGCGCGCGGCTTCATCGACGACGTGATCCAGCCCCACGAGACGCGCAAGCGCATCTGCCGCAGCCTGGCGATGCTCAAGGACAAGAAGCTCGACAACCCGTGGCGCAAGCACGGGAACATCCCGTTGTGAGGACGGCTGCCATGTTCAAGAAGATCCTGATTGCCAACCGCGGCGAGATCGCCTGTCGCGTCATCGCCACCGCCCGCCGCATGGGCATTTCCACGGTCGCGGTGCATTCGGAGGCGGACCGCGACGCGCGCCATGTCGCACTGGCCGACGAGGCGGTGCTGATCGGCCCGGCACCCAGCCGCGAGAGCTACCTGGTGGCCGACAAGATCATCGCCGCGGCCAAGGCCACCGGCGCGCAGGCCATCCACCCGGGCTACGGTTTCCTGTCCGAGAACGAGGACTTCGCGCGCCGGGTCGAGGAGGAGGGTCTGGTCTTCATCGGACCCAAGCACCACTCGATCGCGGCCATGGGCGACAAGATCGCATCCAAGAAGCTGGCCAATGCCGCCCAGGTGAACACCATACCGGGCTGGAACGAGGCCATCGAGACACCCGAGCAGGCGGTGGAGATCGCGCGCGGCATCGGCTACCCGGTCATGATCAAGGCCAGCGCCGGTGGCGGCGGCAAGGGCCTGCGCGTGGCCTTCAACGACAAGGAGGCTTTCGACGGCTTCAGTTCCTGCCGCAACGAGGCCCGCAACAGCTTCGGCGATGACCGCGTGTTCATCGAGAAGTTCGTCGAGGAGCCGCGCCACATCGAGATCCAGGTGCTGGGCGACGCGCATGGCAACGTGATCTACCTGAACGAGCGCGAGTGCAGCATCCAGCGCCGCCACCAGAAAGTAATCGAGGAGGCGCCGTCGCCCTTCATCAGCGACGCCACGCGGCGCGCCATGGGCGAGCAGGCGGTGGCACTGGCCAAGGCGGTGCAGTACCAGTCGGCCGGCACGGTGGAGTTCGTGGTCGGGCGCGACCAGGGCTTCTATTTCCTGGAGATGAACACCCGGCTGCAGGTGGAGCACCCGGTCACCGAATGCATCACCGGGCTGGACTTGGTGGAACTGATGATCCGGGTGGCGGCCGGCGAGCCGCTGCCGCTGACCCAGGCTGAGGTTCGGCGCGACGGCTGGGCCATCGAGTGCCGCATCAATGCCGAGGACCCGTTCCGCAATTTCCTGCCGTCGACCGGGCGACTGGTGCGCTTCGTGCCGCCGGTCACGTCGATGCAGGCGGCCCAGCCGGTGCCGCCAGAGGGCGGCGTGCGGGTGGACACCGGCGTCGGCGAGGGCGGCGAGATCCCGATGTTCTATGACTCGATGATCGCCAAGCTGATCGTGTATGGCCGCGACCGGCTGGATGCGATTGCCAAGATGCGCGACGCGCTGAACGGTTTCGTCATCCGCGGCATCAGCAGCAACATCCCGTTCCAGGCCGCGCTGCTGGCGCATCCGAAGTTCGTCGCGGGCGACTTCAACACCGGCTTCATCGCCGAGCACTATGGCCGCGGCTTCAGCAGCGCCGACGTGCCCCACGACGACCCGCTGTTCCTGGTGGCGCTGGCGGCCTTCGTGCGGCGCAAGGCGCGCGAGCGTGCGGTGCGCATCAGCGGCCAGGTGGCGGGCCATGGCGTCAAGCACCTGCCCGACCTGGTCGTGGTGGTGCTGGGCGCCGGTGGACAACAGCAGCACCACCCGGTGCGCATCGACGAGTTCGATGCCACCTCGGGCAAGGCCGACGTGGTGATCGACGGCCGCCACTTCGCCATCCAGAGCCCCAGCAAGCTCGGCGAACTGCTGATGACCGGCACCTGCAACGGCCGCGCCTTCACGGCCCAGGTCGAGCGTGGCAGCGCGAAGAACCCGCTGGGCATCCGGGTCGGCCACAACGGTACGCAGATCGAGACCCTGGTGCTGCTGCCGCGCGCCGCCGAGCTGCTGCGCCTGATGCCGCACAAGGCGCCGCCGGATTTGTCCCGGCTGCTGCTGTCGCCCATGCCGGGGCTGCTGGTGGACATCGCCGTTCAGCCCGGCCAGAAGGTGCAGGCCGGCGAGCGCCTGGCCGTGATCGAGGCCATGAAGATGGAGAACATCCTCACCGCGGCGCAGGACGGCACCGTGGCGGAGCTGCTGGCCCGCAAGGGCGAGAGCCTCGCCGTGGACCAGCCGATCCTGAGCTTCGCGTGAGTACGCAGGGGACGACATGAATACAGCTGCCAAGCCCTACCGCATCCTCGGCCTGCAGCAGGTCGCCATTGGCGGCCTTGACAAGCAGCGGCTGAAGGCGCTGTGGGTGGACATCCTCGGCCTGGGCGTCAAGAGCACTTTCGTCAGCGAGCGCGAGAACGTCGACGAGGACATCTGCGCGCTGGGCCAAGGGTTGCACGCCGTGGAAGTGGACCTGATGCAGCCGCTGGACCCGGACAAGAAGCCGGCGGTCCACACCACGCCGCTGAACCATGTCGGCCTGTGGGTGGACGACCTGCCGGCGGCAGTGGCCTGGATGACGGCCCACGGCGTGCGCTTTGCGCCGGGCGGCATCCGCAAGGGCGCGGCGGGCCATGACATCTGCTTCATCCATCCCAAGGCCAGCGACGACTTCCCGATCGGTGGCGAGGGCGTGCTGATCGAGCTGGTGCAGGCGCCGCCGGACGTGGTCGCCGCACTCGGCTGACCCGCCACTGTCGGGCGCAGTCGCTGGCCGCGCCGATACCGACTGCAACGCACCGGGACGCGCTGCGGCGACAATCGCGGCTGCCCTGACGCCACCGCAGCCATGACCGCCCGCACGCTGTACGACAAACTCTGGGACGATCATGTCGTCCACTCCGAGGACGACGGAACCGCCGTCCTCTACATCGACCGCCACCTGGTGCACGAGGTGACCAGCCCCCAGGCCTACGAGGGCCTGCGCCTGGCATCACGCAAGGTCTGGCGTATGTCGTCGGTCGTGGCCACGGCGGACCACAACACGCCCACCCAGGGCTGGGAGCGCGGCTACGACGGCATCACCGACCCGACCAGCGCGCTGCAGGTGCGCACGCTGGACGCCAATATCGCGGCCTTCGGTGCGGCGGCCTACTTTCCGTTCCTGGACCGGCGCCAGGGCATCGTGCACGTGGTCGGCCCCGAGCAGGGTGCCACCCTGCCGGGCATGACCGTCGTCTGCGGCGATTCGCACACCTCCACTCATGGCGCCTTCGGCGCGCTGGCCCACGGCATCGGCACCAGCGAGGTCGAGCATGTGTTGGCGACGCAGACGCTGCTGACCAAGAAGGCGAAGAACCTGCTGGTGCGGGTGGAAGGCAGCCTGCCCCGTGGCTGCGGCGCCAAGGACATCGTCCTGGCCATCATCGGCCGTGTCGGCACCGCCGGCGGTAACGGTCACACCATCGAGTTCGCCGGGTCGGCCATCCGGGCGCTCAGCATGGAAGGCCGCATGACGGTGTGCAACATGGCCATCGAGGCCGGCGCCCGGGCCGGGATGATCGCGGTCGATGACAAGACCATCGACTATGTCAAGGGCCGGCCGTTCGCGCCTGGCACCGACCCGGCAACCGGCCGCTTCGTCGGCGGGCCGGAGTGGGACCAGGCGGTGGCGCACTGGCGCACGCTGCATTCCGACCCTGGCGCGCAGTTCGACACTGTGGTCGAGCTGGACGCGGCGGCCATCCTGCCGCAGGTGACCTGGGGCACCAGCCCGGAAATGGTGCTGGGCATCGACCAGCGCGTGCCGGACCCGGACCGCGAGCGCGACCCGACCCGGCGCGACGCCATCGAACGTGCCCTGGCCTACATGGGCCTGGAGCCGAATAAGGCGCTGTCGGACATCCATGTCGACAAGGTCTTCATCGGCTCGTGCACCAACAGCCGCATCGAGGACCTGCGTGAGGCGGCTGCGGTCGTCCGGCGCATGGGCCGCCGCGTGGCCGCCAACGTGCGCCTGGCCATGGTCGTGCCCGGCTCGGGCCTGGTCAAGGCCCAGGCCGAGGCCGAGGGGCTGCATGAGATCTTCAAGGCCGCCGGGTTCGAGTGGCGCGAGCCGGGCTGCAGCATGTGCCTGGCCATGAACGCCGACCGGCTTGAGCCCGGCGAGCGCTGCGCCTCCACCAGCAACCGCAATTTCGAAGGCCGCCAGGGCGCCGGCGGCCGCACCCACCTCGTCAGCCCCGCCATGGCTGCGGCGGCTGCCGTGGAGGGCCACTTCGTCGACGTGCGCCGTCTGGTCTGATTCTCCGGAGCCCACCAACATGATCAAACGCATTCCGCTGCTGCTTCTTTTCATCGGCGCGGTCGCCCTGGGCGGCTGCAACACCGTCCAGGGCCTGGGCAAGGACATCTCCAAGGCCGGCGACAAGATCGAGGAAGTCGCCAAGAAGAAGTGACCGTGGCCGTTGCGGCCCGCAGCGGCCGCCTGCCGCCCATTTGAAAGCTCACATGCAAGCCTTCACCGTGCACCAGGGCCTGGTGGCCCCGATGGACCGCGCCAATGTCGACACCGACGCGATCATCCCCAAGCAGTTCCTGAAGTCCATCCATCGCTCGGGCTTTGGCCCCAACCTGTTCGACGCCTGGCGCTACCTGGACAAGGGCGAGCCCGGGCAGGACCCAGCCGTCCGCCAGCCAAACCCGGACTTTGTGCTGAACCATCCGCGCTATGCCGGTGCGTCGGTGCTGCTGGCGCGGGCCAATTTCGGCTGCGGGTCGAGCCGCGAACATGCGCCCTGGGCGCTGGAGCAATATGGCTTCCGGGCGCTGATCGCGTCCAGCTATGCCGACATCTTCTTCAACAACTGCTTCAAGAACGGGCTGCTGCCCATCGTGCTGCCCGAGGCCCAGCTGGACCGCCTGTTCCACGAGGTGGCGGGCTTTGTCGGCTACCGGCTGACGATCGACCTGCCGCGCCAGGTGGTGGTCAAGCCCGACGGCTCCGAGCTGTCCTTCGACGTGCAGCCGTTCCGCAAGTACTGTCTGGTCAATGGCCTGGACGACATCGGCCTGACGCTGCGCCATGCCGACAAGATCCGCGCCTTCGAGGCGCAGCGTCTGGCCCGCCAGCCCTGGCTGGCCGGGCGGCCGGCCCGCGGCTAGGCGGCCGCCTTTAGACGCACGACCGACCGGCTCGTCAGGCCCGCCAGGTGAATCAAGAGAGAAATCAGATATGAAGATTGCAGTGTTGCCAGGTGATGGCATCGGCCCGGAGATCATGGCCGAGGCGGTAAAGGTGCTGAAGGTGCTGGAGCTGCCGCTCGAGATGGAGAGTGCGCCGGTCGGTGGGACGGCCTATGAGTCCCATGGGCATCCCCTGCCAGAGCCAACTCTGGCCCTGGCACGGGCGGCCGATGCGGTGCTGTTTGGTGCGGTGGGCGACTGGAAGTACGACAAGCTCGAACGCGCGTTGCGCCCCGAACAGGCGATCCTGGGGTTGCGCAAGCACCTGCAGTTGTTCGCCAACTTCCGCCCGGCCATCTGCTACGAGCAGCTGACCCATGCCTCCAGTCTGAAGCCGGAGCTGGTGGCCGGCCTGGACATCCTGATCATCCGCGAGCTGACCGGCGACATCTACTTCGGCCAACCCCGCGGCCGGCGCGCCGCACCGGATGGCCCGTTTGCCGGTGCCGAGGAAGGTTTCGACACCATGCGCTATGCGCGCCCGGAGATCGAACGCATCGCGCACGTCGCCTTCCAGGCTGCACGCAAACGGGCCAAGGGTGGCCGCGGCAAGCTGACCAGTGTGGACAAGTCCAACGTGCTGGAGACCTCACAACTGTGGCGGGACGTGGTCACGCAGGTCCATACCCAGTACCCGGACGTGGCGCTGGACCACATGTATGTCGACAACGCCGCGATGCAGCTGGTCAAGGCGCCGAAGGCGCTTGACGTGGTGGTGACGGGCAACATGTTCGGCGACATCCTGTCCGACGAAGCGGCCATGCTGACCGGCAGCATCGGCATGCTGCCCAGCGCGTCGCTGGATGCGCACAACAAGGGCCTGTACGAGCCCAGCCATGGCAGCGCACCGGACCTTGCCGGCAAGGGGGTGGCCAATCCGCTGGCTCCAATCTTGTCCGCTGCCATGATGATGCGATACACCCTCCAGCAAGCCGAAGCGGCCGACCGTGTCGAGGCGGCCGTTCGTGCGGTGCTGGCCCAGGGGCTGCGCACCGGCGACATCGCGTCGCCGGGCACCACGGTGGTGGGCACCGCGGCGATGGGCGACGCCGTCGTCGCCGCGCTCGCGAAAACCACCACCACCATTACCAAGGGCTGACCGCTCTCGGTTCGTTTCGCCTCGTTCCTCCTTCGAACCCCCGGCGATACGAGCCGGGGACCAGCGGGGGGTTCGAAGGTAGCGAAAGGAAACCAGGAAATGGCACTCACCGGATTGGTCGGCTGGCGCGGCATGGTCGGCTCCGTCCTCATGGACCGCATGCAGGCCGAGGGCGACTTCGACCTCATCGAGCCGCGCTTCTTTTCCACCAGCAACGCCGGCGGTGCCGCGCCGGCGCAGGCCAAGAACGAGCGCACCCTGTACGACGCCCATGACATTGCGGCGCTGAAGGCCTGCGACATCATCATCACGGCCCAGGGCGGCGACTACACCAAGGCGGTCTATCCAAAGCTGCGTGAGGCCGGCTGGAAAGGCTACTGGATCGACGCGGCCAAGACCCTGCGGATGAGCGACGACGCGGTCATCATCCTGGACCCGGTCAACATGCCGGTGATCCGCGATGCGATGGCGCGCGGCGTCAAGGACTACATCGGTGGCAACTGCACCGTCAGCTGCATGCTGATGGGCCTGGGCGCGCTGTTCCGCAACGACTGGGTCGAGTGGATGACCTGCACCACCTACCAGGCGGCCTCGGGTGGTGGCGCGCAGCACATGCGCGAGCTGCTGACGCAATACGGCACCCTGAACGCCTCGGTCAGGACTTTGCTGGACGACCCGGCCAGCGCGATCCTGGAGATCGACCGCAAGGTCGCGGCCACGCAGCGGGGCCTGTCGGCGGCCGAGACGGCGAACTTCGGCGTGCCGCTGGGAGGCAGCCTGATCCCCTGGATCGACGCGGACCGAGGGGACGGCACCAGCCTGGAGGAATGGAAGGGTGGTGCCGAGGTCAACAAGATCCTGGGCCGCGGGCCCGGCTTCTCCTTTCCCGCGACACCGATCGACTCGCTTTGCGTCCGTGTCGGCGCGATGCGCTGCCATAGCCAGTCGGTGACGGTGAAGCTGCGGCGGGACGTGCCGCTGGCCGACATCGAGGACGCGATCCGCCACGACAACGCCTGGGTCAGGCTGGTGCCCAACACCCGTGAGGCCACCGTCCGCGACCTGACACCGGTGGCTGTGACCGGCACCACGACCATCCCGGTCGGCCGGCTGCGCAAGCTGGCGCTCGGGCCGCACTACCTGGGCGCGTTCACCATCGGCGACCAGCTGTTGTGGGGCGCTGCCGAGCCATTGCGGCGCATGTTGCGCATCCTCCTGGACGCATGACCTCCGGTCGCCGGCGGCAGGCGGGGTTCAGAACAGCGCCGGTTTCCCAGTCCTGGTCGGGCGTTGTCGTGAGGCAACATATGGCAAGCTTTCGGAAACAACGCGATGCATTGCGGCGGAACATCAGCCATTGCATGAGCTTGTAAGCCTATATGCTTGCTGCTATTGTGTTTTCGGCCTCCGGCCGTTGATCCGGCCGGGCTTATGTCGACCGCAAGGTCCTTGTCGCGGCCAACTGTCCTTGGGCCGCCGTTGCCCCACTAGGGAGACGCCTTGAAGATCCGCTCCATCCTTGCCGGCCGCCGCGTCCGGGCCATCGCCGCAGCAGCGGCCCTGGCTGTCGTGGCCATTGATCCGGCACTCGCGCTGGGCCTAGGTCGATTGAGCATTCAATCGGCCCTGGGCGAAGGTCTCAAGGCCGAGATCGACATCACCAGCCTGACGCCGGAGGAGGCGTCGTCACTGGTGGTCCGGATTGCACCGCCCGACTCCTACCGCGCAGCCGGCGTGGACTACAACGCCGTGTTGTCCGGCACGCAGGCGGTGCTGGCGCGGCGCGCGGACGGGCGCCCGTACTTGCGGCTGACCAGTGACCGGGCGGTCCAGGAGCCGTTCATCGACGTGATCCTCGAGCTGTCCTGGGCATCCGGGCGGCTGGTACGTGAGTTCACGCTGCTGATCGACCCGCCCCGGACCACGGCGCCGCCGGTTCAGGCAGCCGCGCCCGTGGCGCCGGTTCTGGCCCCGGCTGCGGCACCCGCGCCGGCTGTCGCAGCCGCTGCCGCCCCAGCGCCCGTTCCGGCCCCCGCGCCGGCTGTGGCCGCGGCCACACCACGTCCTGCGGCGGCGCCCGCGCCTCGCGCGGCCGCAGAGGCACCGCAACCCAAGGTGGCGGCTACCACGTCGGCACAAGACTACAAGGTTCGCTCCGGCGACACACTCAGCGGCATCGCCGGCCGGCTCAAGCCGCAGGGCGTGGCACTCGACCAGATGCTGGTCGCGCTGTACCGCGGCAACAGCGACGCCTTCGTCGACAACAACATGAACCGGCTGCGGTCCGGTGCCGTGTTGTCGGTGCCGGCCGCCGAGACGGTTCGCGGCATCAGCGCTGGCGAGGCGCGCCAGGTCATCGAGGCCCAGTCGGCGGACTTTGGCGCCTATCGGCGACGCCTGGCGGAGGGGGCACCGGCAGCGGACACCGGGGCACCGGCGCGTCAGGCCAAGGGCACTGTCCAGGCCACGGTGCAGGACAAGAAGGCACCGGCCGCTTCGACCGACAAGCTGACGCTGTCGGGCGGTACCGCCAAGGCCTCGGGCGCCGAGGGCGCCATGTCCAAGGCGACCGAACGGAAGGCAGCCGACGCGCGGATGGCGGAGCTGACCCGAAACGTCCAGGAGTTGAAAGACCTGCAGAAGACGGCCAAGGCGGTCCAGCCGCCAGCTGCGGCGCCGGCGCCGGCAGCAACACCGGCACCGGCCACCAAGGCGCCGGTGGCAGCCCCACCGGCCCCGCCTACGCCGCCGACCAAGGCAACACCCGCACCAGCGCCGGCACCTGTCCCAACGCCGGCACCGGCACCAGCGCCAGCACCTGCTCCCGCTCCGGCGCCGACGCCGACGCCAGCGCCAGCGCCAGCGGCTACACCGGCAGCGCCGGCGCCGACTGTGACCGCTGCGGCACCCAAACCCCCGGCGCCCGCGCCAGCGTCAGCGCCGACCAGGCCGGCGGCGGCTGCCACGCCGGAGCCGGGTTTGCTCGACAGCCTGACCGACAACCCCCTGGTGCTTCCGGGCGCCGGCATCCTGTTGGTGGGTCTGCTCGGTTTCGGTGCCTGGCGCCTGCGCGGACGCCTCAAGAAGGACGGCAACGAAACCTCCTTCCTGGAAAGCCGGATCCAGCCCGACTCCTTCTTCGGTGTCAGCGGCGGGCAGCGCGTGGATACCCGGGAGGCCGGTGGTGGCTCGTCGATGGGCTACTCGTTGAGCCAACTCGATGCCATCGGTGACGTCGACCCCGTGGCCGAGGCGGACGTCTACCTGGCCTATGGCCGCGACCTGCAGGCCGAGGAGATCCTCAAGGAGGCGATGCGGGCCAATCCCGACCGCCTGGCGGTGCGCAGCAAGCTGCTTGAGGTCTATGCCAAGCGCCGCGACACCAAGGGCTACGAGCTGTTGGCGGCGCAGTTGTTCTCGCTGACCAAGGGCGATGGCACCGATTGGGCCAAGGCCCAGGAGATGGGCCGCTCGATCGACCCGGAGAATCCGTTGTACCAGCCGGGCGGGCAACCGCCGGAGGTGTTCCGCGAAGGCGGGCGGGTGGTGGTCGAGCCGCTGGGTGCCAGCACCATGCCCTACTCGGTGCAGGCCAGTCCGTCGACCCTGCCACCGCCGGTGGACGAGGGCTCGCCCAGCACGATGGGCGCGCTCGATCTGGACCTGGACCTCGACGCCTTTGAGCCGGAGCCGCCTCGGCCGTCCGAGAAGACCCAGCCGCTGCCGCCCAAGGCCGCGGCTGAAGGTGGCCTGGACTTCGACCTGGATGGCGGCGCGATGGTCACGCCCGCCCCGGCACCGGCACCGGCCACCGATTTCGGCGGCCTGTCACTGGACCTGGACATGCCGCAGGACCCAGACCGAACCGTCATCATCAAGCCGGCCGCGTCGCCTGCACCGTCGGCGGACCTGTCCCTGGACTTCGGGACGATGAAGATGCCGGCCCCTGAGGCGCCGGAACTGCCTGACATCGGCCTCGACGACGGTGATGTCGACCCGCTGACGCGCAAGCTGGAGCTGGCCGAAGAGTTCCGCCAGATTGGCGACCTTGAGGGCGCGCGCGACCTGCTCGAGGAGGTCGTGGCCCGTGCGTCGGGCGGCCTGAAGTCCAAGGCGCAAGGCATGCTGGATGGGTTGGCCTGAGGCTGATGCCTCGGCGCCCCTGACCGGTCGCATCGCGCTCGGCCTGTCCTACGGCGGGACGGCCTATCACGGCTGGCAGAGCCAGCCGGACGGGCGCGCCGTGCAGGACCAGCTCGAGTCCGCCCTGCGGACCTTCTGCGGGCATCCGGTCCGCACCCACTGCGCCGGCCGTACCGATGCCGGCGTTCATGCGGCCAACCAGGTTGTCCATCTGGACGCGCCGGTTGCGAGGGCGGCATTCTCCTGGGTGCGCGGTGTCAACCGATACCTGCCCATGGACATCGCTGTTCGCTGGTGCCGCCCGGTGGCGGCCGGCTTCCATGCCCGCAACAGCGCACGCGGGCGGCGCTACCGTTACCTGCTGATGCAGGCCGTGGCCCGTCCCGGGCTGGCCAGCGATCGGGTGGGATGGGTGTTCCGGCCCCTGTCCCTGGATGCGATGCGGGATGCAGCGGACCGACTGGTGGGTGAACATGACTTCTCGTCGTTCCGCTCGGCCGAGTGCCAGGCCGCCAGCCCGGTCAAGAACCTGCGCAGCCTGAACGTCCGGCGTCAGGGGGCGCTTTGGCAGTTTGACTTCGATGCCAGCGCGTTCCTGCACCACATGGTGCGCAACCTCATGGGCTGCCTGGTGGCGGTCGGCACCGGGCAGCGGCAACCGGGCTGGATCGACGCGGTGCTGCAAGCCCGCGACAGGGCGGTTGCGGCGCCGACATTCAGTGCCGCTGGGCTGTACTTTCTCGGCCCGTATTACGATGCCGTACATGGCATTCCCGAGCATGGTGACGAGGCCCCGCTGCTGTCAGGCTGACGCCGGCGCCGCCAGCGGCGGACCCGCATGAACCGCACCCGCATCAAGATCTGCGGCCTGACCCGCGAGGCCGACGTCGATGCCGCGGTCGGGGCCGGCGCCGACGCGATCGGCTTCGTCCTTTACGAACGCAGCCCGCGCCATGTCTCGCCCGATCGTGCGGCCACGTTGGCGGCACGGCTGCCGCCTTTCGTGACACCGGTGTGCCTGCTGGTCAACGCCGACCCGGCCCTGCTGGCGCTGGCGCTGGCCGCTGTGCCGAACGCGCTGCTGCAATTCCACGGCGACGAGACACCGGCACAGTGCCGCGCGCCGGGCCGGCCCTACCTGCGTGCCGCGCGCATCTCGGCCGGCTTCGACCTGACGGCCTATGCCGCACAATATGCAGATGCTGCGGGCCTGCTCCTGGACGCCCATGTCGAGAGCTACGGTGGCGGCGGAAGGTCCTTCGATTGGTCACTGCTGCCAAAAAGCGTTGCCCGTCCGGTCGTTTTGTCTGGTGGGTTGAGTCCTGCAAACGTGGTCGATGGGATCGCGCGGGTGCGGCCCTGGGCCGTTGACGTCTCCACGGGCGTCGAGTCGGCCAAGGGCATCAAGAGCGCGCCCCTGATGCGCGCCTTCTGCGCCGCGGTGCGCCAGGCCGACGAGCGGCTGGCCGCCGAACACTGAACCCCCGGGTTGCGCCGCGCTGTCGGCGGGCAGCAGCCCCAGCAAGGACATCCCATGCTCGACTATCAACAGCCCGATGCCTCCGGGCATTTCGGCCCCTATGGCGGCAGTTTCGTCGCCGAGACCCTGGTCCACGCGCTGGACGAACTGAAGGCCGCCTATGACCACTACCGGCAGGATGCGGCCTTCATGGCCGAGTTCCGCCATGAGCTGAAGCACTTCGTCGGCCGGCCCAGCCCGATCTACCACGCGGCACGTCTGTCGCGCGAAATCGGCGGTGCCCAGATCCACCTCAAGCGCGAGGACCTCAACCACACCGGTGCGCACAAGGTCAACAACACCATCGGCCAGGCCCTGCTGGCCCGACGCATGGGCAAGCCACGGGTGATCGCCGAGACCGGCGCCGGACAGCACGGCGTGGCCACCGCCACGATCTGTGCCCGGTATGGGCTGGAATGCGTGGTCTACATGGGCAGCGAGGACATCAAGCGGCAGTCGCCCAATGTCTACCGCATGCATCTGCTGGGTGCTCGTGTGGTGCCGGTGGAGTCCGGCAGCCGCACGCTCAAGGACGCGTTGAACGAGGCCCTGCGTGACTGGGTCACGAACGTGGAAAACACCTTCTACATCATCGGCACCGTGGCCGGTCCGCATCCGTACCCGATGATGGTGCGCGACTTCCAGCGCGTGATCGGCGACGAAAGCATCGACCAGATGCAGGAGCAGGTCGGGCGCCAGCCTGACGCCGTCATCGCCTGTGTCGGCGGCGGCAGCAATGCCATGGGCCTGTTCTATCCCTACATCGGCCATGCCGGCACGCGGCTGATCGGTGTCGAGGCGGCAGGGCAAGGGCTGGCGTCGGGCAAGCATGCGGCGTCGTTGTCCGCCGGCTCGCCCGGCGTGCTGCATGGCAACCGCACCTACCTGCTGCAGGACGGCGACGGACAGATCACGGAGACCCACTCGATATCAGCCGGCCTGGACTACCCGGGCGTCGGGCCTGAGCATGCCTACCTCAAGGACCTGGGCCGGGCGGAATATGTCGGCGCCACCGACGCCGAGGCGCTGGAGGCCTTTCACCGCTTGTGTCGGACCGAGGGGATCATCCCGGCGCTGGAGTCCAGCCATGCCGTGGCCCATGCCATGAAGCTCGCGGCCACGCTGCGACCGGACCAGCACTTGCTGGTCAACCTCAGCGGCCGGGGTGACAAGGACATCGGCACCGTGGCCGACCTGTCCGGTGCCGAGTTCTATTGCCGGCCGTCCTGCCGCGGGCAGTCGGTCAAGGGCGGTGCGCCACATGCCGACGCCGTGGTGGGAGTGGCACGATGAGCCGCATCGCCTCCTCACTGCAACGGCTCAAGGCTCAGGGCCGCAAGGCGTTGATCCCCTACGTGATGGCTGGCGACCCGGCGGCCGATGCGACCGTCGAGGTGCTGCACGCGCTGGTCGCGGGCGGTGCCGACATCATCGAACTGGGCATACCGTTCTCCGACCCGATGGCCGACGGCCCGGCCATCCAGCAGGCCGGCGAGCGTGCCCTGGCGCGCGGCATCGGCCTGGCCCAGGTTCTGGAGCAGGTGGCTGGTTTCCGCAGCACCGATGAGCGCACGCCGGTGGTGCTGATGGGCTATGCCAACCC
>JBJXHB010000343.1:0-37057 GCA_046160725.1 Aquabacterium sp.
TGGAGGCCTCGGGCCATGTCTACAGCCGTCTGAGCAATCCGACCACCGCCGTGCTGGAGGAACGCATCGCCGCGCTCGAGGGCGGCGCCGGTGGCATCGCCACCGCCAGTGGGCAGGCGGCCCTGCACCTGGCGATCGCCACGCTGGCCGGCGCCGGCCACCATATCGTGGCCAGCAGCGCTCTCTACGGCGGCTCGCACAACCTGCTGGATTACACGTTGCGCCGTTTCGGCATCGCCACCACCTTTGTCCGGCCGGGTGACCATGACGCCTGGCGCGCGGCGATCCGGCCCGAGACGCGGCTGCTGTTCGGCGAGACCTTGGGCAACCCTGGCCTGGATGTGCTGGACATCGCAGCGGTCGCCGACATCGCACATGACGCGGGCCTGCCGCTGCTGGTGGACTCGACCTTCACCACGCCGGCGCTGCAGAAGCCCTTCGACCATGGTGCGGACCTGGTCTATCACTCGGCCACCAAGTTTCTGTGCGGACATGGCACGGTGGTGGGCGGACTGGTGGTCGACAGCGGTGCTTTCGACTGGGACGCCGGCGGGCGGTTTCCCGAGCTCAGCCAGCCCTATGACGGCTTCCACGGCATGGTGTTCTCGCAGGAGAACACGGTCGGCGCCTTTTTGCTGCGGGCGCGCCGCGAGGGCCTGCGCGACTTCGGCGCCTGCATGAGCCCGCACACGGCCTGGCTCATCCTGCAAGGCATTGAGACCTTGTCCCTGCGCATGGAGCGCCATGTCGCCAACACCCGCCGCGTCGTCGAGTTCCTGGCGCGGCAGGCCTTGGTGTCGCGGGTCGCCTACCCCGAGCTCGAGTCCCATCCCGACCATCTGCTGGCGCGGCGGCTGCTGCCCAAAGGCTGTGGTGCGGTCTTCAGCTTCGACCTCAAGGGCAGCCGTGCCCAGGGCCGCGCCCTAATCGAGAACCTGAGGCTGTTCTCGCACCGGGCCAATGTGGGCGACTGCCGCTCGCTGGTCATCCACCCGGCATCGACCACCCATTTCCGCATGGACGACGCGGCCCTGCAGCGTGCCGGCATCGGCCCAGGCACGATCCGGCTGTCCATCGGCCTGGAAGACGCGGATGACCTGATCGACGACCTGAAACGGGCGCTCAAGGCGGCCGAGAAGGCGGCAGGGTGATGCCATGCAGCTGACCGTCCACGGCCGCACCGCCTATGCCTACACCGGCGGCAAGCCCTTCGACCCCGCCCTGCCCTGCGTGGTCTTCATCCACGGCGCGCTGCACGACCACAGCGTGTGGACGCTGATGAGCCGCTGGCTGGCCCACCACGGCCATGTGGTGCTGGCCCTGGACCTGCCCGGCCATGGCCGCAGCGCAGGGCCGCCGCTGGCCGATGTGGCGGCGCATGCCGACTGGGCACTGGCGGCGCTGGACGCCGCCGGCGTGCAGCAGGCGGTCTGGGCCGGCCACAGTATGGGCAGTCTGGTCGCGCTGGAGGCCGCCGCCCGCGCGCCACGGCGGGCGAGCCGGTTGGTGATGATCGGCAGCGCCTATCCGATGAAGGTTTCCGACACGCTGCTGGCCACAGCGCGTGACGCGCCGCTGGCGGCCATCGACATGGTCAATGCCTTCAGCATCAGCTCGCTGGCCAGCAAGCCGTCCTACCCGGGGCCGGGCATGTGGCTGCATGGCGCCAACCGCATCCTGATGCGGCGCACCCAGCGCGGCTGGGCGCAGGGCAACCTGTTCGAACATGACTTCAGCGTCTGCAACCAGTACGCCGGCGGCCTGCAGGCGGCGGCCCGCGTGACATGCCCGGCGCACCTGATCCTGGGCGAGCGCGATCAGATGACGCCACCCCGGGCCACGCGCGAGATCGTGGCCGCGCTGAAGGCCACGGTGCAGACCATCCCGGACTGCGGCCACTCGATCATGCTCGAGCAACCCGATGCCACCCTGGCCGCCCTGCGGCGGGCGCTGGCCTGATCACACACCACCAAGGCCTGCCATGCATCCACTCATCAGCACCGACGAGCTGGCCGCGGCGAACGACGAGCCGACCCGCCGCCCCTGGCTGCGGCTGTACGACACCACGCAGCACCTGCGGCCTTCTGCGCAGGGCGGCTTTGCTGTCGAGAGCGCGGCCGCCGACCATGCGCAGGCCCACCTGCCCGGTGCGGCCTATCTGGACCTGCAGCGCGACCTGTCGGACAACGCCAGCGCGCTGCGCTTTACGCTGCCGTCGGTGCCGCAGCTGGAGGCGGCCTTCGGCAAGGCCGGCATGGCCGACGGCCTGGAGGTGGTGCTGTACAGCAGCACCTCGCCGATGTGGGCCACCCGCATCTGGTGGATGCTGAAATCGCTGGGCTTCGCGGCCCGTGTGCTGGATGGCGGCCTGGCCCGCTGGCAGGCCGAAGGACGCCCGGTGGAAACCGGTGATGTGCGGCACTCCGGCGCACGCTTCACGGCCCGGCCGCAGCCCGGGCACTGGGCCGACAAGGACGAGGTGCTGCGCGCCATCGGCAATGGCGACGTCTGCACCATCAATGCCCTGACCGCCTCGGTCCATGCCGGCACGGCGCCGGTGCACTATGGCCGGCCGGGGCACATTGCCGGCAGTGTGAACGTGCCGTTTCCGTCGCTGCAGCAGGCCGATGGCCGACTCAAGCCTGTCGATGAGCTGCGCGCGGCCTTTGCGGACAGCGGCGCCTTCGGCAAGGCCCGGGCCATCTGCTACTGCGGCGGCGGCATCGCCGCCACCATGACCGCCCTGGCGCTGCATCTGGGCGGGCATCCGGACGTCGCCGTCTACGACGCCTCGCTGCAGGAGTGGGCCGCCCAGCCGGAACTGCCGATGGCGGTCGGGCCAGCCGGCTGACCGGACGGGCCGGCTTCAGCCGGCCAGCACCACGCGGTGGCGCAGTGTCAGCGGGCCCAGCCGCTGCGCGACGCGCGCGGCGATGCGCGCCGCCTCAGCGGCCGTGGCGCCGCTCAGGCGCACCTCGATCACCTGCCCGAGCGTGGCATCCGGCAGCACCTGGACGTCGATGTCCACGTGGCCCTCGCCGGCATCGGCGAGAAGCTCGCGCGTCACGCGCTGGGCCGCGTCCACACGCAGCGCCGGCTTGAAGATCTTGCCCACCGCCGTCAGCGGCATGGCTTCGATGAAGTGCAGCGCCACCGGCACCGCAGCCCGCTCCGGCGTGTGTTCCTTGAGGTAGCCGATCATCTCGCCGGCGCTGGCCTGGGCGCCGGCCTTCAGCTGCACATAGGCCACCGGCAGCTCGCCGGCATAGGCGTCGGGCTGGCCCACCAGCGCCGCCAGTGCCACCGCCGGATGGCGGTACAGCAGCTCCTCCAGCGGCGCCGGGTCGATGTTGTGGGCGCCGCGGATGATCAGGTCCTTGGCGCGGCCGGTGATCCAGAGCTCGCCGTTGGCATCCAGCCGGCCCAGGTCGCCCGAGTTGACCCAGCCGGGCTCGACGAAGGCGCCGCGGTTGTGCTTGTCCATCAGGTAACCGCCGAAGACACCCGGGCCGGCCATGGCCACCACGCCGATCTCGTCGACGCCGCAGTCGCCCAGGTAGCGGCCGTCGGCATCCAGCCGCACCACCCGCGACCGCGAGTAGGGCAGCGGCCAGCCCACCGAGCCGGAGGTCCGCGGCCGCCGCGGATAGTTCATGGTGTGCACACTGGCGGTCTCGGTCATGCCGTAGACCTCCAGCACCGGCAGGCCGAGCCGCTCCTCATAGCCGCGGATCACCGCCACTGGTATGGCCGAGCCGCCGCCGCTGGCCAGCTGCAGGCTGGACAGGTCGCAGCCGTCGGTCGGCATCTGCAGCGCCGCCGCCATGACCGTGGGCACGCCGCCGAAGAAGGCCGGGCGGTAGCGGTCCACCAGCTTCCAGACCTGAGGCACGGCTTGTGGATGGCGCCAGCCGGCGGCCGACAGCACGACGATGTGCGAGCCGTTGGCCAGGCTGGACAGGCCCTGTGTCAACGCGCCGCCGACATGGAACAGCGGCAGGCCGAACAGCACCGCGCTGCCCGGCACCGCAATGCCCATCAGGCGCAGCGCCCAGGCCTGGTAGACCTGGTTGGCATGCGTGTGCCGCACCAGCTTGGGCGTGCCGGTGGTGCCGCCGGTATGGAAGTAGCCGGCGATGTCGTCGGCCTGCGGCAGCCGGCCGCTGTCCAGCCCGTCGCCGCGATGCGCGTCGACCTGGCGATCGAAGTCGTCGGCCGCCAGCGCGGCATGGGCATGGCCACCCACGACCAGCACCGCCTTCAGGTCTGGCAACTCGGCCCGTACCGCCTGCACCTTGTCCCAGATGTCGCTGCCCTCGGTCGGCGCCAGGGCGACCAGCAGCCTGGTGCCGGCAGCGCGCAGGATCTCGGCGATCTGCCCGGCCGACAGCAGGTGGTTGACTGGGTTGGCCACGCCCACGGCCTGCGCCCCCAGCACAGTGACGAAGGCCTGCGGCACAAGCGGCAGCAGCAGGCTGACCACGTCGCCACGGCCGATGCCGAGCGCATGGAACAGATTGGCGGCCTGGGTGACGCGGTGCAGGAACTGCCGGTGGCTCAACGTCTGCGGCTGGTCTTGCGCGGATGCGTTGGGCAGGGTGCTGAGCGCCGGCGCGTCCGGGTCCAGCGCCGCCCCGAGCTGCAAGGCCTGGTAGGTGCTGGCCGTGGCCACCCGGTCCGACCACGCCGCCTGGGCCTCGAACGCGGTCACGGCGGCAGCGCTGTCGAGACGAGGCAGCTCAGCGCCGATCAGGCTATCCAGGGCATGGGCACGGGCGGCGGGGGGCATGCTGGGCTCCGATTGAGGTCGCAGGCGCAGTCTAGACAGACTGTCGCCATCGGCCATTGCCGTTGGCCCGCATGGCGAGCCCGCGCCGGCCCGACGCCCAGTGAGCTTGCGTTCAGGCGGGCTGGGCCACCGTCACCAGGAGCGGCCTCAAGTGGGCCAGCATGTCGTCGACCATGGCATCCAGGTCAAAACGATGCCGCCAGCCCCAGTCGCGCCGCGCCGCGTCGTCGACGATGGCCTGCGGCCAGCTGTCGGCGATGGCCTGCCGGAAGTCCGGCTCGCAGGCGAGCGTGAAGCCGGGGACGCGCAGCGCCAGGCGGTCGGCGATCTCGCGCGGCGTGAAGCTGATGGCGGCCAGGTTGTAGGAGCCGCGCTCGCGGATGTCGGCGGCCGGTGCGCTCATCAGCTCGACGGTGGCGCGGATGGCATCGGGCATGTACATCATAGGCAGCCGGGTGTCTGCACGCAGGAAGCTGGTGTAGCGGCCCTCGCGCAGGGCATGGTGGAAGATGTCGACCGCATAGTCGGTGGTGCCGCCGCCGGGCGGCGTCTTCCAGCTGATCAGCCCCGGGTAGCGCAGGCTGCGCACGTCCACGCCATGGTTGGCGTGGTACCAGGCGCACCAGCGTTCGCCGGCCAGCTTGGAGATGCCGTAGATGGTGGTCGGGTCCATCACCGTGGCCTGCGGCGCGGTGGCCGGCGTACCCGGCCCGAAGGCTGCGATGGAGCTGGGCCAGAACACCCGGGCCAGGCGGGCGGTGCGGGCCAGCTCCAGCACGTTCAGCAGCCCGGCCATGTTGAGGTTCCAGGCCCACTGGGGATGCTTCTCGCCAGTGGCCGACAGGGCCGCGGCCAGCAGGTAGACCTGGCGCACCTCGCGCCGCTTGACGATGGCGGCCAGCGCCGAGCCGTCGGTGATGTCCAGGGCCTCGTGGGCCAGCTGCGGCAGCCGGCCCTCGGGCACCAGGTCGCTGGTCACCACGGCGTCGTTGCCGTGGCGCAGCGCCAGCTCGGCGGCCAGCTCGGTGCCGATCTGGCCGTTGGCACCGACGATGAGGATGCGCCCGTCCAGCCCGCTCATGTCAGCAGCCCCAGCTCGCGGCCGGCCTGGGTGAAGGCCTGGACGTCGTGCTCCAGCTGCGGGGGGGCCAGCCCGGCGCTGAGCTGCACCCGGATACGGGCCTGGCCGCGCGGCACGACGGGAAAGAAGAAGCCCACCACATAGACACCCAGCTCCAGCAGCCGCGCGGCCAGGCGTTGGGCCAGGGCCGCGTCACCCACCATGATGGGCACGATCGGATGCTCGCCAGGCTTGATGGTGTAGCCGGCGTCGGCAATGGCGCGACGGAACCAGGCGGTGTGGGCCTGCAGGCGGTCGCGCAGTGTGGTGGAGGCCTCCAGCAGGTCCAGCACGGCCAGCGAGCCACCGACGATGGCCGGTGCCAGGGTGTTGGAGAACAGGTAGGGCCGCGAGCGCTGGCGCAGCAGCTCGATCACCGCGCGGCTGCCGGCGGTGAAGCCGCCGCTGGCCCCGCCCAGGGCCTTGCCGAAGGTGCCGGTGATCAGGTCGATGCGCCCGAACACGCCGCGGTGCTCGTGTGTGCCACGCCCGGTGGCGCCGATGAAGCCGCTGGCGTGGCACTCGTCGATGCCCAGCAAGGCGTCGTATCGGTCGCACAGCGCGCGGATCCCATCCAGCCGGGCGATGGTGCCGTCCATCGAGAACACGCCGTCGGTGAAGACCAGCCGCCGGCCGGTGCCCGCCGCGGCGGCCTCCTGCAGGCAGCGCTCCAGGTCGGCCATGTCGTTGTGGCGGTAGCGCCAGCGCTGCGCCTTGCACAGGCGGATGCCGTCGATGATCGAAGCATGGTTGAGCTCGTCGCTGATGATGGCGTCGCCCTCGCCCAGCAGGGGCTCGAACAACCCGCCGTTGGCGTCGAAGGCGGCGGCATACAGGATGGCATCGTCGCAGCCGACGAAGCGCGCGATGCGGCTCTCAAGCGCCTTGTGCGCATCCTGCGTGCCGCAGATGAAGCGCACCGAGCTGAGGCCGTAGCCATGGCTGTCCAGCGCCGCCTTGGCCGCCGCCACCACCGCCGAATGCGACGACAGCCCCAGGTAGTTGTTGGCGCACAGGTTGATGGCGGTGCGGCCGTCGGCCAGGCGCACCTGCGCACCCTGCGGCGTGACGATCACCCGCTCGGCCTTGAACAGGCCGCTGTCGCGCAGCGTGCCCAGCTCGGATGCGGCCCAGGCCTCGAGTGCGGCGGCGGCGGGTGAGGCACCCGCTGCATGGGCGCTCGCAGCCAGGGCGGCGGCCGGTGGGATAGAGCCTGGGGCGGGCGTCGGGTCGGGGATGGCGTTCATGGGTGCTCCTGATGTCTAATGCGGCCGCCGGACTGTTCGATTTACAGAACAGTGTTCAATATATCGAACAAGCCACCAGGCCGTCAACCCATGCCCACCCCCACCCGCCGCGCCGCTGCCACCCGCCCCGATGCCGCACCCCAGCCGCCGCGCATCGGCGAGCGCCTGGCCGCGCTGCGCGACCGCCAGGCGTTGTCGCTGGACGACCTGTCGCGGCGCGCGGGCGTGTCCAAGTCCATGCTCAGCCAGATCGAGCGGGCCCAGGCCAACCCGACGGTGGCCGTGGTCTGGCGCCTGGCGCAGGCGCTCGGCGTGGCCCTGTCCGACCTGCTGGAGGACGCACCGGCCGCGTCCCGCGCCATGGTCCATGTGGTGCCGGCACAGGCCACGCCGGCCCTGCAGTCCGGCGACGGCCGGTGGGAGCTTCGCATCCTCGGCCCGATCGAGCTGGCCGGCCGCGTCGAGTGGTACGAGCTGCGCATGCAGCCGGGCGCCGAGATGCGATCGCAGGCCCACGAGCCGGGCACCCGGGAGCACCTGACCGTGGTCACGGGGACCCTGGAGGTCAGCGCCGCCGCCCAGAGCGTGCGCGTCAAGCCGGGCGAGACCGCCCGCTATGCCGCCGACCTCGGGCATGCCATCGTCAATGTCGGCCGGCATCCGGCAACCGCCTGGCTGGTGGTCGAACACAGCGCGTAAGCGGGATTTCGCCCTGGCGTCGATTCCGTCACGCCGCCATCCCCCCTGAACCGAGGGCCCATCCCCCTTCAACCCCCCATCCGGGCGGATGCGGCGCGACCCGGTCCGAGGCGAAGATGCGGACCAAGCCGTAACCCCAAGCCCTGTGGTGCCAGCACCTCGTGGCAGGACCCCGATGGATGCCCTGAACTCGAAGTTGTTGCCGCCGGTACCCGAGCTGTCGGTGCATCCCGTGGAGCTGCTCGACCTGCCGATGGCGCGCTGGAGTCCGCAGGGCCAGATGCGCTGGTGCAATGCGACCTTTGCGGCCTGGGCGGGCCGCTCGGTGCAGGCCCTGGCGGGGCTGGACGCCGCTGCGATCTTTGGCACTGACAACTGGGCACTTGAGTCCCCTGCCCTGACCGGCGCGCTCGGAGGACAGGTCGCGCAGTTCACCCGGCTCGGCCGCTTGAACCCTGCCGGGCCGCGCTGGCTGCGCACGTTGTGCATGCCGGACATCGACCATGCCGGGCAGGTCATCGGCGTGCGCACCCTGACCATGGACGTGCATGAGCAGGTACTGGAGCAGGAGCAGCTGCGTCACCGGGCCGAGCGCGACGACCTGACCGGCGCCTACAGCCGCAGCACGATGATGGACCGCATCGAGGCCGGCACGGCACGTGCGGCGCGTCGGCCGGTGGCGCTGTTCTTCATCGACCTGGACGGGTTCAAGCAGGTCAACGACGCCCTTGGCCATGCCCAGGGGGACGCCCTGTTGCAGACCGTTGCCGCCGCGCTCATGGCCGGTGTTCGGGGGGATGATGCCGTGGGCCGCTTCGGTGGCGACGAGTTCCTGGTCCTGGCTCAGGTGCGGGACGCCGCAGGCGCCGAGCGTCTGGCCACGCATCTGCTGGAGGCTGTCCATGCCGGCAGTCGGGGGGTGGACGGTCAGCCTCAGGCGACGGCGTCAATTGGATGGGCCATGGCACCGCAGGACGCGACGCAGCCGTTGCGCCTGATCCAGCTGGCCGACGATGCGATGTATGCCGCCAAGCGCAATGGCCGTGCCCGCGTGATGCGCGCCACCGTGGAGATGATGCGCGCCGCCGACTGAAACCCGGCCGCGGGTACGGGAGCCAAGAACCACACGGGGGGTGTTGATGGAATTCGATGACGTGATCCGCGGCCGCCGCAGCATCCGCGGCTTCCTGCCAAGGCCTGTGCCCCAGGCGCTGATCCGCGAGGTATTGGCGCTGGCCATGCGCGCGCCGACCTCGCTGAACACCCAGCCCTGGAACTTCTACGTCGTTGCCGGCGCGGTCCTGGACCGCATCCGCCAGGGCAATGTGGAGCGCAATCTGTCTGGCGTCCCCGACTCGCGCGAGTTCCGGATGGGGCCCGGCTACCAGGGCGTGCATCGCGAGCGGCAGATCGGCATCGCCAAGCAGTTGTTCGCGGCCATGGGTATTGCGCGGGATGACAAAGCCGCGCGCCAGGACTGGGTGCTGCGGGGCTTCCGCCAGTTCGATGCGCCGGTCTCGATCGTGGTCACCTATGACCGCGCCATCCAGGGCAGCGACATCGCCCCCTTTGACTGCGGCGGGGTGGTCAACAGCCTGGTCAACGCCGCCTGGGCGCGCGGCCTGGGCTGCGTCATCAACAGCCAGGGCATCATGCAGTCACCCGTGGTCAGGGCCGAGGCCGGCATTCCGGACGACCAGGTCATCCAGACCTGTGTGGCCATGGGATGGCCGGACGAAACCTTTCCGGCCAACGCCGTGGTGTCGCAGCGCAAGACGGTGGACGAGGCTGCGGTGTTCAGGGGCTTCAACGACTGAGCCCGGGCCTGGGCCGGCCGCGCCCTGGCGATGCATCAGCCGCCGCTGGTGGGCGGCAGCAGGCCCTTGAGCTTCTGCGCCAGCTCGGGCGCCTGCCACACGGCCACGCGCTCGGCGGCAGCCAGCTTGCGGGCCTGGTCGCTCAATGCGCCCAGACCGATGTACAGGGCGTCGGGTGCCTCGGCGGCCTCGCGCGCGGCCTGCAGGGCGCGCAGCGGCTCGAGCCCGACGTGCGCCGACTTCCATCGCCGTGCCGCCACCATCATGCGGCGTCCGGCCTTCTCGATCTCGAAGTCAACGCCCGGGCGCTGGCTGCGCTCCACGCTGAAGCCGTCGCGTCGGAAGGCAGCCTCCAGCAGGGTCGCGAAGGCGGACCAGCTGGTCTGCCCGAGCGCCTGGGCGGCCCGCTCGACCTGGGCAACGCTGGGCTGGTTGCGGCCGCGCCAGGCGGCCATGACGGCGATCACCACGAAGGGAAACCCGGAAAAGGCCGCCACCACCCGATAGGCGTCCGGCACCACGGCGGCGGCCACGCCACCGACAAAGGCCGCCAGCGCCACGCTGATCCACCACGACGAGCGCAGCAGGATGGCGAACAGGGAGTTGCGGGCCATCTTGACCATTGCGATTCAATCCTCGACCAATTGGGCCAGTGTCTGCCGGTCCAGACCGACGCGGTCGCGCCAGACTGCCACACCGGGCGAGCCGGCAGCCAGCAGCAGCCGGTCGACCAGCTGGGCAACGGTGGTGGTGTCCGGCGGCACCAGCAGGACGATACGGGGCTGGCCGTCCTCGTCCAGCCGACCGACCCAGTCCAGCGCGGCCAGTTGGTCCACGATCGGCTCGACCTGCAGGGGGTCGACGGCCGCCGCCGAGGCCAGTTGCGTGACCGACAGCCCGCCCCGCCCGGCCCGGGCGGCGGCCACCAGTGCACGCAGCACCGCCATGGCCACCGCGAAGCGCAGCCCGGGCGCGTCCGGCAGGCGGCGCACCTGCAGCGCCAGGCTGGGTGCATAGGCCGCCACCACGGCGCCCATCAGCAGGATCAGCCAGCCCAGGAAGATCCACAGCAGCAGGATGGGCACGGTCGCGAAGGCGCCGTAGATGGTCGAGTAGGCCGGCACCACCTTCAGGTACCAGGCCAGCCCGGCCTTGGCCAGCTCCAGCCCGGCGGCCACGACCAATGCGCCGGCCAGGGCATGGGTCCATCGCACGTGGGTGTGCGGCACGAACTTGAACAGCAGGGCCGCGCAACCCGTCAACAGCACGAACTCCAGCAGCTCGAACAGCAGTCCGACGCCACCGGGCAGGGCCGTGACCATGCCGCGCGATGCGGAAACCGCGTAGGACGTCAGCGTCAGGCTGGCCCCCAGCAGCAGCGGCCCCAGCGTGATGGCCGCCCAGTACACCAGCACGCGCTGCGCCAGTGGCCGGGGCCGCTGCACCCGCCAGAGGGCATTGAGCGTGCGGTCGATGGTGAAGACCAGCGCCAAGGCAGCCGCCAGCGTGAACACCAGGCCGACCGCCCCCAGCTGGCTGGCCTTGGCCGCAAACTGATTGAGTGCCGCCAGTACCGGGCGCGCGATGTCATCGGGCACCAGCGCCTTCAGGAAATACTGCTCCAGCGCACCCTTGAAGCGCGCGAACACCGGAAAGGCGGTGAACAGCGCCAGCATGGTGGTCATCATCGGCACCAGGCTGATGACGGTGGTGAAGGTCAGGCTGCCTGCGGTGAGCGACAGGCGGTCCTCGCGGAAGCGCTGGCCGACGGTGTTCAGGGTGTCGCGCCAGGGCCAGCTGCGCAGGGTTCTCAGGCCGTCGCGCCAGGTGTTCGACTCGACCGGCGGTGACGGGTTGTCCAGGGGCATCGGCCTATCATGCCAAACATGGCCGACGCCCCCCTGCCCGCCGCGATGCGCGGCCACGACGCCCCGACGGCCGTCGCCCTCAGCGCGACGCTGGCGGCGGTTACCCTGCTGGCGCTGATCGCCCTGGGGTTGGCCTGGGAGCTGTGGCTGGACCGCACCGGGCAAGGCACCCTGGCCTTGAAGGTGCTGCCGCTGCTGCTGCCGCTGCCCGGGCTGCTCAAGCGCCGCCTCTATACCTACCGCTGGTGCAGCCTTCTGGTGTGGCTGCCGATCACCGAAGGCCTGGTCCGAGGCGGCAGCAGCGACGGCACCGCCGCGCTGCTGGCCTGGAGCCAGGTGGCACTGGGCGCACTGCTCTTCGCTGCCTGCGTGGCCCATATCCGGGCAAGGCTGCGTGCCGCACCCCGCAACCATGGAGAACCCAAGCGATGAATGGGCAGGCCCTGCTGGAGAACCTGCGGTCGGCCGTGGGGCCGACGCAGGTGCTGACCGATGGCGACCTCGATAGCTACAACGTCGACTGGCGCAAGCGTTCGCGCGGTGTGCCGCTGGCGGTGGTGCGGCCCGGCAGCACGGCGGAGGTCGCCGCGGTGGTCCTGGCCTGCGCAGCGGCCGGGGCCAGCCTGGTGCCCCAGGGTGGCAACACCGGCCTGGTCGGTGGCGGTGTGACCGACGACAGCGGCCGGCAGGTGCTGCTGAGCCTGAAGCGCATGAACCGTGTTCGCGGCATCGATGCGGCCAACCTCACGCTCACCGCCGAGGCGGGCTGCGTCCTGCAGTCGGTCCAGCAGGTGGCCGACGCGGCCGGGTTGCTGTTTCCCTTGAGCCTTGGGGCGGAGGGCAGCTGCTGCCTGGGCGGCAACCTGTCCACCAATGCGGGTGGCACGCAAGTGCTGCGTTACGGCAATGCCCGCGAGCTGTGCCTGGGGCTGGAAGTTGTGACGGCGGACGGTCAGGTCTGGGAGGGTCTGTCGGGCCTGCGCAAGGACAACACCGGCTATGACCTGCGCGACCTGTTCATCGGCGCCGAGGGGACGTTGGGCATCATCACCGCGGCCACGATGAAGCTGTTTCCGCGCCCCGCGGCCCAGCTCACGGCCATGGCCGCCTGCGCGTCCATCGATCAGTGCGTGACCTTGCTCGGGCTGGCGCAGCGCCGGCTGGCCTCTGGGCTGACCGGTTTCGAGGTGATGAGCCGGGCCGCGCTGCAGATCGTGCGCGAAGAGTTCCCCCAGATGGCGCAGCCCTGGGTCGGGCGCCCCTGGTCGGTGCTGCTGGAGCACAGCGACACCGAAGGCGCGGCCGAGGCCACACAGCGCTTCGAGGCGCTGCTGGGCGAGGCCCTTGAGCAGGGTGTCATCTCCGACGCCGTGGTCGCCACCAGCATGGCGCAGTCGCGCGGCTTCTGGCTGCTGCGCGAGAACATAACGCTGGCGCAGGCCCAGCGCGGCACCAACATCAAGCACGACATCTCGTTGCCGGTGTCGGCCATACCGGCCTTCGTGTCCCAGACCGACGCCGCCCTTCAAGCCGGCTGGCCCGGAACCGAGCTGATCAACTTCGGCCATCTCGGCGACGGCAACCTGCACTACAACCTGCAGGCACCGCTGGGCGTGGCGCCGCGCGACTTCCTCCTGCAAAACGAGCGCGCGGTGAACACGCTGGTGTTCGATGCGGTGCAGGCCCATGGCGGCAGCATCTCCGCCGAGCACGGCATCGGCATGCTCAAGCGCGAAGAACTCGCGCGGCGCAAGTCACCGGTGGCGCTCGGCCTGATGCGGGCCCTCAAGCAGGCGCTCGACCCCCATGGTCTGATGAACCCCGGGCGGGTACTCATCTAGGGCCTGCGGCCGGGTCAGTGGCCGGGCCCGTCCAGTCCTTTGGGTATGGGCAACGGGGTCACCTCGATGCCTTCTTCCGACAGCGCCTGACGCTCGGCCGGGGTCGCATGGCCCCGGATGCCCCGGGCCTCGATCTCGCCGTAGTGCATGCGACGCGCCTCCTCCGGGAACCGCGTGCCAACATCGTCGGTATGGGCCAGGACATGGCGAACCATCTGCATCCAGGCCGCCTGCAGATCGCCGCCGGCATGGGCCATGACCGGTTGGGCCGCCGCTGGCGCAGCCGCGGGAGGCTGCGCGCCCATGTTCAGCCGCGGCGCCGACGGCATGCGTGTGATGTCGCCCGCACCACACAGCGGGCATTCCAGCAGGCCGCGCTGACCCTGGTTGACGAAGTCATCCTCAGACCCGAACCAGCCCTCGAAGCGGTGGTCCGCGGGACAGCGCAGGTTGAACACCTTCATGGTCAGCCTTGGCCGCCGCCGCTGGCCGCGGGCGCCGGTTGCCAAGACAGTGCCCAGGCGCCGGCACGCCAACGCTGAAGCCACTGCAGGCCGATCAGCGTCTTGATGTCGGTGACCTCGCCCTTGAAAGCCAATTGATCCAGCGTGGCCTCGTCCAGGATCAGGGTGTCCAGCAGCTCACCGGCATCGAGCGCGCGAGGGCCGGGCACCAGCCCACGTGCAAAGCAGATATGGATGCCTTCGTTGGAGTAGGCACAGGCGTTGTGGATGACGCCAGCATAGGCCCACTCCTGTGCGCGGTAGCCGGTCTCCTCGATCAGCTCCCGGCGGGCACAAGCCAGCACCGGTTCGCCAGCGTCCAGTTTGCCGGCCGGGAACTCCAGCATCACGCGGCCGACCGCATACCGGAACTGCCGTTCCATCAGCAGGCGCCCGTCGTCCAGCAGCGGCACGACCATCACCGCGCCGGGGTGAACCACATACTCGCGCGTGGCGGTGCTGCCATCCGGCAGGGCAACGGTGTCGCAGCGCACGTCCAGCAGGCGTCCGGCAAAAACCTGCCGGCCCTCCAGCCGCCGCTCCACCAGGTGGTCGTCATCGGTCGCGCCGACGGCATGGGGCGCGTCCATGTCAGCCTCGGTCGCTGTCATGGCCACGCCGCAGGTAGCGCCAGACGAACCCGGGTGAGGCAAAGGTCAGGAACAGGGCCATGCCGATGGCATAGAACTCCCAGCCTTGCACATGTCGGCGCCCGATGCGCGCCTCGGCCCAGGTGCCGATAGCCAGGACAAGCGCCGCCAGCAGCACCAGCTCGACCAGACGCCAGCCCATGGCTTTGGGTGTTCGGCGCGGGCCCAGCAACAGCACGCGCTCGGTCACGAACGGCAGGTTCGCGGCCAGCAGGGCCAGGACAATCAGGATCCAGGCGGAGGCGCCGGTGCCCATCCATGCGACCCCTGGGCCGGTTCGCGTCCGTCAGCTGGCCAGGGCCAGGCGGATCGCTTCCTTGCACATGTTCATCAGGCCGCCGGGCAACAAGCCCAGCCCCAGAACCGCCAAACCGTTCAGGGCCAGCAACGGGCCGACCCGGTGGGCGACCATCGGCACGCTGTCCAGCGGGTTATCGAAGTACATGATCTTGACAATGCGCAGGTAATAGAAGGCGCCGACCAGCGAAAGCACCACCGCGATGCCGGCCAGCCACAGGTAGCCGACCAGGTCGGTCGTGATCAACGCCTGGAGCACGGCCAGCTTGGCATAGAAGCCGACCATCGGCGGCATGCCGGCCAGCGAGAACATGAACACCGCCATCACGCCGGCCATCCATGGCGAGCGCTGGTTCAGGCCGGCCAGGTCGCTGACCTGCTCGCATTCGAAATTCTTGCGCGACAACAGCATGATCAGGCCGAAGGTGCCCAGCGTCGTCAGCACATAGGTGACAACATAGAACATGGCCGAGCTGTAGGCATTGAGCGCGGAATAGGTGTTGCCTGCCACCACGCCACTGGCCATGGCCAGCAGCATGAAGCCCATCTGGGAGATGGTGGAGTAGGCCAGCATGCGCTTGAGGTTGGTCTGCGCGATGGCCGCGAAATTGCCCACCACCAGCGAGCAGACCGCCAGCACGATCAGCATCTGCTGCCAGTCGACGGCAAGACCGAACAGCCCCTCCACCAGCAGCCGGATGGTGATGCCGAACGCGGCCAGCTTGGGCGCGCCACCGATCATGAGCGTGACCGCCGTCGGCGCGCCCTGGTACACGTCGGGCACCCACATGTGGAAAGGCACCACGCCCAGCTTGAAGGCCAACCCGGAAACGATGAATACCGTGCCCAGGGTCAGCACCGCCGCATTGATCTGGCCGCTGCCGATGGCGGCGAAGACCTCACGGATGTCCAGCGAGCGGGTCGCGCCGTACATCATCGACAAGCCGTACAGCAGGAAGCCGCTGGCGAGCGCGCCCAGCACGAAGTACTTCATGGCCGCTTCGGTCGACACTGCATGGTCGCGCCGCAGGGCCACCAGGGCGTACAGCGACAGGCTCATCACCTCCAGTCCGAGGTAGATGGTCAGGAAGCTGTTGGCCGACAGCATCACCAGGATGCCCAGCAGGACGAACATTGCGAGCACGAAGAACTCGCCGCGCAACATGTCGCGCTCGGCGATGTAGGGCCGCGCATAGGCGACGGTGGCCATCATGGCCAGGCTGGCAAAGAAGCCGAGCAGCCGGCCCATCGGGTCGACCACGACCATGTTCTCCATGCCGTAGGCCGTCAAGCCGACCTGGAACTGGACCAGGTTCAACAGCGCAACGGCGGCAAAGGTGGCTTGGGTCAGCCAGAAGGTCGGCCGGCGTTGCGGGTCGGTGACCCACAGGTCGAGCAAGGCGATGACACAGGCCATGCCCAGCAGCAGGGCCTCCGGGTAGACGACGATCCAGTTCATGTCCATCATCACCTCAGGGCAGCTTGCTCACCGCCACATGCTTCAGCAGCGCGGTCACGGAGGGATGCATGACATCGGTGAAGGGCTTGGGATACAGCCCCATGCCCAGCGTCGCGGCGGCCAGCAGCCCCAACACCAGGAACTCGCGGGCATTGATGTCGGTCAGCGTGCGCACGTTGTCGTTGGCGATGTCGCCGAAGTACACGCGTTTGACCATCCACAGGGTGTAGGCCGCGCCGAAGACCAGGGTCGTGGCAGCGAGAGCGCCGAGCCAGAAGTTCACCTTGACGGCGCCGAGGATGACCATCCACTCGCCCACGAAGCCGGCCGTGCCGGGCAGACCGCAATTGGCCATGGCAAACAGCACCGCCAGGGCCGCGAACTTCGGCATGGTGTTGGCCACGCCGCCATAGGCCGAGATCTCGCGGCTGTGGACACGGTCGTAGAGCACGCCGATGCACAGGAACATCGCACCAGACACGAAGCCATGCGCCACCATCTGGACGATGGCACCGGAGACGCCCAGCTCATTGAACAGGAAGAAGCCCAGGGTGACGAAGCCCATGTGGGCGACCGATGAATAGGCCACCAGCTTCTTCATGTCGGTCTGGACCAGGGCCACCAGGCCGATGTACAGCACCGCGATAAGACTGAGCGCGATCATGAACCAGGCGTACTCACGACTGGCGTCCGGTGCAATGGGCATGGAGAAGCGCAGGAAACCGTAGGCTCCCAGCTTCAGCATGATGGCCGCCAGCACGACCGAGCCACCCGTCGGCGCCTCGACGTGGGCATCCGGCAACCAGGTGTGGACAGGCCACATCGGCACCTTGACCGAGAACGCCGCAAAGAAGGCAAAGAAAAGCAGCGCCTGCGCATCCAGCGGCAGTGGCAGCCGGTGCCAGGCCAGGATGTCGAAGCTGCCGCCGCTCTTGTAGTAAAGGTAGATCAGCGCCAGCAACATCAACAGCGAGCCGGCCAGCGTGTACAGGAAGAACTTGAACGCCGCATAGACGCGGCGCGGCCCGCCCCAGATGCCGATGATGATGTACATCGGCAGCAACGTGGCCTCGAAGAAGACATAGAACAGCAGCCCGTCCAGCGCGCTGAAGACGCCGACCATCAGACCGGACAGGATCAGGAACGCTCCCATGTACTGACCGACCCGAGTGGTGATGACCTCCCAGCCCGCCAACACCACGATCACGGTGATGAAGGCCGTCAGCGGGACGAACCATACCGAGATGCCATCCACGCCCAGCCGATAGTGCACGTTGAATCGCTCGACCCAGGGCAGGCTCTCGGTGAACTGCATGGCCGCGCTGGTGGCGTCAAAGCCGGTGATCAGGGGTACGGTGACTGCGAGCGACGCCAGGGCGCCGATCAGCGCGGTCCAGCGCACCATGCCCGGCTGGTCGTCACGCCCGACGGCCAGCAACAGCACGCCGAATGCAATCGGCAACCAGATGGCAACACTCAACAAGCCCATGGTCTCAGTTCTCTCAACCGACCCAGCGTGAAACGAAGGGCCCGAGCACCGTGGGCCAGAGCTGCCAGGTCAGCAACCCGAAGGCACCCAGCAGCATTACCAGTGCATACCAGTACAGATAGCCGCTTTGCAGCCGGCGAACCAGCTACGCAATACCGCCCACCGTGCGTGCCGAGCCGTCGATCAGCATGCCGTCGATGATGGCGCCGTCGCCACCCTTCCAGAGCCCGCGGCCCAGCCCGCGTGCCGCGGGCGCCAGGATGTGCTCGTTGATCCAGTCCATGTAGTACTTGTTCTCCAGCAGCCGGTACAGCGGCCCGACCCGCGACTGGATGGCCGCCGGTATATGCGGCGCCTTGATGTAGAAGTACCAGGACAGTGCCACGCCCGCCACCGCCAGCCAGAACGGCAGCGTCTGCAGGCCGTGCAGGGCCATGGCCCACCAGCCGTGGAAGTCCTTGGCCAGCGCGGCCATCGCGCCGTGGCGAGTGGTGTCCACCACGATGGCGCCCTTGAAGAAGTCGCCGAACAGCATCGGCCCGATCGTCATGGCGCCGATCACCACCGATGGCACGGCCAGCGCCACCAGCGGCAGCCAGACGACCCAGGGTGTTTCGTGCGGCGTGTGGTCGCCATGGTCGTCATGCCCGTGGTCGTCCGCCGGCGGATGCGGCTTGTGGTGGAAACGCTCCGGGCCGTGGAACACCAGGAAGTACATGCGGAACGAATAGAACGCCGTGACAAAGACGCCCACGACGACGGCGAACTCCGCGAACCACTGCCCGGGCAATTGGCTCGCATGCACCGCCAGGATGATGCTGTCCTTGGAATAGAAGCCCGCGAACAGCGGCGTGCCGATCAGGGCCAGCGAGCCGACCAACGAGGTAATCCAGGTGATCGGCATGTACTTGCGCAGGCCACCCATGTTGCGGATGTCCTGGTCGTGGTGCATGCCGATGATCACGCTGCCGGCGGCCAGGAACAGCAGCGCCTTGAAGAACGCATGCGTCATCAGATGGAACACCGCCACCGAATAGGCCGACGCCCCGAGCGCCACCGTCATGTAGCCCAGCTGGCTCAGCGTGGAATAGGCGACCACGCGCTTGATGTCGTTCTGGATGATGCCGAGGAAGCCCATGAACAGGGCCGTGATCGCGCCGATGACCAGCACAAAGTTCAATGCCGTGTCCGACAGCTCGAACAACGGCGACATCCGCGCCACCATGAAGATGCCAGCCGTCACCATGGTGGCGGCATGGATCAGCGCGGAGATCGGCGTCGGCCCCTCCATCGAGTCCGGCAGCCAGACATGCAGCGGGAACTGCGCGCTTTTGCCCATGGCGCCAATGAACAGGCAGATGCAGATCACGGTGATCAACATCCAGTCGGTGCCCGGGAAGCCCAGCTTGGCCAGCTCGGCCCCCTTGGCAAAGGCCTCGCCGTAGTGCAGCGTGCCGGCATAGGCGGCGATCAGACCGATGCCGAGGATGAAGCCGAAGTCGCCCACCCGGTTGACCAGGAAGGCCTTCATGTTGGCGAAGGTGGCCGTCGGCCGCTTGAACCAGAAGCCGATCAGCAGGTAGGACACCAGGCCAACCGCCTCCCAGCCAAAGAACAGCTGCAGGAAGTTGTTGCTCATGACCAGCATGAGCATCGAGAACGTGAACAGCGAGATATAGGCGAAGAAGCGCTGGTAGCCGGGGTCGTCGGCCATGTAGCCGATGGTGTAGATGTGCACCATCAGCGACACGAAGGTCACCACGCACATCATCATCGCCGTCAGCCCGTCGACCAGGAAGCCGACTTCCATCTTCAGGCCACCCAGCACCATCCACTCGTAGATGGTGGCATCGAAGCGGGCACCGTCCAGCACCTGCATCAGGACCATCACCGATGCGATGAAAGACACCGCCACGCCGAGGATGGTGGCGCTGTGCGCGCCAGGCCGCCCGACAGCCTTGCCCGCCAGACCGGCCACCAGGCAACCTGCCAGCGGTGCCAGCGGTACCGTCAACAGCAGGCTCTGTGAAAGGGTCGCCGCCATCTCAGCCCTTCAGCTCGTCGAGCTGGTCGACATTGATCGTGGAGCGGTTGCGGAACAGCACCACCAGGATGGCCAGGCCGATGGCCGACTCGGCAGCCGCCACCGTCAGGATGAAGAACACGAACACCTGGCCGTCCATGTCACCCAGGTAGTGGGAGAAGGCGACGAAGTTCATGTTGACGGCCAGCAGCATCAGCTCGATGGCCATCAGCAGCACGATCAGGTTGCGCCGGTTAAGGTAGATGCCGATCACCGACAGCGCGAACAGCATGCCGCCCAGCGACAGGAAGTGACCCAGTGTGATGGGGCCCAGGCTCATGGCGTGCCCTCCCCGGCCGGCTTGTCCACGGTGGGCGCCAGCTTGATGATGCGCAGGCGGTCGGCCTTGCGCGCCTTGACCTGCTCTGACGGGTCGATATAGCGGCTGTCCTTGCGCTCACGCAGGGTCAACGCAATGGCCGCGATGATGGCCACCAGCAGCAGCACCGCCGCCACCTGGACCGGGTACTGGTAGCGGGTGTAGATCTCGATGCCCAGCAGCTTGGTGTTGCCCGCCTTCAGCGCCGCGGCGTCCGGCACCGGTGCGTCCGAGACACTGAAGCCGCCCATCAGCACCAGCGCCATCTCCAGGGCGATCACGGCACCGATGATGCCGGCCAGCGGCAGGTGGCGCCACAGGTTGTCCCGCATCTCGTCGTTGTTCAGGTCGAGCATCATGACGACGAAGAGGAACAGCACCATCACGGCGCCGACATAGACCAGCACCAATGTGATGGCCAGGAACTCGGCCTTCAGCAGCATCCAGATGCAGGCCGCGGTGCCGAAAGCCAGCACGAGATAGAGCGCAGAGTGAACCGTCGAGCGCGCCGTGATGACGCGGAACGACGCGAACAGCAGCAGCGCCGAGAAGACGTAGAAAAGGGCCGTCGTGGAGTTCATGGTGGGGATCGCACACCGGTGTCGCGAAGCCTCGTGCCCGTGCTGCGCTGCGCGCAGACGGTACGGCGGCATCAACGGTACTTGGCGTCGGCCTCCTTGTTCGCGGCGATCTCCGCCTCGTACCGGTCGCCCACGGCCAGCAACATGTCCTTGGTGAAGTACAGGTCGCCACGCTTCTCGCCGTGGTACTCGAAGATGTGGGTTTCGACGATCGAGTCCACCGGGCAGCTCTCCTCGCAGAAGCCGCAGAAGATGCACTTGGTCAGGTCGATGTCGTAGCGCGAGGTGCGCCGGCTGCCGTCGTCGCGGACCTCGCTCTCGATGGTGATGGCCAACGCAGGGCAGACCGCCTCGCACAGCTTGCAGGCGATGCAGCGCTCCTCGCCGTTCTCATAGCGGCGCAGCGCGTGCAGCCCGCGGAAGCGTGGCGACAGCGGAGTCTTCTCCTCCGGGAACTGAACGGTGATCTTGCGCCGGAAAAAGTGCTTCCCGGTCAGCTGCATGCCCTTGAACAGCTCCAGCAGCAAAAAGCTGGAGAAGAAGTCCTTCAGCGGGGTCGCGGTGGACGTCGCCATGGTCAGGTCTTCACTTCCAGATGTTGAACGGGGTCTGTATCCACAGGCCCACCACCACCAGCCACACCAACGTGACCGGGATGAAGATCTTCCAGCCCAGACGCATGATCTGGTCGTACCGGAAGCGCGGGAAAGTGGCGCGCACCCAAAGGAACAGGGTCACGACCACGAAGGTCTTGCCGAACAGCCAGCACCAGTTCCAGAACGCCTGGTAGTCCGTCACCCAGGACGGCGTCGCCAGGCCGAACAGTGCAAAGCTGATGGGCGCCTCCCAGCCGCCGAGAAACATGGTCACGGCCAGGACCGATACCAGGATCATGTTCGCGTACTCGGCCAGGAAGAACATGGCAAAGGCCATGCCCGAGTACTCGATCATGTGGCCAGCGACGATCTCCGACTCGCCCTCGACCACGTCGAACGGGTGGCGGTTGGTCTCGGCAAGGCCGGCGATGAAATAGACGACAAAGATCGGCAGCAGCGGCAGCCAGTTCCAGCTCAGGAACCCCAGGCCCATGGACGCCATGGTGCCCTGCCCCTGCTTGACCACGATCTCGGTCATGTTCATGGTGCCGGACACCATCAGCACGACAACCAGGGCGAAGCCCATGGAGATTTCGTAGCTGACCATCTGCGCCGACGCGCGCAGCGCCCCGAGGAAGGCATATTTCGAGTTCGATGCCCAGCCGGCAATGATCACGCCGTAGACCTCGAGCGAGGTGATGGCCATCAGGAACAGCAGGCCGGCGTTGACATTGGCCAGTGTCACGTCCGGACCGAACGGGATCACCGCCCAGGCCGCCAGCGCCGGCATGATGGTCATGATCGGGCCGAGGAAGAACAGGCCCTTGGCCGCGGCCGTCGGCCGGATGATTTCCTTGAAGATCAGCTTGACCGCATCGGCGATCGGCGTCAGCAGGCCGAACGGGCCGACCCGGTTGGGCCCCGGTCGGATCTGCGTCCAGGCGATGGCCTTGCGCTCCCAGAAGGTCAGGTAGGCCACGCAGATCATCAGTGGCACCAGCACCACCACGATCTTGATCAGGCTCCAGACGACCAGCCACAGCGTCGGGCCCAGCAATGAGCTGCCGAACTGATTGAAGGCGTCGATGTAGGCGGACATGGCGATCAGGCCTTCTCAACCACGATCGGGCCGAACATCGGGCCGAGCCCGGCGGTCGAGGCATGGCCCGCAGCGATGCGCACGCAGCCCTCGGCCAGCTGCGCTTCCAGGCGAGCTGGCAGTACCGCCGATGCCGCACCCTGGCTGACCCGGACCGTTGCGCCGGCCTGCAGGCCCAGCTCGGCATACAGGCCCGCGGGCAGGCCGACCTGCGGCAGCCGAGCATCAGTCGTGGCCTGCAGCGACGCCGCGCGCCGCACCAGCGGGTCGGTGGCATAGATCGGCACATCGGCCACCCGCTCCAGGCCGACAGACGTCGCCGGCGTCGCGGTGTCGGCATGGCTGTGGTTGGACAGCCGCTGCGGCAGCGTTGTGGTGTCGCCCAGCGCCTGGGCCAGGACATCCTCGCTGCTGGATTGCTCAAAACCGGGCAAGCCCAGCAGGTTGCCCAGCACGCGCAGCACCTTCCAGGCCGGCCGTGTCTCGCCCAGCGTGGGCACGACGCCCTTGAAGGACTGCAGACGGCCCTCGGCATTGACAAAGCTGCCCGAGGTCTCGGTAAACGGTGCGATCGGCAGCATCACGTCCGCGTTGTCGACCACGGCGTCCTGGAACGACGTGAAGGCCACGATCAGCCCGCTGCCGGCCAGCGCCGCACGGGCGGCAGAAGCGTCAGCGGCGTCCAGTTCGGGCTCGACGTCCAGCAACAGCAAGGCCTTCATCGGCTGCGACAACATCTGCGCCGCACTGAGCCCGCCCGCGTCGGGCAAGGCACCGGCCAGCTGGGCCCCGACGCTGTTGGCAGCCTCACCGAAGCAGCCGACCTGCGCACCTGTGCGCTCGGCAATCCAATTGGCCAGCGCCAGCAGCACGGAGGCCTGTGGATGTTGCAGGGCGGCGTTGCCCAGCAACAGGGCGCGGCGCTCGCCTGACATCAGCGCCGCAGCGATGGACTGCGCCTGCGGGCGTGGCTGCACCGGCGTCGGCACGTCGATACCCTGGGCCTGTGCAACGGCGGCGGCAATCTCGGCCAGCGCCACCGGCCACTGCGACGGCGGCGTGATCAGACGCTGCGCCACCGGCATGGCCCAATCGTCCTGCGTGGCATGCAGGCTCATCACCTGGCCGCCGCGGCGCACGGCCTGGCGCAGCCGCTGCGCGAACAACGGATGGTCCTTGCGCAGGAAGGAGCCAATGACGAGCGCTCGGTCAAGGCCGGACAAGGCTGCGATCGGCATGCCCAGCCAGCGCGCCCGGTCGCCGTCACGGTTGCCGGCATCGGCATGGCGCGTGCGGTGGTCGATATGCGCACTGCCCAGGCCCCGCATCAGCTGGCCCAGCAGGTACAGCTCCTCGACGCTGCGGTGCGGGGACCCCACCGCGCCGATACCGGCACTGCCGTGCTCGGCCTTGATGCGCTTGAGCGCGTCGGCCACGTAGTTCAGTGCCGTGTTCCAGTCCACCGTCTGCCACTGCCCGCCCTGCTTGATTCGGGGCTGGGTCAGGCGGGCGTCGCTGTTCAACGCCTCGTAGCTGAAGCGGTCACGGTCGGCGATCCAGCATTCATTGACGTCTTCGTTCTCGTAGGGCACGACCCGCATCACGCGACCGGCCTTGACCTGCACCACCAGGTTCGTACCGGTGGAGTCGTGCGGGCTGACGCTGCGCCGGCGCGCCAGTTCCCAGGTCCGCGCCGAATAGCGGAACGGCTTGCTGGTCAGGGCGCCGACCGGGCAGATGTCGATCATGTTGCCCGACAACTCGCTGTCCACCGACCGGCCGACGAAGGTGGTGATTTCGGAGTGCTCGCCGCGGTGCTGCATGCCGAGCTCCATGACGCCTGCCACCTCCTGGCCGAAGCGCACGCAACGGGTGCAGTGGATGCAGCGGCTCATTTCCTCCATGGAGATCAGCGGGCCGACGTTCTTGTGGAACACGACGCGCTTTTCCTCGGCATAGCGCGAGGCGCTGCCGCCGTAGCCCACCGCCAGGTCCTGCAGCTGGCACTCGCCGCCCTGGTCGCAGATCGGGCAGTCCAGCGGGTGGTTGATGAGCAGGAACTCCATCACCGATTTCTGCGCCTTGACCGCCTTGTCGCTGCGGGTGCGCACCACCATGCCCTGCGTGACCGGTGTGGCGCAGGCCGGCATGGGCTTGGGCGCCTTCTCGATCTCCACCAGGCACATGCGGCAGTTGGCCGCGATGCTGAGCTTGCGGTGGTAGCAGAAGTGCGGCACATAAGCGCCCGCCGCATCGGCCGCATGCATCACCATGCTGCCGGGTGGGACGCTGACCTTCTGGCCGTCGAGTTCGAGTTCGATCATGGGTTGCGCTCAGGCCATCGCCGGCTGGGCAGCCGGCACGCGCAGCGCACCGGGGCCGACCCGACAGCGGCGGTGCTCGACGTGAAAGGCGAACTCGTCGCGGAAGTGCTTCATCATGCCGCGAACCGGCATGGCGGCCGCGTCGCCCAGGGCGCAGATGGTGCGGCCCATGATGCTGTCGGCCACGGAGTCGAGCAGCGCCAGGTCCTCGGTCTTGCCCTGCCCGTGCTCGATGCGGTGCACCAGACGCCAAAGCCAGCCGGTGCCCTCGCGGCATGGCGTGCACTGGCCGCAGCTTTCGTGCATGTAGAAGTAGCTCAGCCGCAACAGCGAGTCCACCATGCAGCGCTGGTCGTTCATGACGATCACAGCGCCCGAGCCCAGCATCGAGCCGGCCTTGGCAATGGCGTCGTAGTCCATCGTCAGGTCCAGCATCGTCGCGCCCGGGAGCACCGGCGCCGACGAGCCGCCGGGAATCACCGCCTTGAGGGCGCCGCCCTTGACGCCGCCTGCCAGCTCGAGAAGCCGGGCAAACGGCGTGCCCAACGGCACCTCGAAATTGCCGGGGCTGTTGACGTCACCGACAACCGAGAAGATCTTGGTGCCGCCGTTGTTCGGCTTGCCGACCTCGAGATAGGCCTGGCCACTATTGCGGATGATCCAGGGCACGGCCGCAAAGGTCTCGGTGTTGTTGATCGTGGTCGGCTTGCCGTACAGGCCGAAGCTGGCCGGGAACGGCGGCTTGAACCGCGGCTGTCCCTTCTTGCCTTCCAGCGACTCCAGCAGGGCTGTTTCCTCGCCGCAGATATAGGCGCCGAAACCGTGATGCGCGTGGAGCTGAAAGTTGAACCTGGAGCCCAGGATCGACGAACCCAGCAAGCCCGCGGCACGGGCCTCGTCCAGTGCTTGCTCGAAGCGGTCGTAGGCCTCGAAGATCTCGCCATGAATGTAGTTGTAGCCCACCGTGATGCCCATGGCATAGGCCGCGATCGCCATGCCCTCGATCACGATGTGCGGGTTGTAGACCAGGATGTCCCGGTCCTTGCAGGTGCCCGGCTCGCCCTCGTCGGAGTTGCACACCAGGTACTTCTGCACCGGCAACGCGCGGGGCATGAAGCTCCACTTCAGGCCGGTCGGGAAGCCCGCGCCACCACGGCCACGCAGGCCGGCCAGCTTGACCTCGGCCACCACCTGGTCGGGGCTCATGCCGGCGCCGCCGTCGGCGGCCAGGATCTTGCGCAGGGCCTGATAGCCGCCGCGTGCCTCGTAGTCCTGGAGTCGCCAGTTGCGGCCATCCAGCCCGTCGTAGATCTGGGCGCCGATGTGCCGGCCGTGGAAGCAGGTTTCGGCCCCCGTGGCCTTGAACCGGGACAGGTCGAGTCGCGTCATGTGCCGGCTCCCTTCAGGACATCCACCAGCTCGTCCAGGCGCTTCTCGGACATGAAGCTCAGCATCTCTCGGTCGTTGATCAGCAGCACCGGCGCGTCGGCGCAGGCCCCCAGGCACTCACTCTTCTGCAGCGTGACCATGCCGTCGGCCGTGGTGCCGCCTTCGGCCACCTGCAGCTTGCGACACAGGTGCTCCAGCGCGGACTGGCCATCGCGCAGCCGGCACGGCAGGTTGGTGCAGATGTTGAGCTTGAATCGCCCGACCGGCTGCTGGTTGTACATGTTGTAGAACGTGGTCACCTCGTGCACGGCAATCGGTGCCATGCCCAGGTACTGCGCCACGTCCTCCTCGGCCTGCGCGGATACGTAGCCCTGCTCCTGTTGCACGATGGCCAGACAGGCCATGACCGCGGAACAGCGTTGGTCATCCGGATACTTGGCTGTCTCGCGTGCGAAACGGGCCAGGGTCTGCTCGCTCAGGCTCATCGATCGACCTCGCCGAACACGATGTCCATGGTGCCGATGATGGCCACGGCGTCGGCAATCATGTGGCCACGCGACATCTCGTCAAGCGCTGCCAGGTGCGCAAAGCCCGGCGCCCGGATCTTCAGGCGATACGGTTTGTTCGCGCCGTCGCTGACCAGGTAGATGCCGAACTCACCCTTTGGGTGCTCCACCGCGGCATAGGCCTCACCCTCGGGCACATGAAAGCCCTCGGAGAAGAGCTTGAAGTGGTGGATCAACTCCTCCATGTTGCTCTTCATGCCAACGCGCGGCGGTGGCGCGATCTTGTGGTTGTCGGTGATGACCGGGCCCGGGTTGGCGCGCAGCCATTCCACACATTGGCGGATGATCCGGTTGGACTGCCGCATCTCCTCGATCCGCACCAGGTACCGGTCATAGGTGTCACCGTTCACGCCGACGGGGATGTCGAAATCCATCTCGGCATAGACGTCGTAGGGTTGCTGCTTGCGCAGGTCCCAGGCGATGCCCGACCCGCGCAGCATCGCCCCGGTGAAGCCCAGGTTCAATGCCCGCTCCGGTGTGACGACACCAATGCCGACCGTGCGCTGTTTCCAGATGCGGTTATCGGTGAGCAGGGTTTCATACTCGTCGACATAACCCGGGAAGCGCTGGCAGAAGTCGTCGATGAAGTCCAGCAGCGAGCCTCGGCGGTTTTCGTTGCGTTGCGCCAGGGCCCGGGCGTTGCGGATCTTGCTGACGGTGTACTGCGGCATGCTGTCCGGCAGGTCCCGGTACACGCCGCCGGGACGGAAATACGCCGCATGCATGCGCGCGCCGTACACCGCCTCGTACATGTCGAAGATATCCTCGCGCTCGCGGAAGGCATAGATGAAGATGTTCATCGCGCCGCAGTCCAGCCCGTGGCAACCCAGCCAGAGCAGGTGGTTCAGCAGCCGTGTCAGCTCGGCGAACATGACCCGGATGTACTGCGCACGCTGCGGGACCGGCAGGCCGAGCAAGCGCTCGATGGCCAGGCAGTAGGCCTGCTCGTTGCACATCATGGACACGTAGTCCAGCCGGTCCATGTAGGGCAGCGACTGGATGAAGGTCTTCTGCTCGGCCAGCTTCTCGGTGGCGCGATGCAGCAGGCCGATGTGCGGATCGGCGCGCTGGATGACCTCGCCGTCCAGCTCCAGCACCAGGCGCAGCACGCCGTGCGCCGCGGGATGCTGGGGACCAAAGTTCAGCGTGTAGTTCTTGATCTCAGCCATGCGCGACCCTGTTGAAGGTGCACGAGCCGCGCTGAACTTCGGCGCAGGCTGACTTTGCCTTGGCAAAGTCAAGGGCGCGAAGCGCCCGGCCGCAGCCAAAGTTGAGGGTGTAGTTCTTGATCTCAGCCATTGCGCACCTGGTGCTGACCGCCGTAGTGCTCTTCGCGGATGATGCGCGGCGTGACCTCGCGGGGCTCGATGCTGACCGGCTGGTAGATGACGCGCTGCGTGGCCGGGTCGTAGCGCATCTCGACATGGCCCGAGACCGGGAAGTCCTTGCGCATCGGATGCCCGATGAAGCCATAGTCCGTCAGGATGCGACGCAGGTCGTCATGGCCTTCGAAGACGATGCCGTACAGGTCGAACGCCTCTCGCTCAAACCAGTTGGCCGAGCTCCAGATCCCCGTCATGGATGCAACCAGCGGCAGATCGTCATCGGGCGCGACCACCTTCAGGCGAACGCGCCAGTTCAGGCTCACGCTCAGCAGATGCGACACGACGACATAGCGCGGACCGTCCCAGGGCTGATCCTTCCAGCTCGACATGTCCAGGCCGCACAGGTCGATCAGTTGCTCGAACTTCAGGCTGGGATCGTCGCGCAGGACCAGGGCCGCCGCGGTGTAGTCGCCGGCACGGACCGTGACCGCAATCTCACCGCGGTCCCTGACCAGGGTGACGATGCGCTCGCCGAGGGTGGCCTTGAGCGCGGCTTCCAGAGCGTCCAGTCGGGTGGTCATGTCAGGCTCGCGCGATGGTGTTCTCGCGCCGAATCTTGGCCTGCAGCTGCAGCACGCCATAGAGCAGCGCCTCGGCCGTGGGCGGACAGCCCGGCACGTAGACGTCCACAGGGACGATGCGGTCGCAGCCCCGCACCACCGAATAGCTGTAGTGGTAGTAGCCGCCACCGTTGGCACAGGACCCCATGCTGATCACCCAGCGCGGCTCGGCCATCTGGTCGTAGACCTTGCGCAGGGCCGGCGCCATCTTGTTGCACAGCGTACCGGCGACGATCATCAGGTCGCTCTGACGCGGGCTGGGGCGGAACAGCATGCTGAAGCGGTCGATGTCGTAGCGGGCAGCGCCGGCATGCATCATCTCCACGGCGCAGCAGGCCAGGCCAAAGGTCATTGGCCAGAGTGACCCGGTCTTGGACCAGTTCACCAGCGCGTCAACCGACGTGGTGACGAAGCCTTCCTTCAGTACGCCTTCGATGCCCATGCGTGCTTGGTTTCCAATATGTTGGCGCGGCTGCGCGTCATTCCCAGTCCAGCGCGCCCTTTTTCCACTCGTAGGCAAAGCCCACAACCAGGATGCCCAGGAACAGCATCATGGCCCAGAAACCTGACGCGCCGATGTCATGCAGCGCCACAGCCCAGGGGAAGAGACAGGCAATCTCAAGGTCGAACAGGATGAACAGGATGGCGACGAGGTAGTAGCGCACGTCGAACTTCATCCGCGCGTCGTCGAAAGCCTCGAAACCGCACTCGTAGGGGCTGTTCTTGCGCGCATTCGGCCGGTTCGGGCCGAGCAGGAAGCCCAGCACCTGGGGCACCACACCGACACCCACGCCCACAAGGATGAACAGCAGCACGGGCAGGTAGGGTTGCAGGTCCATGGATGCGGTGCTGGCGGATAAGGGGCTTGCTGCGCTGTTGGTGCCGACGGCGAGACTCGAACTCGCACAGCTTTCGCCACTACCCCCTCAAGATAGCGTGTCTACCAATTTCACCACGTCGGCTGCGGCATAGGCTGGCAGGCTTGACAGGCCTGCTCCCGCTGCTGCTGAAAGCATGTCCGGCTGGCATGAGGAATGGCGCGCCGAACAACGCAAGATTCTAGACGTAAAGGCCGGCCTCACCAGCAGCCATGCGGGCTGGGAACGGGTGCGGCCGACCCTGTGCTACTTGCCTGGAATCGCACCAGCCGAAGCAGGCGCGGCGACCGGCTTCGCGGGTGCCGGCACCGGTACCGCAACAGCGGCACTGCTCGCCGGCGCCGGCGCGACGCCGGGGATCTGCCCGAGGGCGGGCGCCGATGCCGCAGCGGGCGCACCAGCGGGCCGGTCCAGGATGCTGGCGCCTTCGCCGCCGCCACGCTTCATCGACCCCGATGCAGCGTTGGACATGAAGGCCAGCGCCAGCGTGCAGACGAAGAACACGGTGGCGCAGACCGCCGTGAAACGCGACAGGAAATTGGCACTGCCCGAAGCCCCGAACAGGCTGCCCGACGAGCCGCTGCCGAAGGACGCCCCCATGTCCGCACCCTTGCCATGCTGCAGCAACACCAAGCCGATCATGGCGATCGCCGACAGCATTTGCAGCACCAGCACCAGATTCATCCACACTTGCATGATTCGCTCTTTTCTTGATCTCGATCAGCGGTTGCGCACATCGATCAACCGGCAGCCCGGCAGATGGCGATGAAGTCGGCTGCCTTCAAGGACGCGCCGCCGATCAGCCCGCCATCGATGTCGGGCTGGCCGAACAACGTCAGAGCGTTGTCAGCCTTGACGCTGCCGCCATAAAGGATCGTCATCTGGGCGGCGCGCGGCGTGGCGGCCGCCAGCTGCGCACGCAGCACCGCATGCACCGCCTGCGCCTGTTCCGGCGAAGCGGTGCGGCCGGTGCCGATGGCCCATACGGGCTCATAGGCCACCACCATCTCGCTGGCGCAATGGGCCAGCGTATGGATCACCGTCGACAACTGGCGCTTGACCACCTCGTCGGTCTGCCCGGCCTCGCGCTGGGCCAAGGTTTCGCCCACGCAGACGATGGGCGTGATGCCGCGTGCCAGCGCCGCCTTGGCCTTGTCCGCCACCAGTTGGTCGCTTTCGGCATGGTATTGCCGGCGCTCGGAATGGCCGACCAGCACATGGCGGCAGCCGAACTCCGACAGCATGCTCGCCGACACCTCGCCGGTGTAGGCGCCCTGTTCATGGCTGGACAGGTCCTGGGCGCCCCAGCGCAGGTCGCCGCCGGACAGGGCCATGGCGACCTCCGCCAGATACGGAAACGGCACGCAGACGGCCACGTCGCAACCATACGGACGGCCGGCCTGGATGGCCGCCAACAGTTCCGCATTCGCTTGACGGCTGCCGTGCATCTTCCAATTGCCCGCCACCAGCTTGCGTCGCATCGTCATCTCCTGAGGCCGGCTCAGCCCTGCGTCCAGTCCAGGACGATCTTGCCGATGTGGATGTTGGACTCCATCAGCGCATGCGCCTGGGCCGCATCGCCGGGTGCAAACACCGTGTGGATCACCGGCTTGATCTGTCCGCCAGCCAGAAGCGGCCAGACCTGCGCCCGCAGGGCCGCGGCAATCGCGCCCTTGAACGCCACCGGCCGGGGCCGCAGCGTGGAACCGGTCACCGTCAGTCGACGGCGCATCAGCAGGCTGGCATCAAAACCGACCTGGACGCCACCTTGCACCGCGATGATCACGAGGCGGCCTTCGTCGGCCAGGCAGGCGATCTCACGGGCCACATAGTCGCCCGCCACCATGTCCAGGATGACGTCAGCGCCCTTGCCTTCGGTCGCATCCAGGGTGGCCTGACTGAAATCAGAGGTCCGGTAGTTGATGCCGACATCGGCACCCAGGCGCAGGCAGGCTGCGACCTTGTCGTCGCTGCCGGCCGTTGCCAGCACCCGCGCGCCCATGGCCTTGGCCAGCTGGATGGCCGTGACACCGATACCGCTGGTACCGCCCTGCACCAGCAAAGTCTCGCCGGCCCTCAGTCGGCCGCGGTCAAAGACATTGGTCCAGACGGTGAAAAACGTCTCCGGCAGGCTGGCCGCCTCGACGTCGCTCAGGCCATCCGGCACCGGCAGGCACTGCACCACCGGTGCGGTGCAGACCTCGGCATAGCCGCCGCCGGCCACGAGCGCACAGACCCGGTCGCCGACGCGCAAGCCCTGGGCCGCCAGCGCCGTGGCGTCGCCGGACTCGATGACGCCAGCCACTTCCAGGCCCGGGATGTCTGGCGCCCCAGGCGGCGGCGGATAGGCGCCCTTGCGTTGCAGCACGTCCGGACGGTTGATGCCGCTGGCGGACACCCTGATCACGCATTCGCCCGGCCTGGCCACGGGCAGCGGGCGCTCGCCCAGCTGCAGACCTTCGGGCGGGCCGAAGGTCTTGATCTCGACGGCGCGCATCTGCTTCTTTGCCTGCTGCAGCACTTACTGCTGCTGTTGCTGCTGCTGTTGGGGCTCGCCCGCCGGCGCGTCCGCCGCCGGCCCGGCCGGGGCCTGCTCGGCACGCTCCGGCCGGTCACCACCACGGTCGCCACGGTCCGACCGCTCGCGGCGCGGGCGGTCGCCATGGTCACGGCGCGGACCGCGGTCACCACGATCGCCGCGGTCGAATCGCGGGCGCTCCTCTTCCATGCCTTCCGGACGCTCCAGCAGCGCCTTCATGGACAGCTTGATGCGGCCCTTCTCGTCGGTCTCCAGCACCTTGACCTTGACCACCTGACCCTCGGTCAGGAAGTCGGTGACCTTTTCGACGCGCTGATGGGCGATCTGGCTGATGTGCAGCAGGCCGTCCTTGCCCGGCAGGATCTGCACCAAGGCGCCGAAGTCGAGGATCTTGGTGATCGCGCCCTCGTAGATGGCACCGATCTCAGCCTCGGCGGTGATGTCCTCGATACGCTTGCGGGCCAGCGCCGCCTTGTCGCCATCGGTGGAGGCGATGGTGATGGTGCCGTCCTCGCCGATGTCGATGGTGGTGCCGGTCTCTTCGGTCAGCGCACGGATCACCGAGCCGCCCTTGCCGATCACGTCGCGGATCTTCTCCGGATTGATCTTCATGGTGTACAGGCGCGGCGCGAACTGGCTGACCTCGGTGCGGGCACCGTCCACCGACTCGGCCATCTTGGCCAGGATGTGCAAGCGCGCTTCCTTGGCCTGGGCCAGGGCGACCTGCATGATCTCCTTGGTGATGCCCTGGATCTTGATGTCCATCTGCAGCGCGGTGACGCCAGCGGTCGTGCCCGCCACCTTGAAGTCCATGTCGCCCAGGTGGTCCTCGTCGCCCAGGATGTCGGTCAGCACCGCAAAGCGGTTGCCGTCCTTGATCAGGCCCATCGCGATGCCGGCCACATGCGCCTTCATCGGCACGCCGGCGTCCATCAGCGCCAGGCAGCCGCCGCACACCGAGGCCATCGACGACGAGCCGTTGGACTCGGTGATCTCGCTGACCACGCGCAGCGTGTAGGCGAACTCATCGACCGCCGGAAGCAGCGGCACCAGGGCCCGCTTGGCCAGCCGGCCGTGGCCGATCTCGCGCCGCTTCGGCGTGCCGACACGACCGGTCTCGCCCGTGGCGAACGGGGGCATGTTGTAGTGGAACAGGAAGCGGTCGCTGAACTCGCCGGCCAGCGCGTCGATGCGCTGGGCGTCCTGCCCGGTGCCCAGGGTGGCCACCACCAGCGCCTGCGTCTCGCCGCGCGTGAACAGCGCCGAGCCGTGGGTGCGCGGCAACACGCCGGTGCGGATCTCGATCGGGCGGACGGTGCGGGTGTCGCGGCCGTCGATGCGCGGCTCGCCGGCCAGGATCTGGCCACGCACGATGCGGGCCTCGATGTCGAACAGCAGCCCTTCCACCTTGACGTCATCGAAGGCGGCGCCGTCGGCGACCAAGGCCGCCTTGACGGCGGCATAGGCCTCACGACAGGCCTGGGTGCGGGCCTGCTTGTTGCGGATCTGGTAGGCCACGCGCAGCTTGTCTTCGGCCAGGGCATTGACCTTGGCGATGAAGGCCTCGTCCTTGGCGGGCGGGGTCCAGGCCCCAGATGACAGCCACTCGGACTTGCCGGCGTCGCGCACCAGCGCATGGATGGCGTCGATGGCGACCTTGCCCTGCTCATGGCCATAGACCACGGCGGCCAGCATCGCCTCCTCGGACAGCTGGTCGGCCTCGGACTCGACCATCAGCACGGCGGCTTCGGTGCCGGCGACGATCAGGTCCAGCTTGGACTGGGCCATCTGCGAGCGGCTGGGGTTGACCACCAGCTCGCCGTTGACATGGGCGACACGGGCGGCGCCGATCGGGCCGCTGAACGGGATGCCGGAGATGGACAGCGCAGCGGAGGCGCCGATCAGGGCCGGGATGTCGGCCGGCACTTCGGGGTTCAGGCTCATCACATGGATGATCACCTGCACCTCGTTGAAGAAGCCGTCCGGGAACAGCGGGCGAATCGGGCGGTCGATCAGGCGGCTGGTCAGGGTCTCCAGCTCGCTGGGGCGGCCTTCACGCTTGAAGAAGCTGCCTGGGATCTTGCCCGCGGCATAGGTCTTCTCGATGTAGTCGACCGTCAGGGGAAAGAAGTCCTGGCCGGGCTTGGCCTTCTTGGCCGCCACCACGGTGGCCAGCACCACGGTGTCGTCCATGTCGACCATGACGGCGCCGCCAGCCTGGCGGGCCACCTCACCGGTGGAAAGCGTGACGCGGTTGGCGCCCCATTGGAAGGTCTTGGTGACCTTGTTGAATATGCTCATGGCGATGTGTCTCCGTTGCCGATATGGCGCGAGGATCGGCCGCGCCGTGGGGCCGGGAGCGGGCTGCAGGTTGCGGCGCAATGCCATTCCAGCGCGGGCGGTTGAGGCCCTCGTTGGAATGACACAGCAGCGCCTGGGTGCAGAGCTCCAGCAACGCAGGGCCGGCGCTGGTGGTCCAGGCAGGCCCCGCGGGTCATGGATGCATTACTTGCGAAGACCCAGCTTCTGGATCAGCGCGGTGTAACGGTCGGCGTCCTTGCCCTTCAGGTAGTCCAGCAGCTTGCGCCGACGGCTCACCATACGCAGCAGGCCGCGACGGCCGTGGTGGTCCTTCAAGTGGGTCTTGAAGTGGGGGGTCAGTTCATTGATGCGGGACGTCAGCAACGCCACCTGCACTTCGGGGGAGCCGGTGTCGTTTTCGGAGCGGGCGTGCGCCTTGACGATCTCGGCGTTGTGGGTATTGGCCACGGCCATGATGGATTTCCTGGATCGATTGGAAACCGGCCGCGTCGGGCGCTCGGCGCCGCGGGTAGCGAGGGTTTCCGTTGCCACTTGCGGCAGCGGGTGAAACCGACCCGCGCCGTGCTTATCCGCTTGCGCCCCGGGCAGACCGGTGGCAGGCGAAGCCCGCGATTATAGGGGCTCCGCTCAGCTGCGTGCTGGTCGCTCAGCCGCGGCCGGTGGAGCCGAAGCCGCCTGCGCCTCGCGCGCTGGCCTCGAAGCTGTCCACCCGCTCGAAGCGGGCCTGCAGCACCGGCACGATCACCAGCTGGGCCAGGCGCTCCATGGGCTGCACGGTGTAGGCCTGGCCGCTGCGGTTCCAGGCGCTGACCATCAGCGGGCCCTGGTAGTCGCTGTCGATCAGGCCGACCAGGTTGCCCAGGACGATGCCGTGCCGGTGGCCCAGCCCGGAGCGCGGCAGGATCATGGCGGCCAGGCCAGGGTCGGCGATGTGGATGGCCAGGCCGGTAGGGATCAGCTCGGCCTGGCCGGGGGCCAGCGTCAATGGCGCATCCAGGGCGGCCCGCAGGTCGAGGCCCGCGCTTCCCGGCGTCGCGTAAGCCGGCAGCTGGTCGGCCATGCGCGGGTCGAGCACGCGCAGGGCGATGATTGGCGGGGGCATGGTCATGGCCGGTTGTCTGCGGGTCGGTGCATGTCAGCCACGCCGGGCCGGCAGCCGGTCCGCGATCTCCGTCACCAGCAGGCGGGCCAGGGTCAACTTGCCGGCGCGCGGCGTCTCATGCTCCCCGTGCTCGTCCACCAGCAGCAACTGGTTGTCGTCGGCACCGAAAGTAGCGGGGCCGATGTTGCCGACCAGCAGCGGCACCTTCTTGCGCAGACGCTTCTCCCGGGCATGCCGCGCCAGGTCATGGCTTTCGGCAGCGAATCCGACGCACCACGGTCCATCTGGCAGTCGCGCCACTTCGGCCAGGATGTCCGGGTTCTCGGTCATTGAAAGGGTCGGCACGGTGCCGCTGCCGTCCTGCTTGATCTTCTGGTCGGCGTTGGTGGCCGGCCGCCAGTCGGCCACCGCCGCGGTCGCGACGAAGATGTCGAAGCCGGCCGCGACCGGCAGCACCGCGTCGTGCATCTGCCGTGCGCTGCGCACTTCGAGCCGGCGCACGCCACGGGGCGTAGCCAGTGCCACCGGGCCTGCCACCAGGGTGACGTCGGCCCCGGCTTCGGCGGCTGCCCGGGCGACCGCAAAGCCCATCTTGCCGCTGGACAGGTTGGTGATGCCGCGCACCGGGTCCAACGCTTCGTAGGTCGGCCCGGCGGTGATCAGCACACGGCGTCCGGCCAGCCGCTTGGGCTGGAAGAAGGCGATCAGATCGTCGCGCAGTTCCTGTGCCTCCAGCATGCGGCCGTCCCCGACCTCGCCGCAGGCCTGGTCACCGCTGCCGGGGCCCAGCACCGTGGCCCCGTCTGCCACCACCTGGGCGACGTTTCGCCGAGTGGCCGGATGTGCCCACATTTCACGGTTCATGGCAGGCGCCAGCAGCAAAGGCACCGGCTGCGCGCCGGCGCCCAGCGGCCGGGCCAGCACCAGCAGGCTGAGCAGGTCGTCGGCGCGGCCCTGAGCCAGCTTTGCAATGAAGTCCGCCGATGCCGGCGCCACCAGCACGGCGTCCGCGCCGCGGGTCAGGTTGATGTGGGCCATGTTGTTGGGTTCGCGGGCGTCCCACTGGCTGGTCACCACCGGGTGCCCGGACAAGGCCTGCATCGTCACCGCCGTGATGAACTGCTGCGCCGCGTCGGTCATGACGACCCGCACAGTGGCGCCTTCACGGACCAGCTCGCGGGTCAGCTCAGCCGCCTTGTAGCAGGCAATGCCGCCGGACAGGCCCAACACGATCTGGCGGCCGGCGAGTTGAGGTGCATCCATTGAAGGGTTCCTTCCGGCGCCGCAATGTACCGGAGCCATCTGCGGCGGGTCAGCCGGCGTAGGCGTATCAGGCCGCCGCACCGTGGCAGAGCTTGTACTTGCGCCCGCTGCCGCAATGGCAGGGCTCGTTGCGCCCAGGCTGCGCGACGGCGCGGCGCGGCGGTGACTTGTGCCCGTGCTCGATCCAGAACAGGCGCAGGTCCTGCACGGTGAAAAGCGCCTCGTCGATCAGGTCGTCACGGGTCAGCTGGCCGCCCGGGTCGACCCGGGCC